>NZ_FMHT01000003.1:319000-638000 GCF_900091585.1 Micromonospora nigra | reverse complement strand
GCCGTCGGCTACCAGAACCTCCCGCGGCTGACCTACGAGCGCTTCCTGCCCGACCTGTACGCCGGTGAGGGCGAGCAGCGGATGTACCGCTCCGGTGACCTCGCCCGCTGGACCGACGACGGTGAACTGGAGTTCCTCGGTCGCGCGGACCAGCAGGTGAAGATCCGGGGCTTCCGCGTCGAGCCGGGCGAGATCGAGGCGGTGCTGCGGGACCGGCCCGACATCGCCGACGCCGTGGTTCTGCCGAGGGAGATCGCCGGCGACACCCGCCTGGTGGCGTACGTGGTGCCGGCCGACGGTGCGTCCGTGCCGGACGCCGCGCTGACCACCGAACTGCGCGCCCTGTTGCCGGAGTACATGGTGCCGGCGCACGTGGTGACGCTGGAGCGGTTCCCGTTGACCCCGAACGGCAAGACCGACCGGTCGGCCCTGCCCCAGTTCGACGGCGCCCGCCCCGACCTCGGCCGGGAGTACGTGGCCCCGCGCACCGGGACCGAGGAGGCGGTCGCCGCCGCCTGGCGGGAGATCCTCGGCGTGGAGAAGGTCGGCGTGCACGACGACTTCTTCGCCCTCGGCGGGCACTCCCTGCTCGCCACCCGGGTGGCGTTCAAGCTGCGCGGCGTGCTCGGCGTCGAGGTGCCCGTCCGCACCCTGTTCGACCGGCCGGTCCTGGCCGACCTGGCGCACGTCATCGACGGGCTCGCGTCCCGCCCGGCCGCCCCGGTGATCGCCCGTCAGCCCCGGCTCGCCCGGCAGGTCTGACCGTCCGTACCCCACGCAGCGAGGAGTGTCCGCGTGAGCGTCGAAGAAACCCCGGCCCGCACCCGGGAGGCGTACCTGCTGCCGACCTCGTTCGGGCAGCGGCGGCTCTGGTTCCTGGACCTGTTGGAGCCCGACAGCAGCGCCTCCTACGTGGAGCACGGCGCACTGCGCATCCGGGGTGAGCTGGACGTCCCGGCGCTCCAGCGGGCGCTGGACACCCTGGTCGCCCGGCACGAGACGCTCCGTACCGGCCTGGTCCTGGTCGACTCCGAACCGGTCCAGGCCGTCTCGACCAGCCTCACCGTCGCGATCGAGCGGATCGACGTCGCCGACCTGGTGCCGCCGGGTCTGCCCACCGACGAGGTGCACCAGCGCCTCGCCGGACGGATCCGGAAGCTGCTCCGCCGCAGGATCGAGGTGACCCGGCCGCCGCTGTTCCGGGCCACCCTCCTGGACATCGCCGATGGCGACCGGGTGCTCCTGGTCGCCTTCCACCACGCCGTCTACGACCAGTGGTCCGGCGCGGTCTTCGTCCGCGAGCTGCTGACCGCGTACGACGCCGCGCTGGCCGGGGTCGAGCCGGCCCTGCCCGAGCTGCCCATCCAGTACGGGGACTTCGCCGCCTGGCAGCGCGAATGGGTCGGCGGCGAAGAGGAGGACGGCCAGCTCGGTTACTGGGCCGACCGGCTGGCCGGGCTTCCCCCGCTGGAACTGCCCACCGACCGGCCCCGCCCCGCGACGCAGACCTTCGACGGGGCCACCGTCACCGAGGCGTTCCCGGCCGGGCTCGTCGCCGACCTGGAACACCTCGGCCGCGACCACCAGGCCACCCTCTTCATGACCGTGCTCGCCGGCTTCGCCACCGTCCTGGCCCGGCACAGCGGCCAGGACGACCTGGCGATCGGCACCCCGGTCGCCGGTCGCCGCGCAGCCGAGGTGGAACACCTGATCGGCTTCTTCGTCAACAACCTGCCGCTGCGCGTCGACGCCGGCGCGGACCCGAGCTTCGCCGAACTGCTCGACCGGGTCCGTGCCACCTGCCTCGACGGGTACGCCAACGCCGACGTGCCCTTCGAACGGGTCGTCGAGCGGGTCCGCCCGGACCGGGATCTGGCCCGCAGCCCGCTCTTCTCGGTGATGTTCGTCTTCGGCAACGTGCCACTGCCGGCGCTGACCGCCAGCGGGATCACCGCCGAGCTGTTCCGGGTGGACCCGGGCACCGCGAAGTTCGACCTCTTCGTCACCTGTGTGCCCCGCGCCGACGGCGGGCTCAACGTGACCGTGGAGTACAACACGGCGCTCTTCGACCCGGCCACCGCTCAGCGGCTCCTGGCCCACCTGCGGATGGTCCTCGACGGCGCGGTGGCCGACCCGCACCGGCCGATCAGCGCGCTGCCGCTGCTCACCGAGACCGAACGCGAACAGCTCACCACCTGGGGACGGGGTGCGTCCCGGCCGGTGCCGGCGCGGACCCTGCCGGAACTGGTCGCCGCGCACGCCGACGCCGACACCGACCGGACCGCGGTGACCGGGGTCTCCGGCCGCCTCAGCTACGGCGAACTGGTCGGCCGGGCCCGCCGGATCGCCACCGCCCTGCGCGCCGCCGGGGTCACCCCGGGGCAGCTCGTCGGGGTGGCCGTCGGGCGGGACGTGGACCTGCCCGCCACCCTCCTCGGCGTGCTCGGCGCCGGGGCCGCGTACCTGCCGATCGACGTGGCACTCCCCGTCGACCGGGTGCGGTTCGTGCTCGCCGACAGCGGGGCGACGCTCGTCCTCGCCGACGCCACCACCGCCGACGCCCTGCCGGCGGGGACCCCGCTGCTCCGCGTCGACGCCGACCTGCCCGCCGCCGACGGCACCGGCCGGGCGCACCCCGACGCCGACCTGCCCGCCGCCGGCGACTGGCCCGCCACGCCCGCCGCCGACGACATCGCGTACGTCATCTACACCTCCGGCTCCACCGGTACCCCGAAGGGGGTCGCGGTGCCGCACGGCGCGTTGCTCAACCTCCTCGCCACCATGGCCGAACGGCCGGGACTGGGCCGCGACGACGTGCTCGCCGCGCTCACCACCCTCTCCTTCGACATCGCCGCCCTGGAGCTCTTCGGCCCGCTGCTGGCCGGCGGTCGGGTCGACGTCGTACCCCGGGAGGTGGCCGGCGACGGCACGCGACTCGCCGCCCACCTGAGCGAGGTCGGCGCGACGGTCGCGCAGGCCACCCCGGGCACCTGGAAGCTGCTGCTGGCCGCCGGCTGGCGACCCGCGCCCGGCTTCGCCGTCTGGTGCGGCGGCGAGGTCTTCCCGCCCGAGCTGGCCCACACCCTGGCCGGCACCGGCGCCGCCGTCTGGAACCTGTACGGGCCGACGGAGACGACGGTGTGGTCGACGGTGTACCGGGTGGTGGGTGGGGAGGGTTCGTTGCCGTTGGGTGTTCCGGTGGCGAACACGGAGTTGTTGGTGGTGGATGCGGGTGGTCGTCGGGTGCCGGTGGGGGTGCCGGGTGAGTTGTGGATCGGTGGTGCGGGGGTCGCGGCGGGTTACTGGCGTCGGGAGGAGTTGACGGCGGAGCGGTTCGTGGGGCATCCGGAGGTGTCCGGTGCGCGGGTGTATCGGACGGGTGATGTGGTGCGGTGGCGGGCTGATGGTGGGTTGGAGTTTCTGGGGCGGGTCGATTTCCAGGTGAAGGTGCGGGGGCACCGGATCGAGTTGGGGGAGATCGAGTCGGTGTTGCGGGGGCATCCGGGGGTGCGGGACGCGGTGGTGGTGGTTCGGGAGGACCGCCCCGGCGACCAACGCCTCGTCGCCTACCACGTCGGCGGTCCGGTCTCCGACGACGACCTGCGCGCCGCCTGCCGGGACCGGCTGCCCGAGTACATGGTGCCGGCGGTCTTCGTGCCACTGGCCGCGTTGCCGCTCACCCCGAACGGGAAGATCGACCGGCGGGCGCTGCCCGCACCCGACCCGGCCCGTCGCGAGGGCACGTACGTCGCCCCGCGCGGCCCGGTCGAGGAGACCGTCGCCGGGATCTTCGCCGACGTGCTCGGCGTGGACCGGGTCGGCCGCGACGACGACTTCTTCACCCTCGGCGGGCACTCGCTGCTCGCCACCGGGGTGATCGGTCGGATCGCCGCCACGCTCGGGGTGGACCTGCCGGTGCGGACGGTCTTCGCCCGGCCCACCGTCGCCGGTCTCGCCGCCGCCCTGCCCGGCGCGTCCCCGGCCGACACCCGGCCCACCGACGCGTCGCCGGTCGGCGGGTCGGCCCCGGCGGTCCGGCGTGGCGTCCGCCACCCCGAAGCCGACGGCACGATCCGGTTCCCCGCCTCCTTCCAGCAGCGGCGGGTCTGGTTCCTGACCGAGTTCGAGCCGGCCACCGCCACCGCCTACCACCTCTACGGGGCGCTGCGGCTGCGCGGTCCGCTCGACGTGCCCGCCCTGCACCGCGCGGTCGCGCTGCTCGTCGAGCGGCACGAGTCGCTGCGGACGGGGTTCGCCGCCGTCGACGGTGAGCCGGTGCAGGTGGTCCACCCACACGTCCCCACGCCGCTGACCGAGGTGGACCTGCGCGCCGCCGGTGACCCCGAGGCGGCCCTGGCCGAGCTGCTCCGGGCGGAGGCCGTCGGCCCGTTCGATCTGGCCGTGCCACCGCTGCTGCGAATCACCCTCGCCATCTGCGGACCGGACGACGCCGCGCTGCTGGTCACCCTGCACCACGCCGTCGGGGACCGGCTCGCTGTGGAGGCCCTCACCACCGAACTCTCCACTGCGTACACCGCCCTGGCCGCGGGGAACGAGCCGACCCTGCCCGACCTGCCCGTCCAGTACGGCGACTACGCCGACGCCCAGCAGGAGTGGGCCGGCGGGCCGGCCGAGGAACGGCAGCTCGACTTCTGGCGTACCCAGCTCGCCGACGTGCCGGTGCTCGACCTGCCCACCGACCGGGCCCGCCCGGCGGTCCTGACCCACCGGGGCGCGACCCGGCAGGCGGAGCTGCCGGCGGAGCTGGTCGACCGGCTCACCGGGCTCGCCGCCGCGCGCGGCGGCACCCTCTTCATGGCGCTGCTCGCCGGTTACGCGCTCACCCTCTCCCGCTACTGCCGCACCGAGGACGTGCCGGTCGGCTCGCCGATCTCCGGCCGGTACCGCCCCGAGCTGGAGCCGCTTATCGGCTACTTCACCAACAATCTGGTGCTCCGCACCGACCTCGGTGGCGACCCCACCGTCGGCGAGCTGGTCGACCGGGTCCGGGCGGTCTGCCTGGACGCGTACGCCCACGCCGACGTGCCGTTCGAACGGCTGGTCGAGCGGCTGCGCCCGGAGCGCGATCTGGCACACAGCCCGCTCTTCCAGGTCATGTTCATCGCCGCGCACCTGCCGGCGCCGTCGCTGCGCCTCGGCGCGCTGACCGCCACCCCGCTGCGCGCCCCGGAGACCACCGCCAAGTACGACCTGACCTTCACCGTCTTCCCCACCGGGCCGGAGAGCACCGCCCAGCGGGTCGTCGCCGAGTACAACACCGATCTCTTCGACGCCGACACCGTGGACCGGCTGCTCGCCCACTACCGGATGGTGCTGACCGCGTTCGCCGACGGCGTCGACCGTCCGCTGTCGACGCTGCCGGCGCTCCCGCCCGAGGAACGGGCCCGGCTGACCCGCTGGGGCACCGGGACCCGTCCCCAGATTCCCGAGACCAGCGTCGACCGGTACGTCAGCGCGGGTTTCGCCCGGCACGCCGACCGGATCGCCGTCGCCGACGACACCACCCGGCTCAGCTACGCCGAGCTGGACGCGCGGGCCCACCAGCTCGCCCACCACCTGCGTGCCCTCGGGGTGGGCCGGGGCGACAAGGTGGCGCTGCTCGCTGAGCGCTCCTGCGAGGTGCTGGTCGCGCTCCTCGGTGTGCTCCGCGCCGGGGCCGCGTACGTGCCGATCGACAAGGACTTCCCGGCCGACCGGATCGCGTTCATCCTCGACGACTCCGGCGCGACGGCGGTGCTCACCCAGGAGAACCTGGTCGGGCTCCTGCCGCAGCCGCTGCCCGGGGCGGTCCGGGTGCTCCGGCTCGACACCGACTGGTCGGCTGTGGCGCAGCGCCCCGTCGACCCGCTCCCCGACGGCCCCGGCCAGGACGACCTCGCGTACGTCATTTACACCTCCGGCTCCACCGGGCGCCCCAAGGGGGTGCTGCTGCCGCACCGACCGGTGGTCAACTTCCTGCTCACCATGGCCGAGCGCCCCGGCATGCCGACCGACGCGGTGGTCGGCGCGGCGAACACCATCTCCTGTGACATGCCGGTCCTCGACGTCTACCTGCCCCTGGTGGCCGGCGCGCGGATCGAGATGATCCCGCACGACACCGTCGTGGACGGCGAACGCCTCGCCGAGCGGCTGGCCCGCAGCGGCGTCACCTACCTCCAGGGCACCCCCACCACCTGGCGGCTGCTCCAGCAGGCCGGCTGGCGACCACCGGCCGGCTTCACCGCCCTGGCCGGCGCGGAGAAGGTCCCCACGGACCTGGCGCACTGGCTGCACGACCTCGGCGCCACCGTGTGGCACCTGTACGGGCCGACGGAGACGACGGTGTGGTCGACGGTGTACCGGGTGGTGGGTGGGGAGGGTTCGTTGCCGTTGGGTGTTCCGGTGGCGAACACGGAGTTGTTGGTGGTGGATGCGGGTGGTCGTCGGGTGCCGGTGGGGGTGCCGGGTGAGTTGTGGATCGGTGGTGCGGGGGTCGCGGCGGGTTACTGGCGTCGGGAGGAGTTGACGGCGGAGCGGTTCGTGGGGCATCCGGAGGTGTCCGGTGCGCGGGTGTATCGGACGGGTGATGTGGTGCGGTGGCGGGCTGATGGTGGGTTGGAGTTTCTGGGGCGGGTCGATTTCCAGGTGAAGGTGCGGGGGCACCGGATCGAGTTGGGGGAGATCGAGTCGGTGTTGCGGGGGCATCCGGGGGTGCGGGACGCGGTGGTGGTGGTTCGGGAGGACCGCCCCGGCGACCAACGCCTCGTCGGCTACGCCGACCTGCACGACCCGGACGGCGCCGACCGCGTCGCGCTCACCCACGAGCTGCACGCCGCCTGCCGGGACCGGCTCCCCGACTACATGGTCCCCGCGGCGCTGGTGCTCCTCGACGCCCTGCCGCTGACCGCCAACCGCAACAAGGTCGACCGCGCGAAGCTTCCCGCCCCGGACGGGCTCCGCCCCGACATCGGTACCTACGTCGAGCCGCGTGGCCCGGTCGAACAGACCGTCGCCGGCATCTTCGCCGACGTGCTCACCCTCGACCGGGTGGGCCGCGACGACGACTTCTTCGCCCTCGGTGGGCACTCCCTGCTCGCCACCCGGCTGGTGGCCCGGGTCCGGGACGCCCTGGCGACCGACCTGCCGGTGCGGACGGTCTTCGCCCGGCCCACCGTGGCCGCTCTCGCCGCTGCCCTGCCGCAGCCCGCCCGGACTGGCTCCGACCCGGCCCCGGAGCAGGCCGCCGGCCCGACCCCGGTCGAGCTGCCGCCGATCGCCGCGCAGTTCCGCATGCCGCAGGTCGGTGGGGACCTGTCCGGCCGGTGGGTGCTGCCCGCCTCCTCCGGGCAGCGGCGGCTGTGGTTCCTCGACCAGCTCGACCCGGGCAGCGCCGGGGCGTACGCGGTCGACAGCGCGGTCCGGCTGACCGGCCCGCTGGACCCGGACGCCCTGCACCGGGCGCTGAACGCGGTGGTGGCCCGGCACGAGACGCTGCGGACGTCGTTCCACGAGGCCGACGGGGAACCGGTGCAGGTGGTGGCACCCGCGCTGGTGGTACCGCTGGATCGGGTGGAGGCGGCCGACGCCGACACCCTCGCCGAGACTCTCGACGGGCTCTCCGGTCGCCCCTTCGACCTGACCGTCGCGCCGCTGCTGCGGGCCACCCTGATCCGGCTGACCCACCGGGAGCACGTGCTGCACCTGGCGCTGCACCACGCGATCTGTGACCGCTGGTCGGTGCAGATCCTGGCCCGGGACCTGGTGGCCGCGTACGTGGCCGGGGCCGACCCGACCGCCGCCGGGCTTCCCGGCCTGCCCGTCCAGTACGGCGACTACGCCGCCTGGCAGCGGCAGTGGACCGCCGGCGAGGGGGCCACCGCCCAGGTCGAGCACTGGCGGGAGCGCCTCGCCGACCTGCCCACCCTGGACCTGCCCACCGACCGGCCCCGCCCGGTCAGCCGCGCCTACACCGGTGACCTGCGCTGGGACCGGATCCCCGCCGACCTGGTCGCGCGGGCCACCGAGGCGGGCCGCCGTCGCTCGGCCACCCTCTTCATGGTCGGGCTGGCCGCCTGTCAGCTCCTGCTCGGCCGGTACAGCGGGCAGACCGACTTCGCGGTCGGCTCGCCGGTCGCCGGGCGGCCCCGCACCGAGCTGGAGGGGCTGGTCGGGTTCTTCGTCAACAACCTGGTGCTGCGCGCCGACCTGACCGGTGACCCGACCGTGGGGGAGCTGCTCGACCGGGTCCGGGACACCTGCCTGGACGCGTACGCGCACGCCGACGTCCCGTTCGACCTGTTGGTGGAGCGGCTGCGCCCGGTCCGGGACCGGGCGCAGACCCCGCTGTTCAACGTCCTCTTCGCGGTGCAGAACACCCCGGCGGCGGCGCGCGCGATGGGTGAGGCCGTGGTGACCCCGGTGGACCTGCGGCCGGGCACCGCCCAGTTCGACCTGTCGATCATGCTCGTTCCCGACGACGACGGGCTGCGCCTGCGCGTCGAGTACGACCGCGAACTCTTCGATCCGGCGACGGTGGACCGGATGATCGCCCAGTACCGGCTGATCCTGGCCGACCTGTCCGGTGACCCGGGTCGTCGCCTCGGCGAACTGGCCCCGCTCACCGAGGACGAACGACGGCTCCTGCTCGACGAGTGGGTCCGCACCACACCCCAGCCGGAGACGCCCGGTCTGCTCACCCGTTTCCGCGAGCAGGCCGCGCGTACCCCCGACGCGGTCGCCGCCGAGTGCGGGAACGACCGGATCGGCTACGCCGAGCTGCGGGACCGGGCAGCCGACCTGGCCGGGCGGCTACACGCTGCCGGCGTGGCCCGCGGCGACCGGGTCGGCATCCACCTGGACCGCTCGCTGGACCTGCTGGTCGCCGTCCTCGGCGTGCTCGACGCCGGGGCCGCGTACGTGCCGCTGGACCCGGCCTGGCCGGCGGAGCGGATGCGCTACGTCCTCGACGACGCCGGGGTCACCGCACTGGTCGCCGACGCGGACCTCGCGGGATTCACCGGCCCGGTCGTCGCCCCCACCACCTTTGCGCCCGTCGCGACGGCGGCCGACCGCGCCCCGGAGGACCCCGACGACGTCGCCTACCTGATCTACACCTCGGGCTCCACCGGTCGCCCCAAGGGCGTCATGGTCACCCACCGCAACGTGGTCCGGCTGGTCACCGGCGCCGCCACCCTCTTCCGCCTCGGCCCCGACGACGTGTGGAGCATGTTCCACCCGGTCGCCTTCGACGTGTCGGTCTTCGAGCTGTGGGGGGCCTGGCTCACCGGCGGCCGGGTGGTCGTCGTGCCCTACCTGGCCAGCCGGGAACCGGCAGAGCTGCGGGCGCTGCTGGCCCGGCACCGGGTCACCGTGCTCAGTCAGACCCCGACCGCGTTCCGGCAGCTCACCACCGTGGAGGCAACCGCCGCGGACCGGCTGGCCGCGTTGCGCTACGTGGTCTTCGCCGGAGAGCCCCTCGAAGTCCGCGCGTTGGCCGGCTGGTTCGACCGGTACGGCGACGACCAGCCCGAACTGGTCAACATGTACGGCACCACCGAGACCACCGTGCACGCCACCTTCCACCGGGTCCGCGCCACCGAGTTGGCCGAGCCGAACCGTAACCGGGTCGGCCGTCCTCTGCCCGACCTGCGGATCCTCCTGCTCGACCCGGCGCTGCGGCCGGTGCCCCTCGGCGGGCCCGGCGAGGTCGCCATCGGCGGACCGGGGGTCTCCCTCGGTTACGCCGGCCGCCCCGAGCTGACCGCCGAACGCTTCGTCACCGATCCGCACACCGGCGAGCGGCTCTACCGCACCGGTGACCGGGCCCGCTGGCTGCCCGACGGCACGCTCGACTTCCTCGGCCGCACCGACACCCAGGTGAAGATCCGGGGTTTCCGGGTGGAGCCGGGTGAGGTGGAGGCGGTGCTGCGCGAGCACCCCGAGGTGGCCGACGCGGTCGTGGTGGCCCGCGCCGGGCGCGCCGACGACACCGAACTCGCCGGGTACGTGGTGCCCCGCCCCGACGCCGCCCCGACCTCGGCGGCGTTGCGCGAGCACGCCCGACGGCTGTTGCCGGAGTACCTCGTCCCGGCCACCCTCACCGTCCTGGCCGAGCTGCCCCGCACCGGCAACGGCAAGCTCGACGTCCGGGCCCTGCCGGAGCCGACCCGGGCCGGTGACGACAGCCAGACCGACACCGTCGCCCCGCGCGACGACCTGGAACGGACGCTGGCCGACATCTGGCGTGAGGTCCTCGGCGTCGACCGGCTGGGCGTGCACGACAACTTCTTCGACCTCGGCGGGCACTCGCTGCTCGCCACCCGGGCGATGAGCCGGACCCGGGCGGCGCTCGGCGTCGACACCGGCGTGCGGGCACTGTTCGACCTGCCCACCGTGGCGGCCCTCGCCGGCCTGCTCCGCACCGACGAGGGCGGCTCCACCGCGGCGATCCCGGTGCTGCCACGCGACGGTGTGCTGCCGGTCTCCCCGGCGCAACGTCGACTCTGGCTGCTGCACCAGCTCGACCCGACCAGCGGCGGGGCGTACGTGATCGGCACGGCGGTGCGCCTGCGCGGCCCGTTGGACGTCGACGGGTTCCGCGCCGCGTTCGCCGAGGTGGTGGCCCGGCACGAGCCGCTGCGCACCCGCTTCGACGTCCGCGACGGCGAACCCGTGCAGGTGGTGCTCCCCGAGCTGACCGTGCCGGTGGAGCTGCTCGACGCCCGGCCGGACGAGGTGGCCGCGCTCACCAGGGACCGGCTCACCGCCCCGTTCGACCTGGGTACCGCGCCGCTGGTGCGGGTCACCCTGCTCCGCGTCGACGACGAGGAACACCACCTGCTGCTCGCCCTCGACCACACCATCGGCGACCAGGGCTCCACCCAGGTCCTGGTCCGTGACCTGGTGACCGCCTACCGGGCCCGGGTGGCCGGGGAGCCGGTCGACCTGCCTGCCCCGGCCCTCCAGTACGCCGACGTCGCCGCCTGGCAGCGGGACCGCCTGGAGCGGGGTGAACACGACGAGGAACTGCGGCACTGGGTGGACCGGCTCGCCGGGCTGCCCGTGCTGGACCTGCCCACCGACCGGGTCCGCCCGGCCACCCGCACCAACCGGGGCGGGCAGCGGTACGCCGAGGTGCCGGCCGGGGTCGTCGACCGGCTGACCGGGGTGGCCCGGCGGTACGACGCCACCGGTTTCATGGTGGCGCTCGCCGCGTACCAGCTGATGCTCGGCCGGTACGCCGGGCAGAGCGACTTCGGGGTGGCCGTGCCGGTCTCCGGGCGGGACCGTCCGGAGACCGAGACGCTGGTCGGGTTCCTCGCCAACACCCTGGTGCTCCGCGCGGACCTGGCCGGCGACCCGAGCGTGGCCGAGCTGATCGGGCGGGTCCGCCGGGCCTGCCTGGCGGCGTACGCCCACGCGGAGGTCCCCTTCGACGTGCTGGTGGAGCGGCTCGGCATCACCCGCGACCTCTCCCGTACCCCGCTGGCGCAGGTCGGGTTCGCCCTGGTGGACCGGGTCGACGCCGCCGACCGCCGGTTCGCCGGGATCACCGCCGAGCCCCTGGAGGTCGACCCGGGCACTGCCAAGACGGACCTCACCGTCACCGTGGTTCCCACCGACGGCGGGGCGTGGCGACTGGTCGCCGAGTACGCCACCGACCTCTTCACCCCGGCGACCGTGGACCGGATGGTCGCCCACCTGGTGATGCTGCTGACCGAGATCGCGACCGACCCGGAGCGGGCCGTGGCAGCCCTGCCGGAGTTGCCTGCCGCCGAGGCCGCGCAGCTCGCCGAGTGGGGCCGGGGCCCGGTCGCCGACCTGCCCACCGAGACCTGGCCGGAGCTCTTCGCCCGGCAGGTGGCCGCCACTCCCGACCACCCGGCGGTGATCTTCGGTGACGAGTCGGTGAGCTACGCGGAACTCAACGGCCGCGCCAACCGCCTCGCCCACCGCCTCGTGGACCTCGGCGTGGCACCGGACGCCCTGGTCGGGATCGTCGCCGACCGGTCGGTGGAGATGGTCGTCGCGGTTCTGGCCGTGCTCAAGGCCGGCGGCGCGTACGTGCCGGTCGACCCGAGCTACCCGGCCGACCGGGTCGCTTTCATGATCAGCGACTCGCGGGCCCGGGTGCTGCTCGCCCCCACCGCGCTGCGCGAGCGGATCGACGCCCCGGCGACCGTGGTCGCCATCGACGACCCTGACCTGGCCGGACTCCCCGACACCGATCCGCCGGTGCGCTGCCGGCCCGAGCACCTCGCCTACGTCATCTACACCTCCGGCTCCACCGGAACCCCCAAGGGTGTCGCCGTGGAGCACCGGTCGGTGGCGAACCTGCACCTGACCCGCCACCTCGCCGGACTGCACGACGGGAGCCGGGTGCTCCAGTTCGCGCCGTTCAGCTTCGACGTCAGCGTCTTCGAGATGGTGCTGTCGCTGCTCGGCGGCGTACCCCTGGTGGTGCCCGCCCCGGCGGACCTGGCCGGTGGCGTCGAGATCGTGCAGCTGATCAACCGGCAGCGGGTGACGTTCACCTTCATCCCGCCGTCACTGTTGGCCCACCTCGCCCCGGAACACGTACCGACGCTGGAGGTGCTCGGCTCCGGTGGCGAGGACTGCCCGGCCGACGTCGCCGAACGGTGGGGCGGCAAGAAACGCTTCCTCATCGGGTACGGCCCGACCGAGACCACCGTCTACGCCACCGTCACCGACGAGATCGTCGGTGGTGGACACCCGCCGATCGGCCGCCCGGTGACCAACACCGTGGTCCGGGTCCTCGACGAGCGGCTGCGCAGCCGTCCACTCGGGGCTCCCGGCGAACTCTTCATCGGCGGTGCCGGCCTGGCCCGGGGCTACCTGCACCGACCCGAGCTGACCGAGGCGGCCTTCGTCACCCACCCGGTCACCGGGGAACGCCTCTACCGCACCGGTGATCTGGTCCGCTACCTGCCCGACGGGAACCTGGAGTTCCTCGGCCGTACCGACGACCAGGTGAAGCTGCGCGGCTTCCGGATCGAGCTGGGCGAGATCGCCGCCGCGCTGCGCGCCCACCCGGGCGTCGCCGAGGCGGTCGCCGTGGTCCGGGAGGACCGCCCCGGCGACAAGAAGCTCGTCGGCTACGTCGTCCCCGCCGACGGCACCGCCGGCGACGACGCCCTGCTGCGGGCCGCCCGGGACGCCGTCGGCGAGCGGCTGCCGCAGTACATGGTGCCGGCCGCGGTGGTGGCTCTGCCCGCCCTTCCGCTCACTCCGAACGGCAAGGTGGACCGACGGGCACTGCCCGCCCCGACCGGTACGGTCGCCGACACCGGCTACGTGCCCCCGCGTACCGCCACCGAGCGGCAACTGACCCGGCTGGTCGCCGAGGCGCTCGGGGTGGAGCGGGTCGGGCTGGACGACGACTTCTTCGCCCTCGGCGGGCACTCCCTGCTCGCCGCCCGGCTGCACGCCACCATCCGTCGGCTGTGGAACGTGGACCTGCCGGTGCGGGTGCTCTTCGAGCGGTCCCGGATCGGCGCGCTCGCCGACCTGCTCGACGCCCAGGGGACGGTGGACGTGGCGGCGGCCGAGGCGGAGCACGTCGCGGCGCTGCGCGCCGACGTGGTGCTCCCCGAGGAGATCCGCCCGGTGGGGGAGGTCCGCTTCACCGAACGGCCCGGTACGGTGCTGCTGACCGGGGCGACCGGCTTCCTCGGGGCGTTCCTGGCCCGGCACCTCGCCGAGCAGGGCGCCACCGTGCTCTGCCTGGTCCGTGGGCGCGACGACACCGACGCCCAACGGCGCCTGGAGACCCAGCTGCGTCGTTACCACTGCTGGGACGAGGCGTCGGCCGACCGGGTCCGGGCGGTCACCGGCGACCTGGAGGCGCCCCGACTCGGGCTCACCGAACGGCGCTTCGCCGACCTGGCCCGCGAGGTCGACGCCATCCACCACTGCGGCGCGGTGGTGCACTTCCTGCGCCCGTACGCGATGCTGCGCGACGGCAACGTGCGCGGCACCGTGGAGATCCTCCGGCTGGCCACCCTGGACCGCCCGATCCCGGTGCACTACGTCTCCACCATGTCGGTCTTCGGCGGGCTCACCCCGGAGGGGCCGGTCGAGGAGGCGGTGCTCCGGGAGGACGTCCTGCCGGACGTTCCGCCGCCGGTCACCGACACCGGCTACAACCACAGCAAGTGGGTCGCCGAGCAGGTCGTCGCCCTGGCCCGCGCCCGGGGTCTCCCGATCGCCGTCTACCGGCCCGGCCGGATCGCCGGGGACACCCGCAGCGGGGTGTGGCGCCGGGACGACCTGGTCTGCCAGGTGATCCGGGCCTGCGTCCGGACCGGGCTGGTGCCCGACACCGGGCTCGCCACCGACCTGGTCCCGGTCGACCACATCGCCGAGGTGATCACCGGCCTGTCGCGGCGCCGCGCAGCGCTCGGCCGGACCTTCCACTTCGCGCTGGCGGAGAAGGTGCCACTGGTCCGGCTCGCCGACGCCCTGACCGACCGGGGCTGGCCGGTGCGCCGGGTGCCGCTGGCGCAGTGGTACGCGGCGGTCACCGCCGCCGCGGAGGCCGGGGACGCGGAGCTGGGCCCGGTGCTGGCGATGTACGCGCCGCTGGCCGAGGGACGGGTCAGTGGTCCCGGCGAGCCGGTCTTCGACGACCGCGCCACCCGGGAGGTGCTCGGCGACGGGCTCCGCCCACCCCGGGTGGACACCGACCTGCTCGGCCGGTACCTCGACGGACTGGTCGCCGAGGGATTCCTCCCGGCACCACCGACCACCGACCAAGCGGAAGGGGACCAGCGATGAGCCTGTCCAGGCCGATCATCATCGCCGGAGCGGGGGTGGGCGGACTGACCACCGCCCTCGCGCTGGCGCGGCACGGCCTGCCCGTGGAGGTGTACGAGCGGCGCACCGCCGAGGAGATCCGCACCGCCCCGGGCAGCGGGCTGACCCTGTGGAGCAACGCCTCCACCCCGCTGGGCTGGCTGGGGCTCGGGGACCGGCTTGTCGCCGCCGCCGACCGGGTGGTGGCGATCGAGAGCTTCGACTCGGCGCAGAAGCTGCGGTTCCGGATGTCCAGCCACCCGTACCTCTGGCCGGGGGCGCTGCCGTCGCTGTCGATCGGACGGATGGACCTGGCGGAGATCCTCATGGACGCCGCCGAGCAGCGCGGCATCCGGGTCCACCACGGCCGCCGGGTCACCGGGTACCGCCAGAGCGACCAGCGGGTCGAGGCGCTGCTGGACGACGGGAGCACCGTCGCCGGCACGGCGCTGGTCGGCGCGGACGGCGTCCGCTCGGCCCTGCTGGAGCAACTGCACGGGTCGGTCCCCGGCATCTACCTCGGCCGCACCACGTACCGGGGGGTGGTGGCCGGCACGGACGGCCTGGTGCCCGAGATCCCGCAGCTCTTCCACGACGACACCACCCGCGTCGGCGGTGGTGTCTACCGGATCGGCGGCGACCGGGCCGCCTGGACGCTTTCCTGGAAGGCCCCGGCGGGCGAGCGTGAGAAGCCCGGCCGGGAACGCGACCACGCGCTCCACCTGGCCCGGGTGCTCCCGGCCATGCTGCGGGACCGGGTCGCCGCCACCCCCAGCCAGGCGATGATCCGGACCGACATCTGGTATCACGAGTGGCACGAACGGTGGGGCGACGGCCTGGTCACCCTCGTGGGTGACGCCGCCCACGCGATGCCCAACGACCTCGGCCAGGGCGCCTGCCAGGCGGTGGAGGACGGGGTGGTGCTGGCCGACGCGCTCGCCGCCGGTGACCTCACCGCTGCGGCCGGGGTGGCCGCCGCGCTCCGAGACTACGAACGCCGTCGCCTGGAGCGGGTGAAGTGGGTCCGCCAGCAGTCCGTACAGGTCGCCACGGCCGCCGAGCCGGGCAACCCGGCGGTGCGCTGGCTGATGGGGAAGCTGACCCGGGTCTACCTGGCCATGGCGGAGAAGAAGATGTGGCAGGAGATGCAGCGCCTGCCCGAGCTCGCCGTCCGCCCCGACCAGGTGACGCCCTCGCGTTGATCCGGCACTCCCGACGGCGATTCCCTCCGGGGTCCGCTGTCGTCCTGTCCGGCGCGACCCGACCGGGCGGCAGGGTAGCCGACCGGGCACCCCGGAGCGGGTACCCCGGAGCGGGCACCCCGAAGCGGGCGGGCCGGGGAGTGCCCGGCCGGAGGGCCCGTTGGAGGGCGGCCCGTCCGCTGCGGCGTTGGCACGGTGATGAGACCCGTGAGATCACCGCCGGCCCGCCGGTGACCGGGAGCCGGCTGCGCCGGGTGGCGCGCCGTCGGACCGAGACGACTTCCAGCCAGGAGCGCGCATGACCGACCTTGCCCTCGACGGCGGCATCCAGGCGACCACACTGCTCGACATCCTGCGGGCGAACGCCGAGCGGGATCCGCGGGGACTCGCCTTCGTCCACCTGAGCTATCCCGCCGGCACCGACACCACCGACGGGCGGGGTGTCGCCCGCACTCTCACCCGGGGGGAGTACGACCACCGCTCCGCCGCCCTCGCCGCCACCCTGGCTCCTCGGCTCACTCCGGCCAGCCGTGTGCTGGTGCTGCTTCCGCCCGGACTGGACTTCCTGGTCGGGCTGACCGGAAGCCTCTACGCCGGCATGGTGGCGGTGGGTTGCCCGCCCCCGTGGACGGCCCCGGTGACCCGCGCACCGAACGCGCCGTGCAGATCGCCGGCAACGCCGAGGTCGCTGCCGTGGTCACCACCGCCGACCTCCTCGACCGCCTCACCGACCTGCGCGAGCGACTCGGCGCGGACGTGCCGTGGTTCGCCGTGGACCGGATCGACGAGTCCGCCGCCGCCGACTGGAAGCCGCCGGAGATCAGCGGGGACGACCTGGCGCTGCTCCAGTACACCTCCGGATCGACCGGTGCGCCCAAGGGCGTGATGGTCACCCACCGCAACCTGCTGCACGAGATCGCCCAGACGGTCTCCCTGGCCGGGTTGCCGGCGGGCGCGAACGTGGTGAGCTGGATCTCGCCCTACCACGCGCTGGGGATCGGCGGCCATCTGCTCCTGGCGCAGTACCTCGGCGGGCACGCGGTCTTCCTCACCCCGGAGGACTTCGTCGCCGACCCGCTGCGCTGGCTGCGCGCCATCACCGAGACTCCTGGGCCGGTCTTCGGCTGCGCCCCGAACTTCGCCTTCGAACGTTGCCTGGAGCAGATCCCCCGGTCCCGTCGGGCGGGGCTGGATCTCTCCGGCTGGCACACCACCTTCAACGCCGCCGAACGGGTCCGGGCGAACACCATCGCCCGCTTCGCCGAGGAGTTCGGCCCGTACGGGTTCCGGCCCGAGACGATGGGCCCCGGTTTCGGGATGACCGAGGCGATGCTCTTCCTCACCGGCCGCCACTGCGACCCGGAGCCGTTGGTGCTCCGGGTCGACGCCGCCGAACTCGAACAGGGGCGGGTCGTCCCGGCCGACGCCGACGACCGCAGTCTGACCCTGGTCGGGGTGGGTCCCGCCGGGCCGCACTGCGAGATCGTGGTGGTCGACCCGCAGCGCCGTACGGTCGTTGACGACGACCGCGTCGGCGAGTTGTGGATCCGTGGGCCGGTGGTCTGCCAGGGCTACTGGCGGCGACCGGAGCTGACCGAGGAGACCTTCGGGGCGCGGCTGGCCGACGGGACGGGCCCGTTCCTGCGCACGGGCGACCTGGGCTTCCGCCACCGCGACGAGCTGGTCCTCTGCGGCCGCCTCAAAGAAATGATCATCATCCGGGGACGGAACCTCTACCCGCAGGACGTCGAGATGACCTGCGAGCGGGTCCATCCCGCGCTCAAGGGTGCCCCCGCGGCGGCCTTCGCGATCGACCAGGACGACGAGGAGCGCCTGGTCGTGGTCCAGTCCATCGCCGAGACCGACGGGGTGGACCTCGACGAGCTCGCCCGACGCCTGCGCGCGGCGGTCACCGGCGAGCACGAGGTCGAAGCGCACGAGGTGCTCCTGGTCGGCCCGGACGGGGTCGCCAAGACCGTGAGCGGCAAGGTGCAGCGCGGTGCCTGCCGGGACCGCTACGTCGCCGGGGAACTCCGCCCGCTGGCCCGCGCCGGACGTCCCGCCGCCCCGGCCGCTTCAGCGCCGGCACCCGCGCCGGTGCGGGACATGCTGCTCGCCCTGGACGAGGCGCTGCGGGCGCCGGTGCTCACCGCCGAGGTGCGCCGACGGCTCGCCGCGCTGCTCGGCACCACCGCCGACCGGGTCGGCACCGACGTGCCTCTGGCCGGCCTCGGCCTGGAGTCGCTGCGTGCGATCGAGCTGCGTCGTGACCTGGAACGCGATCTCGGCGTGCCGCTGCCGCTGGTGGAGTTCATGCGCGGCTCGGTGGACGACCTGGTGGCCCGCGCCACCGGGCAGCTTCCCGCGCCCCGCGACCCGGAGGTCGTCACGTGGCGTCCGCTCGTCGACGACCCGGCACACCGGCACGAACCGTTCCCCCTCACCGAACAGCAGTACGCCTACTTCGTCGGTCGCAGCAGCGGCTACGAACTCGGTGACGCCTCCGTCCACATCTACCTCGAACTGGACGCGGTCGCACTCGACGTCGACCGGCTCACCGCCGCGCTCAACCGGCTCGTCGCCCACCAGGAGATGCTGCGGGCGGTCATCGAACCCGACGGCACCCAGCGGATCCTCCCGCCGGAGGAGATCGGGCCGCTGACCGTGCCGGTCACCGACGTCGCCACCATGGACGCCTCGGAGCGCGACGGCCACCTGGTCAAGGTCCGGGAGGAACTCAGCCACCAGATCCTGCCGGCGGGACACTGGCCGATGTTCGAGGTGCGGGCGACCCGGCTGCCGGACGGCATCACCCGGGTGCACGTCAGCCTCGACCTGCTCATCGCCGACGTGGCCAGTGTCCGGCTCTTCTTCCTGGAGTGGGGGGACTTCTACCGGGACCCGGGGACCCACCCGCGTCCCCCGGCGGTCTCCTTCCGCGACTACGTCCTCGCCCTGGACCAGGTGCCCACCTCCGCCGCCTACGCGAAGTCCCGCGACTACTGGCTGGCCCGCATCCCCGAGCTGCCCGCCGGACCGGAGTTGCCCGTGCTCAGCGGCGCGGGGAGCCACAGCCGGCACCGTCGGGCGTACGTCCTGGACGCCGCCCGGTGGGCGCGGCTGCGCGACCGGGCGACCCGGCGGGGCGTCACCCCCACCGTGGTCCAGTTGGCGGCCTTCGCCGAGGTGCTCGGGAGGTGGAGCCGGACCAGCCGGTTCGTGCTCAACGTGCCGCTGTTCAACCGGCTGCCGCTGCACCCCGACATCGACTCGGTGATCGGTGACTTCACCACGGTGACGCTGCTGGAGGTCGACGTCGCCCCCCGCGACGGGCTGGCCGGGCTCGCCGAACGGATCCAGCGTCAGCTCTGGCAGGACCTGGAGCACCGCTACTTCTCCGGAGTGGAGGTGCTCCGGGAGATCAGCCGGCAGCGGGGGGTGCGCCCCGGCACGTTCGCTCCGGTGGTCTTCGCCAGCGCCCGTGAGCAGGGACGTGACCAGGAGGGCGCGCAGGGTGCGCTCGGCGCGGCGTGGCTGGGCGAGATGAGTTACGTCGTCTCGCAGACCCCGCAGGTCAACTTCGACCACCAGGTCTACGAGGACCAGGGCGCTCTTGCCTTCAACTGGGACGTGGTCGAGGGACTCTTCCCGCCCGGCGTCATGGACGAGATGTTCGACGCGTACTGCGCCCTGCTCACCGACCTGGCCGACGGTGACACCGCCTGGGGCACCGGTGGGGCGGAGGTCCTCCCGGTCGCTCAGCGTGAGTTGGTGGCGGCGGCGAACGAGACTGCTGGTCGGCGGGCTGACGGGTTGTTGCATGCTCCGTTGTTGGGTTGGGTGCGGCGGGATCCGGGGCGTCCGGCGGTGGTGTCGGTTGACGGCGTGGTCAGTTACGGCGAGTTGTATCGGCATGCTCGTGTTGTCGCTCATCGTCTGCGTGATCTCGGGGTGGGTCCGAACGAGTTGGTGGCGGTGGCGGTGGACAAGTCCGCTGCGCAGGTTGTTGCCGCGTTGGGTGTGTTGTTGGCGGGTGGGGCGTATCTGCCGGTGGATCCGGATCTGCCGGAGGAGCGGCAGGATCATCTGGTTGCTTTCGGTGGTTGTCGGGTGGTGTTGGCGCGGGTTGACGGGCCTCGGCGTGGTTGGCCGGACGGGGTGGCCGAGGTGGTGGTGGATCTGTCGGTGGTGCCGCCGGAGTTGGTGGATCCGGAGCCGGTGGCGGGGCCGGATGATCTGGCGTATGTGATCTTCACGTCGGGGTCGACGGGGATGCCGAAGGGGGTGATGATTCGGCATCGGGCGGCTTGTAACACCATTGATGATGTTAATGATCGGTGGTCGGTCGGTCCGGACGATGCCGTGTTGGGGCTTTCTTCGCTGAGTTTCGATCTGTCGGTGTACGACGTGTTCGGGTTGCTCGGTGCGGGGGGTCGGTTGGTCCTGCCTCGTCACGGTAGTAATCGTGATCCTGGGCATTGGGTGGATCTGGTGGCGCGGCATGGGGTGACTGTCTGGAACTCGGTGCCGGCGTTGGCGCAGATGCTCGCTGATCATGTTGCTGGTAGTGGTCGGGTGGGTGTGCTCGGCTCGGTGCGGTTGTTCCTGATGTCCGGTGACTGGATTCCGGTGGATCTGCCTGGTCAGTTGCGCCGGTTGGCGCCGGGGTGTCTGCCGGTGAGTCTTGGTGGTGCGACGGAGGCGTCGATCTGGTCGATCTTCCATGAGATCGGTGAGGTTGATCCGGCCTGGGAGTCGGTTCCGTATGGTCGGGCGTTGCGTAACCAGAGTTTCCACGTGTTGAACGATCGGTGGCAGGAGTGTCCGGTCTGGGTGACCGGGGAGTTGTTCATCGGTGGTGACGGGTTGGCTGATGGGTACTGGCGGGACGAGGAGAGGACCGCGGCCCGGTTCGTGACCCATCCGGTCAGTGGTGAGCGGCTTTATCGGACGGGTGATCTGGGGCGTTGGCGGCCGGAGGGGTGTATCGAGTTCCTGGGTCGGGAGGACTTCCAGGTCAAGATCGGTGGTTATCGGATCGAGTTGGGTGAGATCGAGGCGGCGTTGGGGCGTGCTCCGGGAGTGGCCGCCGCGGTGGCCACCGCACTCGGCGACCGCCACCACCGCCGACTCGTCGCCTGCGTCGTGCCGGAGGCGACGGACGCCCGCACCACCCCGTCGGCGACCTCACCGGTCGACGTGGACCCCGACGAGAAGAAGGTGCTCGGCGACGTCGAGACCGACCCGGTCCGCCGGGCCGAGTTCACCCTGGCCCGCAAATCGCTCCGCGACGATCTCACCAGCCCTGCCGTGGTGTTGCCGACCACCCTCGACGAGACCGAGGGGAAGCAGCGGTGGGCACGCCGGAGCAGCCGCCGCACCTTCGCCGACGAGGCGGTGCCGATGGCGTCCCTCGGTGGGCTGCTCGAGTGCCTGCGCGGCCGTGACGGGGACACCCTGCCCAAGTACCGGTACGCCTCCGCGGGCTCGCTCTACCCCGTGCAGACGTACGTGCAGGTCCGCCCCGGCCGGGTCGACGGGCTGCCCGGCGGCAGCTACTACCACGACCCGGTGGCCCACCGCCTCGTGCCGGTACGCCCCGACGCGCACCTCGGCCGCGACCTGCACGTCTCCACCAACCAGTCCACCTTCGACGGCAGCGCGTTCCAGGTCTTCCTGGTTGGCCGGATGAGTGCCGTCGCGCCGCTCTACGGCGACCGCGCGCTGCACTTCAGCCTCCTGGAGGCCGGTCAGATGAGCCAGCTGCTGGAGGAGACGGCACCCGACCACGACCTCGGCCTCTGCCAGGTCGGCGTGCTCCGCGACGAGTCGACGGTGCGGGACGTGCTGGACCTGGGCGACGACGACGTGCTGCTGCACAGCCTGATCGGTGGTGTGCACCACCCGGCGCCGCCGGAGGCCGGCCCCCGGGGCGTGCCACTCACCGACGGGGTCCGCGCCCACCTGCGGCGGGTCCTGCCCGCCTACATGGTGCCGGCGACGCTGACCGTCGTCGACCGGCTGCCGCTGACAGCTCAGGGCAAGGTCGACCGGGCGGGGGTGGAACGGCTGATCCGGGAGGCGGACGCCCACGCCACCTCGGTCGCAGCCCAGCCCTACGCGCCACCGACCCGGGCCGTGGAACAGGCCATCGCCGAGGCGTTCCAGCAGGTTCTCGGGGTCGAACGGATCGGGCTCGACGACCGCTTCTTCGACCTCGGCGCCGACTCGGTGATCATCGTCCGGGTCTACCGGGCGCTCCGTGACGCGCTCGGCACCGCGTTCCCCCTGATGCACATGTTCGAACATCCCACGATCCGACTACTCGCGGCCCGACTGGACGGCGGTGACACCGACGACACGGTCGACGAGGCCTTCGCCCGGGCCGGCCGTCGCCGGGACCGGCGACGCGGTCGGTCCATTTCCGAGGAGGCCTCCTCATGACGTCGGCGGACTCCACCGGCGACATCGCCGTCATCGGCATGTCGGGCCGTTTCCCCGGTGCCCCGGACATCGCCGCCTTCTGGCGTAACCTGCGCCAGGGCGTCGAGTCCATCACCTTCTGGGACGAGGAGGTGCTGCGCGCCGCCGGTATCCCCCAGGAGACCCTCGCCGACCCCCGCTACGTACGGGCCGCCTCGGTGCTGGACGGCATCGACCTGTTCGACGCGACGTTCTTCGGCTACAACGCGCGCGAGGCCGCGTTGATCGACCCGCAACAGCGGCTCTTCCTCGAAGCTGCGTGGCACGCCCTGGAGGACGCCGGCTACCCACCCGGTTCGATCGACGCCTCCGTGGGCGTCTACGCCTCCAGCTCCCTGTCGACGTACCTGATCGGCAACATCCTCGCCGGCCGGGTCATGTCGACCATCTCGGAGACGCTGGACCTGCTGGTCACCAACGACAAGGACTACCTGCCCAGCCGGGTCAGCTTCAAGCTGGGCCTGGGCGGGCCGGCGGTGGCGGTGCAGACCGCCTGCTCCTCCTCCCTGGTGGCGGTGCACGTCGCGACCCAGTCCCTGCTCGAGGGGGAGTGTGACATCGCCCTGGCCGGGGGAGCGGCGGTCCGGCTGCCACAGCCCACCGGCTATCTCTGGGAGGAGGGACTGATCTTCTCCCGGGACGGGCACTGCCGGCCGTACGACGCCGACGCCACCGGCACCATGTTCGGCAGCGGAGTGGGGGTGGTCGTCCTCAAGCGGCTCGAGGACGCGCTCGCCGACGGTGACCACGTCGAGGCGGTGATCCGGGGCAGTGCGGTCACCAACGACGGCGCGGCCAAGGTCGGCTACACCGCTCCCGGGGTGGACGGTCAGGCCCGCGCCATCGCCACCGCCCTCGGTGTGTCCGGGATCGACCCGGCCACCGTCACCGCGATCGAGGGGCACGGCACCGGCACCCTGCTCGGCGATCCGATCGAGGTCACCGCCCTCAACCGGGTCTTCGCCTCCCGGGCCCGGCGACGTGGGCAGATCGCCCTGGCGTCGGTGAAGTCCAACGTCGGGCACCTCGACACCGCCGCCGGGGTCACCGGCCTGATCAAGGCGGTGCTCCAGCTCCGGCACCGCGAACTGGTGCCCAGCCTGAACTACGACAAGCCCAACCCCGAGATCGACTTCGACTCCTCGCCCTTGTCGGTGGTGACCGAGTTGCGCGAGTGGTCCGTCTCCGACGCGCCCCGTCGGATCGGGGTCAGCTCGTTCGGCATGGGCGGCACCAACGCCCACGTCGTCCTGGAAGAGGCGGCGCAACGCCCACCGGCGCCCGCGCCGGCCCGCGCCACCCAGGTCATCACCCTGTCGGCGCGTACCCCGGCCGCCCTCGACGACGCGGGGGAACGCCTCGCCCGTGCCCTCACCGCAACCGACGCGCCGTCGCTTGCCGACGTGGCCTGGACGCTGCGGGCGGGACGGACCGCCGAACGCCACCGCCGGGTGGTCGTGGCCGCCGACCCCACCGAGGCTGCCGCCGCGCTCACCGACCCGGCCCGCGCGCTCACCGGCAGCGCCGTCGACCGGCCCCGCATGGTCTTCCTCCTTCCCGGCCAGGGCAGCCAGTACCCGGGCATGGGCGCGCAGCTCTACGCCACCGAGCCGGCGTACCGGGAGGCGTTGGACGCCGTCGTCGAGGACCTCCGCCCGCACCTGGGCCTGGACCTGCGCACCGTGCTGCACGACGACGGGGGCGACCCGCAGGAGACTGCCCGCCGCCTGGAGTCCACCGATCTCGCCCAGCCCGCCCTCTTCGCCGTCGGGTACGCCACCGCCGCGCTCCTGCGTAGCTGGGGAGTCACCCCGGACGCGATGATCGGACACAGCGTCGGTGAGATCACCGCCGCCTGCCTGGCCGGCGTGCTCGACCGCGCCGACGCGGCCCGGCTGGTCGCCGCCCGGGGCCGGTTGATGCGCGCCCTGCCACCCGGCGCGATGCTCTCCGTCCCACTGGCCGAGGGCGCCGTCCGCGCCCACCTCACCCCGACGTTGAGCCTGGCTGCCGCGAACGGCCCCGACCTCTGTGTGGTCTCCGGCCCCACGGAGGAGGTCGAGGCCCTGGGGCGTGCCCTGGCGGAACAGGGTGTGACCAGCCGGCGGCTGCACACCTCGCACGCCTTCCACTCGGCCATGATGGAGCCGATGCTGGAGCCGTTCGCCGCCGAACTGGCCGGGCTCCGCCTCAGCCCGCCAGCCGTGCCGTACCTCGCCAACCGCACCGGTGACTGGATCACCGAGGCGGAGGCCACCGACCCCGCCTACTGGGTGGGGCACGTCCGCGACACCGTCCGCTTCGGCGACGCGGTCGCCCGGGTCGCCGGGGCGGACGCCGTGCTGCTGGAGGTCGGCCCCGGTCACACCCTCGGCACCCTGGCCCGGCAGGTCACCCGGGAGGCGACCGTGCTGGCCACCCACCCGGCCCCCGGCGAGGTCACCGACCCGCACCACGCGGCCCGGATCGCCGGGCGACTCTGGGCGGCCGGTGTCGCCGTCGACCTCGACGCGGTGCACGGCGGCGGTACGGGCCGGCGGGTCTCCCTGCCCGGCTACCCGTTCCAGCGGCGGCGCTACTGGATCGAACCGGACGGCACCGTCGCCGCCCCGCTGGACCTGGCCGCCCGGCAGGAGGGCGGCGAGTCGGCCACCGACCGGGGTGGTCCGAACCTGGACCAGCGTCCCAACGTGCAGACCCCCTACGTCGCCCCCCGCGACGACCGGGAGCGGCTCGTCGCCGGGATCTGGCAGGACCTGCTCGGTGTGGCCCCCGTCGGTGTGGAGGACAACTTCGTCGAGCTCGGCGGGCACTCCCTGCTCGCCACCCGCGTGGTGGCCCGGGTCAACGAGGCCTTCGGCACCCGGATCACCCTGCGCGAGATGCTCGCCGCGCCGACCGTCGCCGGGGTGGCCACCCTGGTCGCCGCCGGCCGCCGCGACGACCCCGACGGCGACGAGCCGGAGCCCGGCCTGCCGCCGGCCGTGCCCGCCCCGGACGACCTGTACGAGCCGTTCCCGCTCGCCGAGATCCAGCAGGCGCAGTGGCTCGGCCGGCTCGGCAGCGTCGAGGGCGGCAACGTCGCCGCGCACGTCTACTGGGAGGTGGAGACCGGTGAGGTCGACCTCGCCGCGCTCACCGCGAGCTGGCAGGAGGTGATCCGCCGGCACCCCATGCTCCGGGCGGTCGTCGGCGACGACGGCCGGCAGCGCATCCTCGCCGATCCCGGTCCGTACGCCATCGAGGCCACCGACCTGCGGGACCGTCCCGCCGACGAGGTCGAGGCGCACCTCGCCGAACTGCGGGAGTTCCTGGCGCACCAGATGCGCCCGGTCGACGTCTGGCCGCTCTGGGACGTCCGCGCCACTCTGCTGCCCGGCGGGCGGACCCGACTGCACCTCGGCTTCGACCTGATGATCGCCGACATCGGCAGCATCCGGCTGATCTCCCGCGACTGGCGCCGCATCCACCAGGAGATCGGTGGCCTCGCCCCGTTGGACGTCACCTACCGGGACTACGTGCTGGCCACCGAGAAGCTGCGCGGCACGCCGCTGCACCAACGGTCGCTCGCGTACTGGCGGGAGCGGATCGCCGAGCTGCCGCCCCGGCCGGACCTGCCGCTGGCCACCGCCCCGGCGGCGATCACCCGCCCCGAGCCGGTCTCCTTCGACCTGGCCCTGGACCGGGCCACCTGGCAGCGCATCCTCGACCGGGCCGGCGGGTACGGGCTCACCGCGTCGTCGGTGCTGCTCGCCGTCTACGCCTACGCCCTCGGTACCTGGTGCCGGTCGGGCCGGTTCACCGTCAACGTCACCGTCACCAACCGGCTGCCGGTACACCCGCACGTCGGTGACCTGGTCGGCGAGTTCGCCTCGTTCGACCTGCTCCCGGTGGATCTGACCGCCGCCGGCAGCGTGGCGGAGCTGGCCCGGCACCTGCAGGAGCAGAGCTGGGCCGACCTGGAACACCGGTACGTCAGCGGTGTCGAGGTGCTCCGCGAGATGGCCCGGGCCCGGGGCGGCGCGGCCGGCGCGGTGATGCCGGTCGTCTTCACCAGCACCGTCGTGCAGGAGAACGAACCGGGCGACGAGACCTGGTTCGGCTGGCTCGGCGACATGGTCCACGAGGTCGCCCAGACCCCGCAGGTGTGGCTGGACTTCGCGTTGCTGGAGACCGCCGACGGGGTCCGGATGAGCTGGCACGGGGTCCGGCAGCTCTTCCCCGACGGGGTTCTCGACGCAGTCTTCGACGCGTTCTCCCGGCTCACCACCGCGCTCGCCGAGCACGACGACGCCTGGCGGACCGACCCGGGCGACCTACGGCCGGTCGCTCAGCGTGAGTTGGTGGCGGCGGCGAACGAGACTGCTGGTCGGCGGGCTGACGGGTTGTTGCATGCTCCGTTGTTGGGTTGGGTGCGGCGGGATCCGGGGCGTCCGGCGGTGGTGTCGGTTGACGGCGTGGTCAGTTACGGCGAGTTGTATCGGCATGCTCGTGTTGTCGCTCATCGTCTGCGTGATCTCGGGGTGGGTCCGAACGAGTTGGTGGCGGTGGCGGTGGACAAGTCCGCTGCGCAGGTTGTTGCCGCGTTGGGTGTGTTGTTGGCGGGTGGGGCGTATCTGCCGGTGGATCCGGATCTGCCGGAGGAGCGGCAGGATCATCTGGTTGCTTTCGGTGGTTGTCGGGTGGTGTTGGCGCGGGTTGACGGGCCTCGGCGTGGTTGGCCGGACGGGGTGGCCGAGGTGGTGGTGGATCTGTCGGTGGTGCCGCCGGAGTTGGTGGATCCGGAGCCGGTGGCGGGGCCGGATGATCTGGCGTATGTGATCTTCACGTCGGGGTCGACGGGGATGCCGAAGGGGGTGATGATTCGGCATCGGGCGGCTTGTAACACCATTGATGATGTTAATGATCGGTGGTCGGTCGGTCCGGACGATGCCGTGTTGGGGCTTTCTTCGCTGAGTTTCGATCTGTCGGTGTACGACGTGTTCGGGTTGCTCGGTGCGGGGGGTCGGTTGGTCCTGCCTCGTCACGGTAGTAATCGTGATCCTGGGCATTGGGTGGATCTGGTGGCGCGGCATGGGGTGACTGTCTGGAACTCGGTGCCGGCGTTGGCGCAGATGCTCGCTGATCATGTTGCTGGTAGTGGTCGGGTGGGTGTGCTCGGCTCGGTGCGGTTGTTCCTGATGTCCGGTGACTGGATTCCGGTGGATCTGCCTGGTCAGTTGCGCCGGTTGGCGCCGGGGTGTCTGCCGGTGAGTCTTGGTGGTGCGACGGAGGCGTCGATCTGGTCGATCTTCCATGAGATCGGTGAGGTTGATCCGGCCTGGGAGTCGGTTCCGTATGGTCGGGCGTTGCGTAACCAGAGTTTCCACGTGTTGAACGATCGGTGGCAGGAGTGTCCGGTCTGGGTGACCGGGGAGTTGTTCATCGGTGGTGACGGGTTGGCTGATGGGTACTGGCGGGACGAGGAGAGGACCGCGGCCCGGTTCGTGACCCATCCGGTCAGTGGTGAGCGGCTTTATCGGACGGGTGATCTGGGGCGTTGGCGGCCGGAGGGGTGTATCGAGTTCCTGGGTCGGGAGGACTTCCAGGTCAAGATCGGTGGTTATCGGATCGAGTTGGGTGAGATCGAGGCGGCGTTGGGGCGTGCTCCGGGAGTGGCCGCCGCGGTGGCCACCGCACTCGGCGACCGCCACCACCGCCGACTCGTCGCCTACCTGGTCCCCGCCGACCCGGCCGCCGATCGGGAGGCCCTCGTCGAGGCGGTCCGCGCCGACGCCGCCGCCGCGCTGCCGGCGTACATGGTGCCGACCGCCCTGGTGGCCCTGGAGAAGCTGCCGCTCTCGGCGAACGGCAAGGTCGACCGGGCGGCACTGCCCGACCCGGCCCGGCTGGCAGCCGGACCGGCCCCGACCGGCGAGGCCACCGAGACGGCGCGGCTGCTGGCCCGGCTCATCGGCGAAGTGCTCGACCAGCCGGACGTCGGCCCCTTCGACAACTTCTTCGCCATCGGCGGCGACTCCATCACCGGTATCCAGATCGTCGGCCGAGCCGCCGCCGAAGGCATCGAACTCAGCCCCGCCGACCTCTTCGCCCACCAGGTCATCGCCGAGCTGGCGGCGGTCGCCGACGCCCGTACCGGGGCCACCGGCCGGCCCGCCGGGGACCGCAGCTTCCCGCTCACCCCGTACCAGCGCAACCTGGTCGGTGCCGACGGGCCGGCCACTCCGCTACGGGTCCGGGTGGTCGACCTGCCGGTGCCCGAGGGCTTCGACTCCGACGCGGCCGGTCGGGTCCTCGCCGCGCTGCTCGCCGCCCATCCGGCGCTGCGGCTCCGGCTGCTCCGCACCGACGACGGCTGGCGACAGGAGGTCGGCGTCGAGGACGAACCGTACGTGCCCCTCATCGACCTCGCCCCGCTCCCGGAGCAGCGGCGGGCCGCGGCGAGGGACCAGATGGTCGCCGACATCCGTACCGAACTCGACCCGGTCGACGGGCTGCTCACCCGGGCCGCCCTCTTCGACCTGGGCGCCGGCCGACGACTGGTCTGGCTCGTCGCCGAGTTGGCCGTGGACGCCCGCTCCTGGCCGATCCTCTACGCCGACCTGCGGCACGCCCTCACCCAGGCGGCGACCGGCGACGAGGTGGCCCTGGCGGCCCCTCCGGCGCTGCTGGCCCGCTGGGCGGAGCGGCTCGCCACCGCGACCCCGCCCGCCGGTACGGTCGACGCCGGCACCAGCACGGAGCCGGCCGGCGGGCCCGACCTCGGCCCGGTCGCGGCGGACGCACCCGCGTACCGGCGGGTGGTGCGGGTGCCCGCCGAACGGGCCGGTGCGCTGCTCGCCGCCGCCTCCCGGACGCACCGGCTCACCGCCGACGAGGTGGTCGCGGTGGCGTTCGTCGAGGCACTGCGCGCCACCGGGGTCTCCCGGTCCGACCTGGACGTCGAGGTCGACCTGCGCGCCGACGGGGTCGCCGACCTGGACGTCACCGGCGCGGTCGGGCCGTACGCGAGCCTCGCCCGGCTGACCGTGGAGCAGGCCCCCGACGACCTCCCGGACCTGGTCGGGGTGGTCAAGGAACGCTACCGGGCGACGGTCCGGACCCCGGTGCCGCCGGCCGGGCCGGCCCCGGTGCTCCTGCGGCACCTCGGTGACCTCGACGGGGCACCGGGGGCGGCCGGGGAGGCCGCCGACGGGCCGGCGGCGAGCGACGGCGGCGACCACCGGCTCACCGTCACCAGCCACCTCGCCGCCGGTGACCTGGTGGTCGAGTTCTCCGCTCGGCACACCACCGCCACCGACACCCTGGACACCCTGGCCGAGGCGGTGCCGGCCGCGCTGGACCGGCTCGTCGAGGCCAGTGCCCGACCCGGCGCGGGCACGGTCAGCCCGAGCGACTTCCCGCTCGCCGGGCTGGGCCGCGACGACCTCGCCGCCTTCCTCGGCGCGGTGGCCGCCCGCCGCACCACCACCCCGACCACCGGCAGCGACGAGCCCGAGGGGGCCGCATGAGCAGCGTCGACCCCGCCGTCCCGCAGCCGCTGACCTGGCTGCCTCCGGCCGACCAGGCGTGGCGGGAGAAGGTCCGCGCGTTCGCCGCCGAGGCGATCGCCCCCCGAGTGCGGGCGATGGACACCGCAGCCCGGATCGACCCGGAGCTGACCGAGGACCTCTTCGCCGCCGGGCTGATGGGGGTGGAGATCCCCGAGGTGTACGGCGGCTCGGGGCGGGACCTCTTCGCGGTGGTCCTCACCATCGAGGAGATCGCCCGGGTCGACCCGTCCGTCGCCGTCCTGGTGGACGTGCAGAACGCGCTGGTCGCCAGCGCCCTGCTGCGGCACGGGGACGGCGACGCCCGTCGGCGGCTGCTGCCCCGGCTCGCCAACGGCACGGTCGGCGCGTACGCGATCAGCGAGCCGCAGGCCGGCAGCGACGCCTTCGCCAGCCGCACGGTGGCCCGCGCCGACGGAAGCGGCTACGTCCTCGACGGCGCGAAACGGTGGATCAGCAGCGCCGCCGAGGCGGGTGTCCTCGTGGTCTTCGCCCGGCTCGCCGACGTGGGCCTGACCGCGTTCCTGGTTGATCGGGACAGCCCGGGGCTGACCGTCGGCGAGCCGATCGACAAGATGGGCATCAGGGCCAGCTCCACCTGTGACGTCACCTTCGAGGGGGTGCGCGTCGGCCGGCGCGACGTGCTCGGCCGTCCCGGCGCGGGCGAACTGCTGGCCGTGGACACCCTCAACGTCGGCAAGGTGGGCATCGCCGCCCAACTGGTCGGGCTCGCCCAGGGCGTCCTCGACGCGGCGACCGGGTACGCGGCCCGCCGCGAGCAGTTCGGCCAGCCGATCGCCGGGTTCCAGGGGGTGGCGTTCCCGTTGGCCCGGGTCGCCGCGGAACTCGCCGCCGCCCGCGCGCTGCTCTACGACACCGCCCGGCTGCTCCAGCACGGTGGCGACCCCGGTGAGCGGCTGCGCGCCACCGCGATGGCCAAGTACGTCGCCTCCGAGGTCGCCGAGCGGGCCGCCGCGTTGGCGGTGGAGACACTCGGCGCCAACGGCTTCGTCCCCGAACACGGGGTGGAGAAGTTCTACCGGGACGCCAAGGTCGGCAAGATCTACGAGGGGACCTCGAACATGCAGTTCCGTACGATCGCCGCCACCCACGGGCGCGGGGCCGCCCCGCTGGAGGGCTGAGCGATGGCCCATACCCTGCTCTTCTGTCTGCCCTACGCCGGCGGGTCGGCGATGCGCATCTACGGCCGCTGGCAGCGGCAGTTGCCGGAGCACGTCGAGGTGGTGCCGGTGGAGATCCCCGGCCGCGGCTCCCGTATCGCCGAGGCTCCGTTGACCAGCGTGGACGCCATCGCCCTCGAGGTGGTGGGCACCCTGCTGGACCGGATCGACCGGCCGTACGCCCTCTTCGGCCACAGCCTCGGTGCGCTCGTCGCCTTCGAACTGGCCCGCAGGCTGGAGCACCTGCACGGCCGCCCGGCGACCCACCTGATGGTCTCCGGTCACCGTGCCCCGCAGCTGCCCCCACCCGTCGCGGGCCAGTACGACTACACGCTGCCCGACTCGGAGTTCAAGGAACGGCTGCGGGAGCTGGCCGGTACGCCGGAGGAGGTGCTCGCCAACGAGGAGCTGCTGGAGCTGGTGGTGCCGATTCTGCGGGCCGACTTCGAGGCGGCGGACACCTACCAGTGGCGGCCGGGCCCCCGGCTGAGCTGCCCGGTCACCGTCTACGGCGGTGCCGACGACCCGGAGGCCCCGCTGGACCTGCTTCCGCCCTGGTCCACCCTCACCACCGGCCCCGGCGACGTCCGCGTTCTGCCCGGGGGGCACTTCTTTCTCAACGACCGGGTGGCCGACGTGTTGAAGGGCATCGCCGGTGACCTCGAACCGGCCGGCCCGTCGATGGCCCCGAACGGAAGGACCCTCTGATGCGGCTGCGGCCCTGGTTCTACAACACCCTCTACCGGTTCAACGTCGCTCCCTGGGACAAGGAGGTCCGCCCCCAGCTCACCGAGCTGGTCGAGTCGGGTCGACTCACTCCCGCCGAGTATCCCGCCGCGCTGGACCTGGGCTGCGGTACCGGTGCGGAGGCCGTCTACCTGGCCCGTCAGGGCTTCGGGCCGGTGCTCGGGGTCGACTTCTCCCCGGTGGCGGTGCGTCGGGCCCGTGCGCGGGCGAGCGCCGCCGGGGTCGCCGACCGCTGCACGTTCACCGAGGCTGACATCACCGCCGGTCCGATCCCCGGCACCCGGGACCAGTACGACCTGATCTGTGACTTCGGGGCGCTCAACGACACCGAGGGGGAGCAGCGGCTGGCGGTGGCACGCGCCATCCACCGGCTCACCCGGCCCGGCTCCGCGGTGCTCGTCTGGTGCTTCCAGGGTGACAAGGAGCAGCTCAAGGGCGGGGCCAAGATGGCACCGATGCTCGCCCCGGCGGAGGAGAAGGAACTCTTCGCCGACGCCTTCGAGCTGGAGTACCTGCCCACCCGTCCGCGCACCCTGATGCTGTTGATGACCCGGCGGTGACCACGTGAGGAGCAACCCGATGGAGCTGACCCGCCCGATCCTCATCGCCGGCGCCGGGGTGGGTGGGCTGACCGCCGCCCTGGCCCTGGCCCGGCACGGCATCCCGGTGCAGGTCTACGAGCGGCGCGAGCTGGACGAGATCGTCACCAACGCCGGCTTCGGGCACACCATCTGGAGCAACGCGACGACCTGTCTGGCGTCGCTCGGGCTGGAGCGGCGCCTGCTGGAGCGAGCCGAGATCCTCAAGGGGTCGGAGAGCCGCAACCCACGCCAGGAGGTCATGTTCCGGATGCGGACCGCCGAGACCATCTCGCCCGGCGGCAGCCCGGCGGTCGGCATCGGTCGGGGCGACCTGATCGAGATGCTCCGGGAGGCCTGCGCCGAGCACGGCGTGCTGCCGAACTACGGGCAGCGGGTCACCGGCTACGAGCTCACCGGTGACGAGGTCGCGCTCAAGCTCGGCGACGGCCGGACCGTGACCGGGAGCGGGCTGGTGGCCGCCGACGGCATCCGCTCCACGATCCTGACCCAGCTGCGCGGGGAACTGCCCACCGTCTACACCGGCCGGTCCACCTACCGCGGCATCGCACCGAGCACCTGCGGCCTCAGCCGGGGCACCGTGCACCTGTTCTCGAACCCGGACAGCCGGATCGGCGGCGGCGCATGGCTGATCGGCGGTGACCGGGTGGTCTGGACGCTCTCCTGTGAACGCGACCCCGGCGGGGAGGACCCGCAGGGCACGGCCGCCCGGGCCCGGGAGCTCGCGGACGCGGTCGGTGGGCCGGCGCCGGAGTTCGTCGGCACCACCCCGCCGGAGACGATCAGCAGGCTGGACGTCTTCTACCACGAGTGGCACGACCGCTGGGGCGAGGGGCCGGTCACCCTGCTCGGTGACGCCGCGCACGCCCTCCCCACCGATCTCGGGCAGGGTGCGTGCATGGCGATCGAGGACGGCACGGTGCTGGCCGACGCCCTGGCGACGGCGGCGGACGTCCCGTCGGGTCTGCGTGAGTACGAACGTCGCCGTCGGGAGCGGGTCTTCTGGATCCGGGAGCGGGTGCTGCGGGTCAACCGGTTCAAGCCGGTGCGCAACAAGGCACTCCGGTGGGCGGTGGGTCAGGTCGCGAAGGTCGTCGTCGCGCGCAGTGCCCCGAAGACGTGGCGGGAGATCCAACGCCCGCCGGAGCTGACCGCCAGGCGCGCCGGGGGTTGACCCCGGCCTCCGGGTGAGGGCCCGACGGATCCCGCGCCGATCCGTCGGGCCGGCCCGTCGCGTCTGGGAGATCCGGACGGTGCACGGGCCGGTGGGCGACGGAGCTGACCGCCGTGCGGAAAGGGCTCGCGGCGGGCTCGCGACGGCGTCGCCCCGCCGTCGGGTCAGCGGCTCTGCGCCGCACCGACCGGCTGGGCGTCCGATTCCTGCTGACCGCTGGTCCGGGGTTCCCGGATCAACACGGCCACCGCCGCCGCGACCAGGGCCGCGATTCCCGCCGCGGTCAGCCCCCAGCCGATGCCGGTGGTCAACGCCCGGTCCACCAGCGCCGTCACGGCCGGGCTCGCCCCCGCCGCCGAGTCGCCGTCCTCGGCGAAGAGCCGTCGGGCCAGCTCCGCGGAGTCCTCCCGGGACAGCCCCACCGACCCGGCCCCGTCAGCCACCACCCGGCGGAATCCGTTGGTGACCAACGCCCCGAGCACGGCGATACCGACCAGCGCACCCACCTGCTGACCGGTCTCCCCGGTCGCCGAGGCCAGCCCGGCCCGGTCGGCCCGGACGCTGCCCAACAGTGCGCTGTTCACCGGCGGGATGACCAGACCGATCCCCGCGCCGAAGATCACCAGCAGGGGCCACCAGCTCCCGTACGGCGAGTCGGTCTCCACCCGGGCCAGCAGCAGTAGCGCGACCCCCATGAGCGTCGCACCACCGAGCACCGGGACCCGTGAGCCGACCCGCCCGGCGAGCAGCCCGGCCAGCGGCGAGGCGACCATCACCGCGCCCATCGCCGGCAGGAACCGCACCCCCGCCTCGGCGGCCGAGTACTCCTGGGCCTGTTGCAGGAAGAGACTGACCAGGAAGAACGACGCGTACATGCCGAACGCCGTCAGCGCGATCACCACGGTGCTCGCGGAGAAGGTGACCGAGCGGAACAGATCCAGGTGCAGCATCGGATGCGCCACCCGCCGCTCCACCGCGAGCAGGGCGACGAACGCGAGCAGCGAGAGCACCAGCAGACCGACGATGACCGGCGAGGTCCACCCGAAACGACTCCCCTCGACCAGGGCGAAGGTGAGCGTGCCGAGCCAGAGCACGGCGAGCACCTGACCCGGCAGGTCGACAACCCGACGCAACCGCCCCTGCGGTCGGGCCGCGGTGCCGTCCCGACCGATCAGGACCCGCGCGCCGAGCAGCAGCGCCACCCCACCCACCGGCAGGTTGATCAGGAACACCGACCGCCAGCCCCAGGTGTCGGCGAGTAGCCCGCCGAGGACCGGTCCGAGCAACAGCGCCAACGCCGAGACTCCGGACCAGATGCCGAACGCCCTGGCCCGCTCCTTCGGGGTGGGGAAGGTGTGCGACAGGATCGCCAACGTCTGCGGGGTGACCAGCGCCGCCCCGAGGCCCTGCACGATCCGCCCGGCCACCAGCACGGGCAGCTCCGGGGCGTACGCGCAGATCGCCGAGCCGACGGTGAAGACCGCCAGGCCGGCGAGGAACATCGGGGCCCGGCCGAGCCGGTCACCGAGGCTTCCCGAGGTCAGCAGCAGGGCGGCGAAGACCAGCACGTACCCGTCGGCGATCCACACCAGCCCGGTCAGGTCGGCGTTCAGGTCCGCCCGCATCGCCGGCAGGGTCAGGCTGATCGCGGTGCTGTCCAGCAACGCCATGAACAGGGCGAGGCAGACCACCACCAGGACGGTGGTTCTGGCCGGCGCGCGCCGAGCCTCCGAGGTGGTCACGGTGACTCCTGTCGTCGGGTACGAGGTCGGCGGGCGTCGGCCCCGTCCGGCGATGCTGGCAGGGGCGCGGGTCCGGTTGAACCCGATTGCGACGGCGCCGATCGGACTGCCTGACCGGGCAGTGCCGGGTGCCCCTCGTGGCCGCGCCGTACAGTCGATTCGTCCCGGTGCCCGGCGGCATAGCGTCGCCCGGGAGGAGGCGACATGTCCGAACAGCAGATCCACCGGGCCGCCGCGAACGAGAGCCCGGATCCGCCGCCGCGTGCGGTCCTCGGGGCGATCGCCGAAGCGTCGGGCCGGGTCAACCGCTACCCCGAGGTGTATCCGACGGCCCTGGTGGAGGCGATCGCCGCCCATCACGACGTGCCGGTCGACCACGTGGCCGTGGGGGCCGGCGGGGCGGGCCTGATCCAGCAGATGCTGCACCTGGTCAACCGTGGCCGCGGGTGGGGCCGGCGGGAGGTGCTGTTCGCCTGGCGGTCCTTCGAGGGGTACCCGCTGATCGCCGAGGGGATGGGCGTGCCGGTGCGGCGGATCCCACTGCGCGGAGCCGACCACGACCTGCCCGCGATGGCCTCGGCGGTCCGCCGGCGCACCAAGATGATCTTCCTGTGCAGCCCGAACAACCCCACCGGTACGGCGATCCGTCAGGACGACCTGGACCGGTTCCTCGACCGGGTGCCCCGCCGGGTCTTCGTGGTCCTCGACGAGGTGTACCGGGACTTCGCCACCGACCCGGAGACCGCCGACGGTCTGCGTACCTATCCCCGGCACCCGAACCTGGTGGTGCTGCGCAGCTTCTCGAAGGCGTACGGGCTGGCCGGTCTGCGGGTCGGCTACGCGATCGGGCAGCCTGGTCCGATCGCCGGGCTGCGCGCGGTGACCATGCCGTTCGTGGTTCCGGAGACCGCACAGGCCGCCGCCATCGCGGCGCTCGCCTCGGCGCCGGAGTACGCGACCCGCCGCGCGGCGGTCACCGCCGAGCGTGGGCGGGTGGTCGACGGCCTGCGGGCGGTGGGGATCCCCGTACCGCCGAGCGAGGGCAACTTCGTCTGGCTGCCGCTCGGCACCCGCACCGGTGACTTCGAGGCCGCCTGCCGGGCCGAAGGGCTCCAGGTGCACGCCTTCTCGGGCGAGGGCGTCCGGGTCACCGTCGGCCTGCCGGAGAGCAACGACATCCTGCTGAAAGTGGCGGCCTCCCGGGCCTGGTCGGGCGTCTGACGCGTGGGCCGGCGGCACGCAGGCCCCCGCGTCGCACCGTCGGTCAGGCACCGTCCGGCATGTCCACCACCGCCAGTTTGCGGGCGACGACCGTGAAGGCGTCGACGACCCGTTCCAGATGCTCCTCGGTGTGCGTCGCCATGACGCTGACCCGCAGCTGGGACTGTCCTTTCGGCACCGCCGGGTAGAGCGCCACGTTGACGTAGATCCCGTGGTCGTAGAGCACCTTCCACATCCGGGCGGCGGTGAGGTCGTCCGGGGCGGGCACCCGCAGGATCGGCGTCTGCACCTGTGTCCCGGCGGCGGCCAGCGACACCGCCGGCACGGCGAAGCCCAGGTCGGCGAGGGCGGTGCGCAGCCGCGCCGCGTTCGCCTCGAGGTGTTGCCGCCGCTCGTCGCCCTCGGCGGACTGCGCGATCCGTATCCCGGTGAGGGCCGCGCCGATTCCGCTCGGCGGGGCCGCCGCGGTGAACATGAACGACCGTGCCTGGACCCGGAGGAAGTCGATGACGTCGGCCGGGCCGGTCACGAAACCGCCGCTGCCGCCGAGCGCCTTCGAGAAGGTGCCCATCCGCAGGTCGACCGCGTCGGCCAGGCAGGCCAGGGCCGCCACCCCCTGCCCGGTGGGACCGAGCACCCCCGTCGCGTGTGCCTCGTCCGCGAGCAGGCGGGCGCCGTAGCGGCGGGACAGGGTGGTGACGCCGACGATGTCGGACAGGTCGCCCTGCATCGAGTAGACGGTGTCGACGACGACCAGGGTTCCCCCGTCCGAGTCGGCGGCCCGCCGCAGCAACGCCTCCAGGCGGTCCATCCGGTTGTGCCGGAACGGCAGCAGCCGGCCACGGGCCAGTCCGGCACCGTCCAGGATGGAGGCGTGGTCACCGGCGTCGCAGACGGCGACGTCCTGCGGACCGACCAGGGCGCCGATCACCCCCAGGTTGGTGCTGTAACCGCTGCTGAAGACGAGCGCGTCCTCCTCGCCGAACCAGTCGGCGACCGCTGCCTCGACCTCCAGGTGCAGGGCGGTGGTGCCGTTCATCAACCGGGAGCCGTTGATCGAGGTGCCGTAACGTTGGGTTGCCAGGTGGGCGGCCTCGGTCAGCCGTGGGTCCCCGGACAGCCCGAGGTAGTTGCTGGAGCCCAGGTTGACGCGAGGAGCGCCGCCGATCATGGTCACGGCGCAGGGGGGTCCCTGCACGGTCCGGAAGTACGGCAGCAGGTTGCGCAGTTCCAGCTCCTGGCGTAACGCGTACGCCTCGTAGCTCTGCACCTTGGCGAAGAGATCTTTGCTCATATCCGCCATGTCACACCGGAACAGCCGGTTTTCCGATCCCCGGTCGACTCCGCAGTCGGCCACCCCACCCGAGTATCCCCCTCGCGCCATTCGACGCTGCGGCGGCCCGGTTCGCGGCTCCCGGAGATTGTGTCGTGGGAGCGCTCCCGGATATGGTGAGGTGTCGATACCTGCACGGCGAGATGGGCGCCGGACGTGCGGGGCTTCCGCCGTCGAAAGGACGTACCGTGCGTACCCGTCTGTCCGCTGTCCTGTGTGCCGCCCTGGTCGCGGCCCTGGCTCATGTGCCGGCGGCGCACGCCGCCGTGCCGCCCTACCAGGACCCGGCACTGCCCGTCGTCGCACGTGTCACCGACCTGCTGTCCCGGATGACGCTGGACGACAAGCTCGGCCAGATGACGCAGGCGGAACGGGCCTCGGTCACCGCCACCGAGATGACCACCTACCGCCTCGGATCGGTGCTCTCCGGCGGCGGTTCCGCGCCCACGCCGAACACCGCTGCCGGCTGGGCCGACATGTACGACGGTCTCCAGCGCGGCGCGCGTGCCACGCCGCTGGCCATCCCGATGCTCTACGGCTCCGACGCCGTGCACGGGCACAACAACCTGGTCGGTGCGACGATCTTCCCGCACAACATCGGCCTGGGCGCCACCCGCGACCCGGCGCTCGTCGAGCAGATCGGGCGGGCCACGGCCGAGGAGGTGACCGCCACCGGGGTCGACTGGACCTTCGCGCCGTGCGTGTGCGTCGCACGCGACGACCGGTGGGGCCGCACCTACGAGTCGTTCGGGGAGCGGCCGGAGCTGGCCTCGGACATGACGACCGTCGTCACCGGCCTCCAGGGCACGACGCCCGGTGGGCCGGCGTCGGTGCTGGCCACCGCGAAACACTACGTCGGTGACGGCGGTACGACCGGCGGCGACGACCAGGGCGACACGGCCCTCACCGAGGCCCAGTTGCGGGCCGTGCACCTGCCGCCCTTCCGGGCCGCCGTGGAGCGCGGCGTCGGCTCGGTCATGGTCTCGTACAACAGCTGGAACGGGCAGAAGCTGCACGGGCACCGCTACCTGATCACCGACGTGCTCAAGGGAGAGCTGGGCTTCTCCGGCTTCGTCGTCTCCGACTGGAACGGCATCGACCAGATCGACGGTGCGCCCGGCTTCACCGGTGACGAGGTCGCCCGGGCCGTGAACGCCGGCATCGACATGGTGATGGTGCCGACGGAGTGGAAGCGGTTCATCACCCTCCTGCGCGGTGAGGTGCAGGCGGGTCGGGTGTCGATGGCCCGGATCGACGACGCGAACCGGCGCATCCTCACCAAGAAGATCGAGTTCGGCCTCTTCGAGCGTCCCCTGGCCGACCGGTCCTACGCGGCCACCGTCGGCAGTGCCGAGCACCGGGCGCTGGCCCGGCGGGCGGTGGCCGAATCACAGGTCCTGCTCAAGAACCAGGGCGACGTGCTGCCGCTCGCCCCGACCGGGAAGATCTTCGTCGCCGGACGCAACGCCGACGACATCGGCAACCAGAGCGGCGGTTGGACGATCAGCTGGCAGGGCGACAGCGGGCCGATCACCCCGGGCACCACGGTCCTGCGCGGCATCCGCGACGCCGTCGGCTCGGCCGGTACCGTCACCTACAGCCGGGACGGCACCGGAATCGACCCGTCGTACAAGGTGGCGATCGCGGTCGTCGGCGAGACGCCGTACGCCGAAGGGCAGGGTGACCGGCCCGACGGGCTCGCGCTCGACCCGGCCGACCTGCGCACCGTCGACACCCTGCGGGCGGCCGGCGTTCCGGTGGTGGTCGTCCTGGTGTCCGGTCGGCCGCTCGACGTCGCGGCCCAGCTTCCCGGTTGGGACGCCCTGCTCGCGGCCTGGCTGCCCGGCACCGAGGGCGCCGGTGTGGCCGACGTGCTCTTCGGCCGGCACCACCCCACCGGGAAGCTCCCGGTGAGCTGGCCGGCGACCGCGACCCAGCAGCCGGTCAACGACGGCGACGGCAGGACGCCGCTGTTCCCGTACGGCTTCGGCCTGACCTACGCCACCACCGAACCCAGCCCGCCCACCGTGCCCGGCACCCCGGTCGCTGCCGACGTGACGGCCACCGGGATGACGTTGAGCTGGGCCGCGTCGACCGACGACGAGGGTGTCACCGGCTACGAGGTGTACCGGGAGAACGGCGCGACGGACGTGCTCGTCGGGCGGCCCACGACCAACGCCCTGACCGTGACCGGCCTGACCCCCGGCACCGAGTACTCCTTCCACGTCGTGGCGCGGGACGCGGACGGCAACCGCTCCGCGCCGTCGGCTCCGGTCACGGTCACCACCGCCGAGGACGACGGTGGGCCCGGCGACGGACGATGCCGGGTCAGCTACGCGACCAACGACTGGAGCACCGGCTTCACCGCCACGATCACGATCACGAACACCGGTACGACGGCGCTGTCCGGCTGGCGGCTGGGGTTCACCTTCCCGACGGCCGACCAGCGCGTGGTCCAGGGCTGGTCGGCGCGGTGGTCCCAGAGCGGCACGCAGGTGACCGCCGTCAACGAGACGTGGAACGGCGCGCTGCCGGCGGGCGCCTCGGTCGGCATCGGCTTCAACGGCACCCACGGCGGTGCCAACCCCCGCCCGTCGGGCTTCACGCTCGACGGAGCGCCCTGCACGACTGCCTGAACACCGCGGCTGGTCCCACCACTGAACCGGTGGGACCAGCCGCGCCCGGCACCGCGGGTGGTCCGCGACCGACCCGGTCGACGGACGTGGTCCGCGACCGACCCGGTTCGACGGGGGCCGGCGAGTGCCTGGGGTCGGCTCGGCGCTACGGCGCTACGGCGTTGCGGTGCAGGGCGACCCCGCGCAGGTGTCGACGAGTTCTCCGGTGGCCAGGAACTGGGCGATCATGGCCCGGATCGCCGGTGAGTTGGCGGGGTGGCCGTGGGGGTCCTGGCCGGCGCGGGGCGGGACGTTGCCCGCCGGCGGTGCGGGCGAACCGCTGTCCACCACCACCAGCGCGCTGCCGGCGTAGGGCAGGGTGGGTGCGGCCGGGATGCCCCAGAACGGCACCGCGTCCGCGCTGCGCCCGGCGGCCAGGGCCGGGGTACGCAGTCGCGCGCCGATGCTGCGCGCCATGACCTCCGTCGCCACGTTGGCCACCTGGTGGTCACCGAACGCCTCGACGAGGAGCACCCGCTTCGCCGGAGTGTTCGGCAGCGGGTCACGGGTCAGGTGGGCGAGGTAGCCGTTCGCCTCTCCCCGGTCCCAGAGCAGCTGCGCGAGCCCGAGGACGAGCTGTCGATCGAGCGGATCGGGGTACGCGGTGCCGAAGACCGGAAGGAACTGGTCGAAGTTCACGCTGCGGTCCAGCAGGGTGGAGTAGTTGGCCCCGGGTACGCCCAGGGAGCAGCGGGTGAGGTCGGTGGCGACGGCGCAGAGTGCCCCACCCAGGATGCCTCCCTGGCTGTTGCCGAGGTAAACGAGGTGACCGGAGCCGGCGCGGAACAGCGGGCCGCTGTCGCGGAACGCGGAGCGGGTGCTGAGGCCGCCCCAGGAGTGGGTGAGCGCTCGGCCGAGGAACAGGAAGTTCAGGAAGCCCTGCTGGGTACGGTCCGGAATCGACGGGAACTGCGAGAAGTCGCCGAGCGCGTAGATGACGTTGGGTACGTCCTCGGTGGCCATGCCGATCCAGGCGGTGGCGCAGAGCATGGTGTTCGACTCGTTCGCGTACTGCCGCAGCCGGGTCTGGTCGATCTCGCGCGGGGAGCCGAGCAGGCCGTGCCCGTAGAGCGCCGGTCGGGCCGGCGTCGCGGCGCTCGCGGAGCGGGGGATGTTGCAGTGGAACTTCGCCAGCTGCGTGTTGACGCCCTCCTGCTCTGGCAGCCCGTCGTCCCCGGTGTTCAGCCAGGAGCCGGGCGGACCGAGCGGGTTGTTCAGGTAGCTGGGCACCAGTACGGTTCCTTCGACCTGCCGCCGGATGTACGGGTCGTCCTCGGCGGGCCGGTTGGTGACCGCGTCGATGGTGACCGCCGGAGCGAAGATGCCGAGTCTGCGGAACGCCTCGTCGCGCATGTGGGTGATCCGCCCGGTCAGCCCGCGTCGGCTGGCGACGGTGAAGTCCCACGCGAGGTGCAGCTCGCTGGTGTCGATGCCGGCTGTGGCGAGGGAACCGAGCGCGCGTTGTGCGTACTCCCAGTGGCGACGCAGCGCCGGGTCGGCCGGGGGCGTGGGGGAGCGCAGGACCGCGAAGGTCTTCGAGGCGGCGACCGGGGCGCCGGCGGCGGTGCGCAGGCGGCGCAGCCCGACGGCGTACCGGGTGTTCTCGTCCAGGTTGCGGGCAGGTCGGATGATGAGTGCCTGCCGGTCGGGCCGGTCGGCGGCGGTGGCGTCCAGTTCGGCCCAGTACGGTTGCCGCGTACCGGTGCGGGTGTCGATCAGCACGATCGGGGCGTCGGCGGCGAGCGAGCGGCCGATGTCGGTGGCCGGCGCGAGTCCGGTCGCCGCGGCGTCGAGCCCCGGGACGTGGGCGAGCAGCGCGGAGCCGGGGGAGAACCCGTCGCTGCGGTTCCACTCCCAGGGGTTGATCCGGGTACCGAGGATGTTCGCCGGCATGTGGGCCCGGTCGAGGTTGAGCCGGATGCCGGTGTCGGTGTGCGGGTCGGCGACGGTGTGCACGTCGCTGGGGAAGGGCAGCAGGCAGCCGGCCGGATCGCAGCCGGCCGGTCCGGCAGCGTGGGCGGGCGGGGCGGCGACGGTCGCCGCGGCGAGCAGGAGCACCAGGGGTGTCAGCCGGGCCAGGCGACGCGGGGGGCGGGAGAACATGGGAACCTCCGGGACGGACGGGGTTACCGGTAGGTACCTGTCATGAGACACCTGATAGAGACAGGCGTCAATGGCTGGCGGGGGCGGTCGCCCGGGCGGGCGAGTGGCAGGCGGCCGGGTACCGGCTACGGACCCGACGCTCACCAAACCCCTCAGCTCAGGACAACTGCGGACTATAGGGGTGGTTAGGGGTTCCTCCCGGCCCTTGGCCGAATGATCTACTTTTTCCGCAGGTCGCACGCCGAACGCCACGCCAGCTACCGGTGCACCTGCGCACACCGGGGTTGACGGAGGAGGAACCGTGACGACTGCGGAGCCAGCCATCGTCGTGCGTACCCTCGGTGGGTTCGCCTTCAGCGCCGGCGGCCACGAGATCGACCGCTGGCGGGCCGGCAAGGCCCGGGTCCTGTTGCAGTTCATGCTGCTCAACCGGGGTCGGGTCCTGTCCCGGGAGACCCTGTACGAGGCACTGTGGCCGGACGCGCCCTGGTCGCGCACCTCGAGTTCGCTAAAGGTGGCCGTGCACATGCTGCGCGCCGCGCTGACGAGCCAGAACGAGCGCGCCGTCGGGGCGGGCGGCCCGGCGGGGGAGCGTGCGTCGCTGCGGCTGGTCACCCACCAGCTCGGGTACGCCCTGGAGGCCGAGGGTGGCGTGTGGGTCGACTTCGAGGTCTTCGACGACCTGATCGACCGGGCGCGTGCGGCGGAGGCACAGGGGGACGGCGCACAGGCCGTCCGGCTGTGCGCGTCGGCGATGGAGATCTACCGGGGCGACTTCCTCCCCGGGGTGGATCTGGACTGGGCCGAGGTGCACCGGATGTGGCTGCGCAGCAGGAGTCTCCTCGCGCTGGAGCGGCTGATCGCAGCGAACCTGGCCAGCGGTGACCACCTGACCGTGGTCGACCGGTGTCGGGAGATGCTCCAGATCGAGCCGTACCGGGAGGAGACCTACCGGATCCTGATCGCCGTGCACGGCCACCTGGGACACCTGTCCCAGGCCCAGCGGTGGTACGAGATCTGCTCCACCAGGTTGCGCAGGGAGCTCAACGTCGACGTGGACGAGTCGACGAACCGCCTGCACCGGCAGGCGATCCGGGGCGAGCTCTGCCGGGTCGGGCTCGATATCGTAGCCGTGCTGCGGGGCAGGATCCCGGTCGGCATCTGAGCGCCGCCATCGCCCACGGCGGGGGCGCCGGTCATCCGGCGGGTCAGCGGTGACCCCCCGGCCGGTCGGTCACCGCTGGGCCAGCCTCCGACGGTCGACCTTGCCGTTCGGGGTCAGCGGGATCTCGTCGAGCACGGCGATCTCGGCGGGCACCATGAAGGACGGCAGCCGCCGCGCGACGTGTTCGCGCAGCCGGGCAGCCTGCGGCGCCTGCCCGGCAACGGGCGTGACGTAGCCGACCAGGGCGGCGCCCCCGGGGCCGGCACGGAGCACCACGGCAGCTTGGGCGACCGTCCCGTGCGCCGTCAGCGCCGCCTCCACCTCGCCGATCTCGACCCGGTAGCCCTGCACCTTCACCTGCTCGTCGACCCGCCCGGCGTAGACGAGTTGACTGTCCGCCGTCCAGCGCGCGAGGTCGCCGGTGCGGTACATCCGTTCCCCGGTGGCGAAGGGGCAGGCCACGAAGCGTTCCGCGGTCAGTGCCGGCCTGCCGGCGTACCCCCGGGCCAGCCCCGCCCCGGCGACGTACACCTCGCCGATCGCGCCCGGTGGCACCGGATCCAGGCGTTCGTCGAGCACGTGGATCCGGGTGTTGGCGATGGGATGGCCGATCGGCACCGGGCCGCCGGGAAGGTGGTCACCCGGCGCGATCCGGTACTCCATGCAACCGACCGTCGTCTCGGTCGGGCCGTACTCGTTGATGATCGTCGCCGTCGGGTGCCGCCGGCGCCAGTCGGCCAGTGCGTCGCCGAGCAGCTCCTCGCCCCCGACCACCAGCTCCCCGCTCGGGGAGAACTCAGGGGGCAACGCCGCCAGCATCGGGACGAATCCCGGCGTGGCCTTGAGGAACGTGCTGGGGGACCGGCGCAGGGCGGACCGAGCGGGCGGACCGCCCCGGACACCCGTCAGATGGATCCGGCCCCCGGTGAGCAGGGGCGCGAACAGGGCCGTCACCGTCAGGTCGAAGGTGACCGGGGAGTGCAGGACGGTGGCGCCGGCGCAGGACGGGTAGGCCCGGGTGGCCCAGGTCAGGTAGTTGACCACCGACCGGTGGCAGACCACCACGCCCTTGGGGCGGCCCGTCGACCCCGAGGTGTAGATGAGGTACGCCGGGTGCAGCGGGGAGAGCGCCCGGATCCGCTCGGCGTCGGTGACAGCGGCGGGGCTCCACCCGGCCAGCTCCGCCGCGACCTCCGGGCGGTCAAGCACGACGGTGGGGATGTCGGCGGACGGCAGGTCGGCGGCGATCGAGTCGAGGGTGAGGCGGACGGCGGCCCGCGCGTCGTCGAGCATGAGTTGGATCCGGTGCTGCGGATAGCCGGGGTCGACCGGCAGGTAGGCCGCCCCCGACTTGAGCACGGCCAGCGCGGCGACCAGGAACGGCACCGACCCGGGCAGGACCAGGGCCACCACGTCCTCGGGCCCGACACCCAGCCCGATCAACCGGCGGGCGAGCTGGTTGGCGCGCGCGTCCAGCTCCTGGTAGGTCAGTTCCTCGACGCCGGACACGACCGCCACCGCGTCCGGGGTGCGCCCGGCCTGGTCGGCGAGCAGCGCCGTCAGCGGAACCTGCGCGAACGGCTCCTGCGTCGAGTTCCAGGCCGACGGCTCTGCCACCGTGGTCACAGGGGTCCTCCTCGGGTCGGGACCGCGAACCGGCTTCGCGGAGCACGGTCCGCCGGGCCCTAGGCGGGTGCGAGAGACTCGGCGCCACGCGGCGTCAACGCGACGGCCCGGCGGCTGGCCAGGAACTCCGGTCGCGGGTCGGCCACCTCGGCCAGCGCGTTGTCCACACTGTTGTAGGTGGTGAGCACGATGGTCCGGTTGCGCGGCGACATGTTCGGCGCCGAGCCGTGCAGGATCTTGCTGTGGAAGATCAGGACCGAGCCGGCGGGCCCCTTGGGTGCGACGATCCCCCGACCGTCGACCGCGTCGGCCAGCGTGTCGGCCCGCACCTGGTACTTGAGCGATGAGGTCAGTGTGCTCGCCCACCCCTCCGTGTCGGGCTGGCGGCTCACCTCGCACAGGTCGCCGTGGTGGGAGCCGGGCACCAGCATCAGCGGGCCGTTGAACTCGTCGACGTCGTCGAGGAAGAGCCCGATGGTCAGCGCCCGGGGCTCGGGCATGCCGTCCTCCTCGTGCCAGAAGAGGAAGTCCTGGTGCCACTCCCAGACGTCACCGACGAGCGCCAGCTTGGCGTTGATCTTGAACTGGTGCACGTAGACGTCGCTGTCGAGCAGCTGCCGCGCCGGCTCCACCATCCGGGCCTGGTGCACCAGGGCGGCGAAGACCGGGTTCGACTCGTGGACGCCGTGCACGCCCCGCACCACGCCGCTGCCCGCCTCACGGATCAGCGCCGGCGACTCCACGCCGAACACGGCGGGCAGTTCGGCCCGCATGAGCGCGACCTCGTCGGCGGAGAAGTACGCCGGTAGCAGCAGGAAACCGTCGCGCTCGTACGCCTCGACCTGGTCGTCAGTCAGTTTCATCGGAACCGGCCCTCTCCCCGCGGCCCGCCGCGTCCTGCCCGACGGGGCCGTTCCGATCCGTCGCCGCCGTCGCCTCGTCGTCCTCGTCGTCGTCCAGCGCGTCGAGCGACTCCAGGTACAGCTCCCGGACCTTGGCCAGCTCCGCTTCGTCGAGGAAACGGGAAAACGAACTCGGCATGGCTGACACCTCCGGGGGCAAGCTAGCCGGGGGCGGTTATCCCGAGGTTATGGGCACCGGACCGGCCGGCGGTCCGCCGGACGAGGACGCCGCGCCGGCCGCTGGGCGTCGTCGGTCACGCCGGGCGGCAGGCGCGCACCAGGTCGGCGAGGTCCGTGGCGAACGCGGCGACCGTCCCGGGTTGCCAACGGTCGGCGGGCACCAGTAGTTCCGGTGACCGGGCGAGACCGGCCGGGACGCTGAGCGTGAGATCGTGCCGGGTGCGCAACCCCACCCGGGGCAGCGGCTCGATCTCCAGCCCGGCCAGGCGGTGGCGACCCAGCGGGACGTTGAACTCCTCGAACGACAGGTTGGTCAGCGGGTCCTCGTCGCCGGGGGGCACCCGCAGCGCCCGGGTGACCTCCCGGTACGGCACGTCCAGGTGGCGCAGCGCCTCCAGCGTCGCCGCCCGGCCGGCGGTGGCCGCCTCCCGGGCCGGCAGGGCCGGATCGACCCGGACATGCACCGGCACCACCTCGATCATGCAGCCCATCAGGGCCGCGGTGCGCGGGTCGGCGCGGTGCGCCACCGGTGCCGCCAGGACCACCTCGCCGACGCCGGTGCCCCGGGCGACCCCCAGCGCGAACAACCCGGCCAGCCCCATGTACGTGGTGACGCCGAGCCCGCGACACGCCTGCCGGAAGGTCTCGCACTCGGCCGCCGAGAGCGGCACCGGCACCAGCGCCGCCCGACGTCCGGCCGGGCCGGCGGTCAACCCCGGCGGGGACCAGCGGCGGGGCGCGTCGACGAGCCGGGCGGCGGCCCGGTCGACCCGGTCGCTCTGTCGGGCGTCCCGTTCCCTGCGCAGCTTGTCGGCGATCCATTCGCCGTAGCGCAGCCCCGGGTCGGGCAGGGCCGGCCGGATCCCCCGCGTACGGGCCAGGTAGCAGGCCAGCAGCGTACGCAGGAACACCCCGTGCGACCAGCCGTCGGTGACGAGGTGGTGGGTCACCACGATCAGGATGTGCTCCGCCGGTCCGGTGCGCACCAGGCGTACCCGCCACAGTGGGCCCGACCCGAGGTCGAACGGTTCGCTGCTGTCCAACCCGACGAGCCGTTCGACGGGGGTGTCGGGCCGGGCCGACCGTCGGTAGGACCAGTCGACCCGGTCGACGTCGAAGACCTGCGTCGGGACGCCGTCGGCGGTGGTCTCGATCCGGCACCGTAACGCCTCGTGGTGCCGCTGGACGTCCGCCAGCGCCGCCCGCAGCGCGTCGGCGTCGAGGTCTCCGACGATCCGCGACACGGCGGTGTCGTGGTAACCGGACTCTCCCGGTTCGAGCTGCTCCGCGAGCCAGATGCCCTGCTGGGTGGCGGTCAGCGCGAGCGCCGACGAGGGAACGGACCCCACCGGGGGCGCGGGAACGGTTGGACCGGTACTCGACACAGCCACTCACCTCGAAGTCGATGTGCGCCGGCCCGGCGGGCCTGGCGGTGGACGGCGGACCACGGGTCCGAGCCGGTCCCGCCACCCCCGTCGCGGCGGGCGGTTCCACGGCTCGAAGGGCGCCACCATACCGCCGTGCGGCACCGCCGAGAACGCGCTCGGGCGGGCGGGCGGGGCCGACGATCCCGGCGTAACCGGACGATAACCAGCGCCTCCTACCCTGCGCGGGACGCCCGTCGCGGCCCGCGGGTGCGCGCGTCGACCGGGAGGTGGTGGCCATGGCGGAACGGTTCTTCAGACCGGGCGAGCCGGAAATCGCGGAGACGCTGCGACGGGAGGGCGTCGTCTTCGTCGACCGGTTCTTCGACGCCGCGCAGGTCGAACGGACCCGGGCGGCCCTGGAACGCTACGAACGGGAGACCCTGCCGACGGTGCCGCCGGCGGCCAACGAACGGTTCGCCGACGGCACGCTGCGCTGCATGCATGACCTGCACCGGTACGAGCCCTGGTTCCTCGACCTGGCGAACAGCCCGATCTTCCTCGACCTGGTGCGGGCGGCGGTGCCGTGGGAGCCGGTCGTGTTCTACCTGGAGTCGTTCCCCAAGCCCCCGGGTGCCGGCGCGCTGCCCGCGCACCAGGAGCTGTTCACCTCGCCGGTCGAACCGCCCGACTTCATCCACATGTGGATCGCCCTGGAGGACGTGACCTCGGTCAACGGGGGCCTGGCCTTCTACCGTCGCAGCCACCGCCTGGGCCTCGCGCCGCACACCCAGCAGGCACCGGACACCATGGGGGGACGCTTCTACGGCGTGGAGCCGGAGGTGCTGGAGCGATTGAGCCGCTTCCGGGTGGAGCCGGACTATCCGGCCGGCTCGGCTGCCCTCTTCGACTGCCGCACGATCCACCTCAGCGGCGCCAACACCAGCGGGCGGCCCCGGCCGGTGCTCGTGATCGGGTTCCGCGGGGCACACACGACCGTGCTCAGTGAGGCCGAGCTGATCACCAGCGTGACGGCCCGGTACCTGCGGGAGGAACTGGGCCTGAACCGACAGCCGGTCGACGAGAACCTCACCGAACTGGGTGGTGACGCGGCGGCCGCCCGACGGGTGCGGGACCGGATCCGGAACGAGTACGACGTCGAGCTGACGGTGCCGGAGGTCAGCACCCTGTCGCCGGCGGCGATCGGGGCCCGGGTCGTCGAGCTGCTCGACCTACGCCGGCCCGCGCACCGGTGACGGTGGACGCGAAGCCGGCGGCGGCCACCACCCCGACCACCGCCACCCTGTGTGAACTGTTCCGCGTCGAGATCGGGACGGCGACGTGCGGGCCGGACGACTCCTTCTTCCGGCTGGGTGGCTCGTCACTGGACGCCATGCGGGTGGTGTCCCGGCTGCACCAGCGCTACCACCTCCCGGTCACCCTCGCGGACCTGTTCGCCCACACCAGCGCCCGGTCGCTCGCGGAACGGCTGGCTGTCCTGGCCACGGCCGCGCAGCCGACCCGACGTCGGTCGATCAGCGTCACCGCCCGTCGCCGCCGGTCCGGCAGCCCGCTGTCGTTCAGCCAGCGGGTCTTCTACGACATCGACCGGGCCACCGGCGGCATGAGCTTCTTCAACGGGGTGGACCTGCTGTCGTTCCGCGGCGACCTGGACCCGGACGCGCTGGTCGGCGCGGTCGGCGACGTGGTCGCCCGGCAGTGGGCCCTGCGCACGGTCGTCGAGGACACGGGCGGGGTGCCGGCGCAGCGCGTCGTCGACCGGCCGGCCCGGATCAGGACCGTGGACCTGCGTGGCGCCGGCCCGGCGAAGCTGCACAAGCTGATCCGACGCGAGCATCTCGTCGGCTTCGACCTGCACGCCGAGACGCCGGCCAGGTTCACCCTGGTCCGGACCGCCGAGGACGCCTGGCAGCTGGTCTCCTGCATCCACCACATCGCCTACGACGGCATGTCCCGGGGCATCCTCGTCGACGAGATCGCCCACGCGTACGCGGTGCGCCTCGGCGTGGGCGCGGCGCGCGACCCGCTGGCGTCGCAGTACCTCGACTTCGCCGAATGGCAGGCCGACGCCCTCACCGGTGAGCGGCTGGCCGGCCACCTCGGCGGGCTGGCCGACCTCCTCGGCCGGCCCGCACCGCGGCTGACCGGCGACAGCTCGCCGGTGCGGGGGCACGTCGTCCGCACCGGGCACTTCGAGGTCCCGCAGGCCACCTCGGCCGGGTTGACCGCCCTCGCCGCCGCACACGGGGTGAGCTTCTTCTCGGTGCTCGCGGCAGGGCTGGTCGGGTTCGCCGCGAAGCACACCGGCGAGCGCCGGCAACTCGTGGCCATGCAGGTCGCCAATCGCGGCTGGCCGGGCAGCGACGCGATCATCGGCTGCTTCTCCAACCTGCTGCCGGTCGAGGTGCAGGTGGATCCGACCGCGTCGCCGGCCGAGCAGGTCGTCGCCGCCCAGCGGGCCGTCGGGCGCACCCTGCGACACGAGGAGATGCCGTTCGAGCGGGCCGTCGCCCTCCTGGCGGAGAACGGCCGCGACCTCACGGCGCTGGGCCACCTGCCGACCCTCGGCCTCGCGCTCCAGCCCGACCCCCGCGTCGTACGCGAACTCCCCGGCGGCACGCTCACCGTCGAACCGTCGGCGGAGATCGGCGAGCAGGTGGACCCCACCTCCTTCGGCCTGGTCCTGGAGCTGTGGTTCGACGACGGGCTGCGCGGCATCACCCGACATCTGGTGGACTCCTGGCCGGGGGACTCGTTCGCCACGGCCGGCCGCGACCTCGACGCCGCCTTCGCGGAGCTGGCCCGTCCAAGCCCCGGGGCCGGCAACCACCAGGACGCCGTGGGCGCATGACCGCGACAACCAGCACGGCAGTGCCCCGGAAACCGGCGCCGCCGGTGGTCCTGCTGATCACCGAGGCGCTGCGCACCGACCGCTCGGGGACGGCGGCGCTGCTGGGCGCACTCGCCTGCTTCGCCGTCCTTCCCGCCGGTCTCGCGATCGCCTCCGGGGCCCTGATCGGCAGCCTGGACCGGCTGCGGGCGCAGGGCTGGCCGGCCGCCAGCCGCGACATCCTGCTGGCGGCGGCCGGCCTCGGCCTCGTCTTCCTCCTGCAACTGGTGCTGCCGATGATCGCCCGCGCCGTCGCCGAGCGGGTGGGGCGGGCGTTGGACCGGGCAGTCTCCGGCCGGGTCGTCACCGCGCTGGCGGCCCCCGCCGGCCTGGAACGGCTGGAGGATCCGGCCAGCCGGGAGCTGCTCGCCGCCGTACGGGGCGGAGTGATCGCCACCAACCTGCGGGACGCCGTCACCGGCGTGGTCAACATCGGTCTGGTCCGCGCCGCGGCCACCCTGTCCGCACTGGTGCTGCTCGGCTACCGCTGGTGGGTGGCGCTCGGTCTGCTCGCCGCGTACTGCTGCGCCATGGTCGTGGTGTCGAAGCTGTACCAGCGTCAGCTCGTCTCGGCCGACGGCACGCCCGCCGGCCTGGCCCGGGCCCTGTACCTCAAGTCACTGGTCACCACCGCACCCGCGGCCAAGGAGGTCCGGGTCTTCGGCCTGGCCGACTGGCTGCTCGGCGGCTACCGGGGCGAGTGGGTCCGGGCGCTGCGCCGGGTGCGGACCGAGCGCTCCGGCGTCGTCCGGGTGACCGTGGTGAGCACCCTCGCGGTGGCGGCCGGGCAGGCGCTGGTGTTCGTGCCCCTCGCCGCCGACCTGGCCAGCGGGGCACTCTCCCCGGGGCGGTTCACCGCCTTCGCGGTCGCCGCCGTCGGCTGCGGCGGCTTCCTCGTCGCCACTCCCGACCTGCTGCACATCGGGGTCGGCGGCGAGACCATGCGCGCCGTTCGGGAGTTGGAGCGGGCGAACCCGGCGACCCTTGCGCCCGCCCCCCGGCGGCGGGAGATCCCCCGGTGCGGGTCCATCGTCTTCGACGGCGTCGGCTTCCGCTATCCGCACTCCGCCGAGTGGGTGCTGCGCGGTCTGGACCTGACCATCGAGGCCGCCGCCTCCACCGCCATCGTCGGCGTGAACGGGGCGGGGAAGACCACCCTGGTCAAGCTGCTGTGCGGCTTCTACCAGCCCACCGAGGGCCGCATCCTGGTCGACGGCGTCGACCTGCGGGAACTCGACCCGGATCAGTGGCAACGGCACTGCGCCGCGTTGTTCCAGGACTGGATCCGTTGGGGCCTGCCGCTGCGCGACAACGTCCTGCTCGGCGCGCCGGGCCACCCGGCCGAGCCGCACGACCTCGACCGGGTGGCCCGGTCCAGTGGGCTGGACGAGGTGATCGGCGAGCTGCCCGCGGGCTGGGCGACCGTGCTGAGTCGGGAGTTCGACGGTGTCGACCTCTCCGGCGGTCAGTGGCAGCGGGTCGGGTTGGCGCGGGCGCTGTGGGCCGTGCACGCCGGTGCCGGCGTGCTGCTGCTCGACGAACCGACCTCGGCGCTGGACGTCAGGGGCGAGGCCGAGCTGTACGACCTGCTGCTCGCCGCGGCGCCCGGCCGGACGGTGGTGCTGATCTCCCACCGCTTCTCCACGGTGCGCCGCGCCGACCAGATCGTCGTCCTGGCCGGCGGGCGGGTGGTCGAGCGCGGCGACCACCACGCGCTGATGGCGGCCGGCGGCGAGTACGCCGCGATGTTCACGGTGCAGGCACAGCGCTTCCGCACGGAAGGCGACGCGTGATGAGACCGACCGGGACCCGCCGCCGCAGCGCCTTCGTGGCCGCGATCAGCCTGTCCCTGGGCGCCGACCGCCGGGCCACCGTGCTGACCCTGCTGATGTTCGGGTTGCGACCCACCCTGGTCACCCTGCTGATGTACCTGGTGAAGCTGATCATCGACGGGTCGGTGGCCGGGGACCCGACCGCGGTGACCGTCGCCGTGGTCGCGCTGGTGCTGGCGGCCGCGCTCTGGTCGGGAACGATCGCCCCCGCCATCGAACTGTCGGTCCGGATGATCGAGGCCACCGCCGCGGCGGTGGACCGTCGGCTGATGACCCTGGTCAGCCGCCTGCCCGGGGTGGCCCACCTCGACGATCCGACGGTGCGCGACAACCTGGAGGTCCTGGAACAGGAACGGGTCTACCTCTCGGAGGGGGCCGACGCGCTGTCCCTGGTGCTGGGCGCGAGCGTGCGCGCCGTCGTCACCGCCGTGCTGCTGTCGCTGGTGGACCCGCGGATGCTGCTGATCGCCGTGCTGGCGGTGCCCGCGCTGATGACGTCGCGGTGGGCACAGCGCCGCCGGATCGCCGCGGTCGGGGCGGGGGCCGGCGCGGCCCGGCTGGGCCGGCACCTGTACACCGTCGGCACCTCCCCGGCGGCCGGCAAGGAACTGCGCCTGTTCGGGGTCCTGCCCGAGCTGCGCCGCCGACTCGCCGCCGCGACCGGGGAGGCGGACCGCCGGGTGGTCCGGGCGGTCACCGGCAACCTGCTGCTCACCGGCCTCGGTGCGCTGGTCTTCGCCGCCGGTTACGCCGGTGGCCTGGTGCTCGTGATGTGGCGGTTCGTCGACGGATCGGTGTCGCTCGGCGACGTGGTGCTCACCCTCGGTCTGGTCACCTCGATCAGCATGCAGGTCAACGAACTGGTGCAGTCGCTGGGCTTCCTCCAGCAGACCGTCGCCTCCTCCCGCCGACTGCTGGCGCTTGAGGAGTACGTCGACGACGCGGTGCGGGCGGTACCGGCCGTCGGTCCGCCCGCGCCCCACCGCCTCGCCTCCGGCGTCACCCTGAGCGGTGTGGGCTTCCGGTACCCGGGCGCCGAGGGCTGGGCCCTGCGCGGGGTGGACCTGCACCTGCCGGCGGGCACGACGGTGGCGGTGGTCGGCAGCAACGGTGCCGGCAAGTCCACCCTGATCAAGCTGCTGGCCGGGCTGTACGCGCCGACCGAGGGCCGGATCACCGCGGACGACGTCGACCTCGCCGCGATCCCGGGCGGCCGGTGGTACACGCGGGTGAGCGCGTGCTTCCAGGACTTCTCCCGGCTGGAGTTCACCGCCGGGGTCAGCGTCGGCGTCGGCGACCTCGACCGCGTCGACGACCTCCCGGCGGTGCACGAGGCGGTCCGCCGGGGGGCCGCCACCGAGGTGGTCGACGGGCTCCCGCAGGGCCTGTCGACGAGGCTGGGACGGTCGTTCGAGGACGGTGTGGACCTGTCCGGGGGGCAGTGGCAACGGCTGGCGCTGGCCCGGGCCAGCATGCGCCCGGCACCGTGCCTGCTCGTCCTGGACGAGCCGACCGCGTCGATCGACCCGATCGCGGAGGAGGCGGTCCTGCGCCGTTACCTCGCCGCCGCCCGCCGGGCCGCCGAGAGCGCCAACGGCATCACGCTCTTCGCGTCCCACCGCCTCTCCACCGCCCGCACCGCCGACCTGGTCGTGGTCGTCGAGGGCGGCGCGATCGTCGAGGTCGGCCACCACGACACGCTGGTCGTCCGACCCGACGGCCGCTACGCCGACATGTACCGCAGGCAGCACCGCGCCTACGCCTGAGCCGAGCGACGACGGCTCGTGCGGGACACGGTGCCGGGAAGTGGAGGGTGGACCGTGGACGAAGCTCCGGACGGCGGCCGTGACGCGGCCGTGGACGACGACCTCACCGGACGGTTGCGGGAGCTGTGGCGGGCCCTGCTGGGCGTGCCGAAGGTCGACGCGGACAGCAACTTCTTCGAGCTGGGTGGGCATTCGATGCTCGCCACCCGGCTGATGGCGCGGGCCCGCAAACGCCTCGGCGTCGACCTTCCCGCCAACCTGATCTTCGAGTTCCCGGTCTTCGCGGACTTCGCGGCCCAGGTCGCGCGGGCAACCCGGCACGGTACGGCCGCGCAGCCGGTGGACGCCCCGCAGGCGACCGGGCGGGAGCACGGGCCGCTCAGCCTGCAACAGCAGCAGCTCATGCTGGTCGAGGTGGGGCTCGGGCCGTCGCCGGCGAACAAGGTCGTGGTCGTGCTGGAAGTCGAGGCGGGCGACGGCGGCCGGGTCGACGCGGAGCTGCTCCGCCGGGCGCTGCACCGGCTGGTCGGTCGGCACCCGATGCTGCGTACCGGCTTCCGCCCGGAGGGCGCCGGGCACGTCCAGGTGGTGCTTCCCGCCGTCGCCGACGACGGCGTCCTGGAGGAGACGGACCTGCGCGAGCTGCCCCCGGCCGACGCGCTGCGCCGGGCGCGTCGGCGGGTGCGGCAGGCCCACCTGCGGCCGTTCGACCTCGCCGCGGGCGGCCTGCTGCACGCTCAACTGTTCCGCAGGTCGGGTGCCGCCGACCTGCTGGCGCTGCACCTGCACCACCTCGCCTGCGACGGCCGGTCACAACAGGTGCTCGTGGACGACCTGGCCGCCGGTTACGACGCCCTGGCCGATACCACCGCCACCGCCACCGCCAACGCCGCCGCCACCGAGGCCGGCACCGGCACCGAGGCCGGCACCGGCACCGCCGGTGCCGTTCCCACCGCCACCCACCCGACCGACGTCATCTCGTATCTCGACTACGCGCTGTGGCAGGAGGGGCGGTGGCCGGCGACGCTGCGGCAGAGCCGACCGCACTGGCGCGCCGTGGTGCGGGAGCTGGCCGACGACCCCGCCCGAATGCCCCGGGAACCGGCCACCACCGTCGCGGTGGCCCGCAGCGCGACCGAGGTGGCGCCCGAGGTGATGGCGGCGGTCCGGCGGTGGGCGGCCGGACAGAACGCCACGAGCGTCGTCGTGCTGGCCGCCGCGGTGGCCGCCGCGGTGGCCCGGCTCGCCGGGCTGTCCTCGGTGGGGGTCGGCACGCTGCTGGAGAACCGTCCGCTGGCGGAGGTGGAGCGGACCGTCGGCCCGTTCGCCAACAGCACCCTGCTGGCCGTTCCGGTCGCCGCCGAGGCGACCCCCCGTCAGCTCGTACACCTGGTCGGTGAGCGGCTCACGGCGGCCCGGCAGTGGTCGGATCTCCCGCTGGAGACGCTGATCGCCGGGCCCGCCGCCGACGCGGCGGTCGACCCGGCCGAGCTGATCGACGTGGTGCTCTCCGTCGAGGTCGCCGGCGACCGACCGGCCGGTGGTCGGCTGCGGCTGCGGCCGGTGACCGACGACGGGCCGCCGTTGCTGCCGGTGGCCGTCGCCGCCCAACGCACCGTCCACGCCCACCTCGGCGACGCCGACCGGCTGCGGCTGGCCGTCGAGCACGCCGACGACCCCGACGAGGCGGCTCGGGCGGGGGCACTGCTGGACCACGTGGTGGGGCTCCTGACCGCCGTCGTCAGCGCCCCCGACACCCCGCTGCCGGCGCCGTCGGCGGTCGGGGCGCCGCCCCGGTGACCCGCCCACGAGTCGTGCGGCGCGGCGGCGCGGAGATCCGCTACGACCGCTCCGACCGGCCCCGGATCACCGCCGGCACCGTCGAGGCGGCCACCTTCGGACTGGGCTGGAGCGTCGCGCACCACCGGCGCGAGCAGATGGACCTGCTCTGCCGTCGTGTCCACGGGCGGCTGGCGGAGGTGGCCGGCCCGGTCGCCCTGCCCGGCGACCGGTGGCAGCGCCGGCTCCACCTCGCCGAGGTGGCCCGGCAGTGCTTCGCGCTGCTGCCGGCGGGGCAACGGGAGCTGGTCGAGGCGTTCACCGCGGGCGTCAACGACGCGACCGGTGACGCGACGGGTCACCGCCGGTGGTCACCGGTCGACTCGATCGCCGTCGCGCAGCTGCTCTTCCAGGAACTGGCCTCCGACGGCAGCGAGCTGCGGATGGTCGAGGTGATGCGGCGCACCCTGCCCGCGCAGGTCGTGGACTTCCTCCTGCCCGAGCAGGACGAGTTCGAGACCGACGTCGACGGCGCTCGGCCCGCACCCCTCCGGCCGACCCCGCCGCTGGCCCTGCTGCGCGAGCTGATCGGGCAGGCCGAGCCACGCGACGGACAGCCGCTGGTGGTGACCGACCAGCGCCCGGTCGGCAGCAACGCCTGGGCCGCATCCCACGCCGGGTCCGCCGTCCTGGCCAGCGACACCCACCTGAGCCTGACCAACCCGTCCCTCTGGTACGCCGCCACCATCGCGCTGCCCGACACCACGGTCACCGGCGTCACCATCCCGGGGCTGCCGGTGATCGTGTCGGGAACCAACCAGCACGTCGCCTGGGGTTTCACCCGGCTCCCCGGTGACGTGGTGGACCTCTGCGACGCCGGTCCGGCCGGCCCAGGCGACGCCTCCCCGGGCGGGGCCGGCGCTGCCGGGGGACCGGGCACCCCGCGCCGGGAGACCATCGCGGTCCGGGGCGGCCCGGACGAGGTGCTGGAGGTACGGGACAGCCCGAGCGGCCCGATCGTCGGCGAGCTGGCCGGCCGGGCCGTGGCCTTCCGGTCGACCCTCACCGATCCCCGGGCGCTCGACTTCGGCCTGCTGGGCATGTACGGCGTGACCACGGTGGCCGACGGGGTGGCGGTGCTCACCGACAGCGGGCTGCCGCCGGTCAACGCGGTGCTCGCCGACCGTGACGGCGGGGTGGCCTGGACGGTCGGCGGCCGGTTCCCGGCCCGCGCGCAGCGCGGGCCGCGCGGGTTCTCCCCGCCGGGGGAGAGCGTCGAGTGGATCCCGGCCCAGCGCCTGCCCCGGGTGGTCGACCCCGCCTCCGGGTTCGTGGTGAGCTGCAACAACAGCACCACCGCCGCCCGTTCCGCGGGGGTGGCCTGGAACTTCTTCGGCGGTCACCGGGCGCGGCGGGTGGCCGAGCGGCTGCGCGCGGGCGACCGGGCGGCCGAGTCGGTGTCGGCGCGACTCCAGCTCGACGTGCGGGCGGAGCTGTACACCTACTACCGGGATCTCGCGCTGCGCCACCTGCCGGCCGGCGACGCGCCCGAGCCGCTGCCGACGCTGCGCGACGAGATCAGCCGGTGGGCGGGCACCGCCGACCGGGACGAGTACGGGCTGGCGGTGCTCGTCGTCTTCCGGGATCTGCTGCGCGAGGAACTCTTCGCCGCGCTCACCGCACCGTGCCGGCGCTACGACCCCGAGTTCACCTACTGCTACCACGGCCACGAGTCCGCCCTGCGGGGGTTGCTCGACGCGCTCCCCGAGGGGCTGGTGCCGCCGCCCTGGCGTACCCCGCGCCGGTTCGTCGTCGGGCAGCTGCTGCTGGCGCGGGCGGTGGTGGCCGGGCGGGTCGGGCACGAGCGCCCCGCCCGGTGGGGCGAGGTCAACCTGCTCGCCCGGTCGCCGCTGGGCCGCGCCGCCGCGCCCGATCCCCTGGTGGAGCTTTCCGGCTGCGCCGAGACCGTCTGCGTGGCCCAACCCGACTTCGGGGCGGCCATGCGGCTGGTGGTCGACCCGGCGCGTCCCGAGCGGGGGCTGCTCACCCTGCCCGGCAGCCCCACCGGCACCGGCCGGCAGGACCAGGCGGCCGTGGTGCGGTGGGCGACGGGGGCGACCGATCCGCTGCTCGGCGGCCGGAACCGTCGGCCGGCGGGCCCCGGGCACCCCGCCGGGTCGCCCGGGGCTCGACCGGGTCTGCTGCGGCGGCTCGGCGCGCTACTGGGCCGAGGCGGGCCCGGCCAGGCCCTGCTGGGCCGACGAGGGGGCCGGACGTAGGCGGCTCACCGTCCGGTGAGCCGCGCCACCACCGGAGCGAACGCGTCGAGGGCGGCCACCGGCACGGTGACGAACGAGAAGCCCCAACGCTCGCGGCGCGACCAGAGCGCGTCCACCACCGAGTCCACCGAACCGACCAGGAAGCTCGGGGACTGCGCCACCAGGTCCGGGGTGGTGCCGAACGCGGTGGCGAGTGCCGCGACGATCGGCGCCGGCCGGGCCGTGACGAAACACTCCCACACCACGTGGTTCATCCGGGGTGCCTCCCGGCGGCCGGCGGACGCCGCGCGGACCCAGCCGACCTGCTCGTCCACCCGTTGCGGGGCGAGGTCCGTCACGTCGCGCGGCCCCTGCGGGCCCAGCGGCGGCACCACGCTGACGATGTCGGCCTCGCGGGCGGCGAACTCCAGCGCACCACGGCGACCGCCACCGAGGAGCAGCCGCGGCCCGGGCCCGTCGTGGGCGATCAGACCGGCGTCCGCGCGTACCCGGTAGTGCGGCCCGTCGACGTCGACCGCCGCACCGGCCAGCAGCGACCTGACGATGCCGACCGACTGGCGCAGGCGGGCCAGGCGGACGGCACCCCGCTCCCGCGGCACCCCGGTCACCTCGTAGTCGCTGCTCATCCAGCCCGCGCCCAGGCCCAGCAACGCGCGTCCGCCGCTGAGGGCGTCGAGGGCGGCGAAGTCCTTGGCGAGGAGCACCGGATGACGCAGGTCGTTGTTGAGCACGAAGGTGCCCACGCCGATGCGGTCGGTGTGCGCGGCCGCGACGGCGAGGGCCGGCACCGCCGCCACCCGATCGGTGACGTGGTCGGTGACCAGCAGCGCGTCGTAGCCGAGCGCTTCGACGCGCTGCGCCAGGGCGGTCCACTCGGGGCCCTCGGTGCCGTTCGCGACGACGGCGAACCGGAACGGGTGCTCGACTGTCACGGCTCAGCCGCCCAACTCGGCGGCGAGCGCCCGCCGGTTCGTCTTGCCGTTGGCGTTGAGCGGCAGCACCGGCACCGGTACCACCAGGTTGGGCAGCATGTGGGCGGGCAGCCGGGCCGCCAGCTCGGCACGGAGCCGGGCGAGCAGCGCCTGCGGTGCGGGTTGCGCGTCCTGTGCCGGCACCACGAACGCGACGAGCATCGGCTCGCCCAGCGCGGACGTGTGCACCACGCACGCGGCGTCGCGGATCCACTCGATCCCGCGCATCGCTACGTCGATCTCCCCGAGCTCCACCCGGAAGCCACGGATCTTGACCTGCTCGTCGATCCGACCGACGTAGCGGAGCCGCCCGTCCGGGTCGGTCCGGCCCAGATCCCCCGTCCGGTACCAGATGCCGGGCTGGTCCGGCAGGGAGACGAACCGCTGCGCGGTGAGTTCGGGACGGCCCAGGTAGCCGGGACTGACCTGCCGGCCGCCGATGTAGATCTCGCCGACCGCACCGGCCGCCGCCGGACCGTCGTCGGTGCGCACCACCACCGGACTGCTCGGGTAGCCGGCGCCGATCAGGGTGGCCGGGTCGGCGCGGGCGATGTCGGCGGCGGACAGCTCGGCCAGTGTGTTGTAGACCGTGGTCTCGGTGATGCCGTACGAGTTGAACCACTGCGGGGCCGGGCCCGGCTGACTGTCCGCCCAGGTCCGCATCGCCTGGTAGTTGACCGCCTCGCCGCAGAAGGTGACGTTGCGCAGCGGAATGCGCACGTCGTCCTCCGCCACCACCTCGGCCAGGTGCCGGAAGACGCTCGGCACGATGTGCAGGCGCGTCGGCCGGTGCCGGGCCAGCAGCTCCGCGAGCTGTTCGACGTCCTCGGTGGCGGGCCCGGTGACCGCGACCAGGGTGGCGCCGACGGCGATGCCGGCCCACATCTCCCAGACGCTGATGTCGAAACCGTGGCCGTGCTGCAACGGCCAGACCTCGTCCGGGCCGAGCGAGAACAGCGGCAACGCGTCGTCGAGGAGCGCCAGCACGTTCGCGTGGGTGACCTCCACCCCCTTCGGCGCACCCGTCGACCCGGACGTGTACATGACGTACGCCCCCGAGCCGGTCAGGATCGCCGGCTCGTCGTCCGGGTCCGTCGACGCCCGTCGACCCAGGTCGTCGGCGTCCACGGTCAGCCGGCTCACGCCCGCCCCGAACTCGCCCCGGCTGCCGGCCTCGTCGCAGACCACCAGCCGCAGGCCGGAATCCTCGGCGATGTAGCGCAGCCGGGCGGCCGGCTGGGCCACGTCGAGCGGCAGGTACGCGGCACCGGCCCGCATCAGCGCGGCGGAACCCACCAGCGCCAGCGGCCCCCGGGCCACGTGCAGGCCCACCCGGTCCCCCGGGCGCACCCCGGCCCGCCGGAACCGGGCCGCGAGCGCGTCCACACAACCGTCGAGGTCCCGGTAGGTCAGCCGGACGCCGACGTCGACCAGCGCCGTCCGCTCGGCATGCCGCCGGGCCGAGACGCGCAGCACGTCGGAGAGCGAGTCGGGTCGTGGGTGAGTCGTCACAGGTCTCCTCCGCGCGGGGACGGCACAGGCGGCGGCCGCTCGGACACCGCAGCGGTTGCCCGGTGCGCCCCGCTCTCCCGCGGCACCCTGCCACGCCCGGGTTGCCGCCCGGTTATGTCGCCGGAGGCGGCGGCTGGCATAACCACCCGCTAACCCGGCCCGCCTAGCGTCACCGTCTTGCGGGACCAGCCGCGCCGGGCCCCGACGCGAGGTCCGACGCGGGGTGGGCCGCACCGGACGGACCGCGAAGGGGTGGCCACCCATGGAAGAGGCACCGCCGCTGTCGTACAGCCAGGAGGCGCTCTGGCTGTCGCAGCAGCTCGTACCGGACCTCTCCGCCTACTGCACGGTGCTGGTCCACGCCCTCGACGGCGAGTTGGACCGGGCAGCGTTCGACCGCGCGGTCGACGACCTCTTCGCCCGGCACGACCTGCTGCGGTGCGCGTTGACACCGGTCGACGGCACCCCCCGGCAGGTGCTCGACGAGACCGCCGGGACCGGCCTGGGCTACGCCGACCTGTCCGGGCTGCCGGCCGCCGCCCTGGAATCGGCGGTACGGTCGCTCGTGCTGCGCTGGTACGAGCAGCCCTTCGACGTCTCCCACGCGCCGCTGCTGCGCGGCGAGTTGATCCGCTGCGGCCCGCGACGCCACCTGCTGGTGCTGGCCTCCCACCACCTGGTCTTCGACCAGACGTCGCAGGGGGTGCTCCGCCGGGACCTCTCCGAGCTGTACTCGGCGTACGCCACCGGACGCCGCCCGGAGCTGCCCGACCTGGCCGCCCAGTACGCCGACTTCGCCGTGTGGCAGCGTCAGGAGCTCGAACCCGAGGTACAGGCCGGCCTGCGCTACTGGCAGCAGCGGCTGACCGGCCTGTCCACGATGGCGCTGCCGCTGGACGGCGAGCGGCCGGCGGTCCGCCGGTTCCGTTGGGCCAACCACCGGGCCCCGCTCGACCCCGGGCTGGCCGACCGGGTCGGCACGCTTGCGCGGGCGTACGACACCACACCCTTCGTGGTCCTGCTCGCCACCTTCACGGTGCTGCTGGCCCGGTGGTCCGGGCAGTCCGAGGTGGTCGTCGGCACCCCGGTGGCCGGCCGCGACGAGCCCGAGTCGGCCGACCTGATCGGGCTCTTCGCCGACAGCGTCGTCCTGCGGCTGCGGTGCGACCCGGACGAGTCCTGGGCCGACCTGCTGAACCGGGTACGGGCCGACGTCGCCGCCGATCTGACGCACGCCTCGACGCCGTTCCACCGGGTGGTGGACCGGGTCAACCCGCCACGGGACCGCAGCCGTCAGCCGCTCTACCAGGTCGTCTTCCAGATCGTGCCGGAGGGCGAGCCGATGCGGCTGGCCGGCCTGGAGGTCACCGACCTGTCGGAGGAGTACCTGGAGGCGGCGGAGGTCAGCACCGAGTTCGACCTCGTCGCCGACGTGACCCTCGGCTCGGGTTGCGCGCACGTCGACCTCCGCTACGCGGCGGACCTGTTCGACCGGGCCACCATCGAGCGCGTCTCCCGGTGCTACCTGGACCTGCTCGCCGACGTCGTCGCCGCCCCGCAGCGGCGGGTCGCCGACCTGCGGGTGGAGCTTCCGGCCCGGTCGACCCGGCAGCAGCGACGCGCCGGGGCCGACCTCGACCAGGAGCCGCACCGCGTCGCGGCACCGCCGGCCCGGGTCGTGGCGCCGGCTCCGGGCCGCGAGCCGCACGAGGTCACCGCCCGGGTACGTCAGTTGTGGGCCGAGGCGGTGGGCCCGGGGCCGGTCGACCCGGACGGGGACTTCTTTGCCCTCGGTGGCAACTCCCTGGCCGGAACGCGGCTGGTGCTGCGGCTGCGCGACGAACTGGAACTGGACGTCTGGCTGACCGACCTGTTCGAGGCGAGCACCCTCAACGGCCTGCTGGACCTGCTCGGGCTGGACACCGGGGCGGAGGAGGCCGGGGAGCCGGCGGCCGGGGGACGCCTCGCGCTGACGGCGCGACCCCGGCCGGAGCAGATTCCGCTCTCCTACGCGCAGCGGCGGCTGTGGTTCCTCGGTCGGCTCGTCGGCGACACCGCACCGATCTACCACAGCCCCCTGGTGCTGCACCTGACCGGCCCCCTGGACCTCGCCGCGCTGGACGCCGCGCTGCGTGACGTGGTGGGTCGACACGAGTCGCTGCGCACCCGGTTCGACGAACACGCGGGCGAACCCGTCCAGGTGGTGCTGCCGACCCCGCCGCGCACCGCGGTCACCGAACCGGTCGCCGTCGCGGCGTCGGAGCTGGACAAGGCACTCACCGAGGCGGTGTCCCGCTGCTTCGACCTGGCCACCGAGCTGCCCTGGCGTGCCCACCTCTTCACCACCGGCCCGCAGGAGTGGACGCTGCTGGTCGTCCTGCACCACATCGCCAGCGACGGTGGATCGGTGGTGCCGCTGCTGCGGGACCTGTCCGAGGCGTACGCCGCCCGGCGCGACGGGACGGCACCCACCTGGCGCGACCTGCCCGTCCAGTACGCGGACTACGCGCTGTGGCAGCGGGACCTGCTGGCCGGACGGTCCGACCCGCACAGCCCGATGGGCCGCCAGCTGGCCTACTGGACCCGGGAGCTGGCCGGGCTGCCCGAGGAACTGCCGCTGCCGTTCGACCGGGCCCGCACCGGGGAGATGGACTTCCGTGGCGACTCCGTGGAGTTCGCGCTGGACGCCTCGGCGCACGCGGCGCTCGCGGCGCTGGCCCGGGAACACCGGTGCAGCCTGTTCATGGTCCTCCAGGCCGGCGTCGCCGCGCTGCTGACCCGGTTCGGTGCCGGCACCGACATCGTCTTCGGCACGCCGGTCGCGGGCCGGGGCGACGCCGCACTCGACGACCTCGTCGGGTTCTTCGTGAACACCCTGGTGCTGCGCACCGACACCACCGGCGACCCGAGGTTCGTGGAGCTGCTGGAGCGCGTGCGGGCGAAGAACCTCGGTGCGTACGCCAACCAGGACATCCCGTTCGAGTGCCTGGTGGAGACGCTGAACCCGACCCGTACGGTCACCCGGAACCCGCTTTTCCAGGTGTTGCTGAACCTGCTCGAACCGGCCGGTGACCCCGTCCGGATGCCCGGCCTCGACGTGCGGCTCGGCCAGACCGGGGCGGGGGTGTCCATCGTCGACCTGGTGATCGAGTTCGCGCCCCGGCAGACGCCGTCCGGCACGCCCGACGGGCTGACGGGCGTCATCGACTACAGCACCGCCTTGTTCGACCGGGTCACCGTGCGGCGGCTGGCCGACGCCCTGGTCCGGCTGCTCGGCGCCGTGGCGGCGGATCCGCGCCTGCGACTCACCGAGGTCCCGACGATCTCGGCGGACGAGCGGCGGCGGCTGCTGGTCGACCACAACCGGACGACGCCGGTGCGGGTGCCGGAGCCGCTGCTGCACCGCTGGGTCGAGCGGCAGGTGCGCCGCACGCCCGACGCGGTGGCGGCGGTGGCCGGCGCCCGGCAGCTCACGTACGCCGAACTCGACCGGCGGGCCGACGCGGTGGCCGCGGAGCTGCGCCGTCGCGGCGTCGGCGCCGGCAGCTTCGTCGGCGTCGCGGTGCGGCGGTCGTTCGAGATGCTGGCCGCCGTGCTGGGCGCCCTGAAGGCCGGTGCGGCGTACGTCCCGTTGGACCCGAAGCACCCGGCCGAGCGGATCCGGCTGATCCTCGACGACATCGACGCCCCGGTCATCCTGACCGACGCCACGATGGCCGGCCGGCTGCCGTCGGTCGATGTGCCGCTGATCGACGTGGACGCGCTGCCGCCGGCCGTCGACGTGCCCCCGCCCGCGTCGGGCGAGCTGCGACCCGACGCGGTCGCCTACGTCACCTACACCTCCGGGTCGACCGGCCGACCCAAGGGCATCTGCATGCCGCACCGGGCGGTGGCGAACCTGGTGGCCTGGCAACTGGCCCACTATCCGCGCCGGCCCGTCGGCTACCGCACCCTCCAGTTCGCGTCGCTGAGCTTCGACGTCTCCTTCCAGGAGATCTTCTCGACGCTCGTCGACGGCGGGACCCTGGTGCTCATCACCGAGGAGGAGCGGCAGAACCTTCCCGGGCTGCTGGAGCTGGTGGCCGCCCGGCGGGTCAACCGGATGTTCATCCCCGCTCCGGCGTTGCTCCAGGTCGCCGAGGGCTTCGGCGCGGACGCGCCGCTGCCCCGGGCGCTGGACACGGTGATCGCCGGTTCGGAGCAGCTGCTCGTCAACGACGACCTGATCCGGCTGTTCACCGCGCTGCCCAGCTGCGGCCTGTTCAACGAGTACGGGCCGTCGGAGACCCACGTCGCGACGGTCCACGCGTTGTCGGGAGCGCCGGCCGAGTGGCCGAGCTGGGTGCCGATCGGGCGGCCGATCGCCAACACCCGGATCTACCTCCTCGACGACCAGGGGCAGTTGGCCCCGGAGGGGGTACGCGGGGAGGTGCACATCGGCGGGGCCGGGCTGGCCGACGGCTACCTCGAGCGCCCCGCGCTGACCGCCGAGCGGTTCCCCGCCGACCCGTTCGCCGAGACCCCCGGTGCACGCATGTACCGCACCGGTGACCTGGCCCGCTACCTGCCCGACGGGCACCTCGAGTTCCTCGGCCGCGCCGACAACCAGGTGAAGATCCGGGGCTTCCGGGTGGAGTTGGGTGAGGTGGAGGTGGCGCTGGCGGCGTGTGCCGGGGTGCGGGCGGTGGTGGCGCGGGCGGTGGAGGTGGCGCCCGGGGATCGGCGGTTGGTGGCGTACGTGCAGGCCGACGGCGCGGACGTGGGCGGGCTGCGGGAGCGGCTGCGGTCGTCGCTGCCGGAGTACATGGTGCCGTCGGTGATCGTGGCGGTGGAGCAGTTCCCGTTGACGGTGAACGGCAAGGTCGATGTGCGGCGGCTGCCGGCGCCGGAGTTCGGGGTGCGGGACAGCGACGCGGTGTTCGTCGCGGCGCGGGACGACGTGGAGCGGGGTGTGGCGGGGGACTTCCGGTCGGTGCTGGGCGTCGACCGGGTGGGTGTGTGGGACGACTTCTTCGAGTTGGGTGGTCATTCGTTGTTGGCGACGCGGCTGGTGTGGGCGGTGCGTCGCCGAACCGGGGTGGACGTTCCGTTGGCCGGGTTCCTGACCGATCCCACGGTCGCCGGGCTCGCGGATTGCGTACGCCGTGGACAGGTGACGGCGGACGAGCCGGTGGCGGCGGACGACGGCGCCGAGCGGATCGACCGGATCTTCGACGACCTGTTCGGCGACCCGTCGGACGCGAACGACTGACGGGCTCCACGCGGCTCCCACCAGCCGGCGGGGGCGAACCGCCGCGCGGGTCGTGCCGGGCGACCGGCGGATGTCCGAACGTGGCCGGCGACTGATTGGGCGGGAAGACACACGTGGCAGACGGGATGTTCGAGCGGTTCGCGCGGTTGTCGGCCGCGCAGCGGAACGTGTTCCTGGCCCGGGTGGGCGCGGACGCGGTGGCGGCGCGACAGGTCGGCTTGTCGTACGCGCAGCGGCGGTTGTGGTTCCTGGAGCAGTTGGCTGCGGTGGGGGTCGCCTACAGCCTGCCGGCGGCGTTCCGGGTCGCGGGTCGGTTGGACGTGGCGGCGTTGCAGGTGGCGGTGGACCGGGTCTGCCGGCGGCACGCGGCGTTGCGGGCGCGGTTCGTGGACGTGGGCGGGGAGCCGGTACAGCTCGTGTCGGGCGAGCTGCCCCGGGTCGAGATCACCCGGTTGTCGGCTTCGGCGGACCGGGACGCGGCGGTGACGGGGTGGGTACGGGAGCAGATCGCCCGGCCGTTCGATCTCGGTGGTCAGTTGCTGCGGTGTGCGGTGGCGGTGCTGGCGGAAGATGATCACGCGGTGGTGCTCAACATGCACCACATCGTCTCCGACGGCTGGTCGTTGGGAGTGCTCTTCACGGAGCTGTCCGACTTCTACCGGGAGGCCACCGGTGGTGCGCCGGTGCGGCCGGCGGAACTGCCCATCCAGTACGTCGACCACGCCGCCTGGCAGCGCGACACCCTGCGCGGTGACCGCCTGGAGGCGGAACTGGCCTTCTGGCAGGAACAGCTGGCCGGCGCCCCGGAACTGCTGGACCTGCCCACCGACCGCCCCCGGCCGGCCCGGCAGAGCCACCGGGGCGACATCGCGGAGCAGTTCGTCCCGGCGGAGACGGCGGACAGGCTGCGGGAGCTCGCCCGGGCCCACGGGGCGACGCCGTTCATGGTGTTCCTCGCGGTCTACGCGATGCTGCTGGGGGTGTACAGCGGACAGGACGACATCGTCGTCGGCACACCCGTGTCGGGTCGTGGTCATCCGCAGAGCCAGGACCTGATCGGGTTGTTCGTCAACACCATCGTCCTGCGGGCCGACCTGCACGGTGATCCGTCGTTCGTGGAGTTGCTGGAGCGGCTGCGGCGGACCTGCGTGGCGGCCTACTCGCACCAGGAGGTGCCGTTCGACCTGGTGGTGGAACGGCTACGCCCGGACCGGGACCTCAGCCGCAACCCGCTGTTCCAGGCCTTCTTCGCCTACGAACCCACCAGCGGCACCCCCGACTTCGGGGGCGTACCCGTCCACCCCGTCGACGTCACCGACACCACGGCGAAGTTCGATCTCAGTCTCAGCATGGTGGAGCAGCCCGACGGTCGGATCCTCGCCGCGCTCGGCTACGCCACCGACCTGTTCACGCCGGACACCGCCGGGCGGATGCTGCGGCATCTGACCAGGATCCTCACCGCCGTGGCCGCGGAACCGAAGACCTCCGCGAGCATGCTTCCGCTGCTCGACGACGAGGAGCGGGCCCGGCTGCTGACCGGCACCCCCGCGCTTCCCCCCAGCCCGGTCGCCGGTCTGCACCAGCTCGTGGAGCGGCAGGCGGCCCGGACCCCGGAGGGCACCGCGCTGGTGCACCGCGCGACGGCGACGACGTACCGGGAACTGGACCAGGCCGCGAACCGGCTCGCCCACCACCTGCGGGCGCTGGGCCTGGCGGCGCAGGCGCCGGTCGGGATCTGTCTGACCCGGGGCCCGGCCCTGCCGGTGGCGGTGCTGGCCGTCCTCAAGGCCGGCGGCGCCTACCTGCCCCTCGACCCCGCGTACCCCGCCGACCGGCTGCGGCTGATGCTGACCGACTCCGCCGCGCCCATCGTGATCACCGAGACCGGCCAGCGGGACCGGTTCGCCGACTATCCGGGCACCCTCGTCCACCTCGACGAACCCGCCACCGACCTCGACGCCCGACCTTGCACCCCCCTCGACCTGCCCGTCGCGCCGGGCGCGCTGGCGTACGTCCTCTACACGTCCGGGTCTACGGGACTGCCGAAGGGCGTCGCGGTCGAGCACCGCAGCGCCGTCGCCCTGGTCGACTGGGCCACCGACCGGTACCGGGCCGAGGAGTTCGCCGGGGTGCTGGCCTCGACCTCGATCTGCTTCGACCTGTCGGTGTTCGAGCTGTTCGCCCCGCTCAGCAGCGGTGGCACCGTCGTGCTGGTCGACACCCTGTTCGACCTGCCGGCCGTCGCCGGGCCCCCGGTGACGCTGGTCAACACCGTGCCCAGCCTGCTGCGGGAACTGCTGCGCACCAACCCGCTGCCCGACACCGTACGCACGGTCAACCTCGCCGGGGAGCCCCTGCCCGCCGACCTCGTCGCCCAGGTCTACGCCCACCCCCACGTGCGCGACGTGCACAACCTCTACGGTCCCTCGGAGGACACCACCTACTCCACCGCCGCCCGGATCGACCCCGGCGATCCCCGCCCACCCATCGGGCGGCCCCTGCCCGGCACCCGCGCCTACGTCCTGGACCGCCACGGCAACCCCACCCCCACCGGCATCCGAGGCGAGCTCTACCTCGCCGGCACCGGTCTCGGCCGGGGCTACCACAACCGACCCGCCCTGACCGCCCGACGTTTCCTCCCCGACCCCTTCGCCGACACCCCCGCCGCCCGCATGTACCGCACCGGCGACCTCGCCCGTCAGCTGCCCGACGGGCAGCTCGAATACCTCGGCCGCGCCGACAACCAGGTGAAGATCCGGGGCCTGCGGATCGAACTCGGTGAGATCGAGGCGCTGCTCGGCGAGGACCCGGACGTCGACGAAGTCGTGGTGCTCGCGCGCACCGACGGCACCGGGGCGGCCCACCTGGTCGGCTACGTCGTGCCGGCGGGTGGCCGGCAGCCCGACCCGGACGTGATCCGCCGGCGGCTCGGCCTGCGTCTGCCCACGTACATGGTGCCCGGCGCGGTCCTGGTGCTGGACCGGATGCCGCTGACCCCCAGCGGCAAGGTGGACCGCCACGCCCTGCCGGCGCCGGCCGCCGCCGTCACCACCGGCCATGCACCCCGATCCCCCCACGAGGCGCTGATCTGCGACCTCTTCGCCGAGGCGCTGGGCCTCGACCGGGTCGGCGTCGACGACGACTTCTTCGACCACGGCGGACACTCCCTGCTGGTGATCCGCCTGCTGGCCGGGCTGCGCCAGCACGGCGTCGAGCTGACCGTCGGCGACGTCTTCGACGCGCCCACGCCGGCAGCGCTCGCCCGCCGGCAGCCCGTCAACGCGCCCGCGCGTCCCGCCCTGCGGGTGGCGGACCGGCCCGACGTGCTGCCGATGTCCTTCGCGCAACGCCGGCTGTGGATCCTCGACCGGATCGAAGGCGGCAGCGCCACCTACAACCTGCCGGTCGCGCTGCGGTTCTCCGGGCCGCCCGTCCCGGCGGCCCTCGACGCGGCGCTCAGCGACCTGCTGGCCCGCCACGAGATCCTGCGCACCGTGTACCGCCTGGTGGGGGAGGAGCCGAGCCAACTGGTGCTCGACCCGTCGGCGGCGTCGGTCCGCCTTCAGGTCGTGCGGGTGGACCCCGCCGGGCTGCGCGCGGCGGTCGACCACGCCGCCCACCGGGTGTTCGACCTGGCGGCCGAGCCGCCGGTCGCGGCGACCCTGTTCGACGCCGGCCCGCACGACCAGGTGTTGTTGCTGCTGGTGCACCACATCGCCGCCGACGGCTGGTCGGTGCCCTGCCTGCTGCGGGACCTGGCCGACGCGTACGCGGCCCGGGTCGGCGGCACGCCGCCGACGGCCGCGCCGCTGCCGGTGCAGTACGCGGACTACACGCTCTGGCAGCGGCACCTGCTCGGCAGCGCCACGGACCCCGACAGCCGGACCGCCCACCAGCTGGCCTTCTGGCGTGCGGCGCTGCGGGACCTGCCGGAGGAGTTGGCGCTGCCCACCGACCGGCCCCGCCCGCAGCAGCCCAGCCGCCGTGGCGACGTGGTGCCCGTCGAGATCGACGCCGAGCTGTGCCGGGCGGCCGGCGACCTGGCCCGGGAGACCCGCAGCACGCTCTACATGGTGTTGCAGGCGGCGCTGGCGGGCCTGCTGCACCGCTGCGGGGCCGGCACCGACATCCCGATCGGCTGCCCGGTCGCGGGGCGCACCGACCCGGCCCTGGACGACCTGGTCGGCTTCCTGGTCAACACTCTGGTGCTGCGCACCGACGTCTCCGGTGACCCGACGTTCCGCCAGCTCCTGTGCCGGGTCCGGGACTGGGACCGGGCCGCGTACGCCAACGACGACGTCCCCTTCGAGCTGCTGGTCGAGCGGCTCAATCCGGCCCGGGCAGCCGCCCGGCAGCCGCTGTTCCAGGTCCTGCTGGGACTGCTGTACGGCGCCGAGGACCGGCTGCGCTTCGCCGACCTGTCGGCGGAGCCGATGGCGGTCAGCACCGCCACCGCCCGGCTGGACCTCTCCTTCAACCTCACCGTGGACCCGGGCCGCGACGGCGGGCCGCAGCGGATCGACGGGGTGGTCGAGTACAGCACGGAGCTGTTCGACCGGGCCACCGTGGAGGCGCTCGTCGCACGGTTGGTGCGGCTGCTGCGGGCCGCCACCGACGCCCCGGACGTCCCGGTCAGCCACCTCGACATCCTCGGGCCGACCGAGCGGCACCGGATCCTCGTCGACTGGGCCGGGCCGGAGCGGGCCACGCCGGCCGACCACGACACCATCCAGCAGCGCCTCGCCGCACAGGTGGACCGGGCCCCGGACGCGATCGCGGTCCGGGCGGCCGACGCGACCCTGAGCTACGCCGAGCTGGACCGGCGCGCGAACCGGCTGGCGCACCGGCTGCGCCGGGCCGGGGTGGGCGTGGAGACGACCGTCGCGGTCCTGCACGAACGCTCGCCGCAGGTGCTGGTCACCAGCCTGGCCGTGCTCAAGGCCGGCGGCGCGTACGTGCCGTTGCACACCGGGCAACCGGTGTCCCGGATGCGGACGGTGGTCGCGGGTTCGGGCGCCGCCCTGGTCCTGGTCGACGCGGCCAGCAGGTCGTTCGGTCTGCGCTGCGACGTGCCGGTGCTCGTGGTCGACGACGACACCCCCGGGGCACCCGGGGACGACCTGCCCCCGGCGGTTCCGCAGCACCCGGACTCCCTGGCCTACGTGATGTACACGTCCGGTTCGACCGGTGCGCCGAAGGGCGTCGCGGTCTCCCACCGCAACGTCCTGGACCTGGTCGCCGACCCGTGCTGGCGGTGCGGCCCCGGCGACGGGATGCTGATGCACTCGCCGTACGCCTTCGACCTGTCCGTGCACGAGACGTGGGTGCCGCTGCTCAACGGCGCCACCGTGGTCGTCGCGCCCGCCGGCCCGCTGGACGTGGAGGCGCTGCACCGGGCCCTGGCCGATCCGGCGGTCACCGCCGCCGACCTCTCCGCCGGCCTGTTCGCGCTCCTCGCCGACGAGCGGCCGGACGCGTTCGCCGGCCTCCGCGAGATCTGGACCGGCGGTGACGTGGCCTCCACGACGGCTGTCCGCGCGGTGCGGGAACACGCGCCCCGGGCGACCGTCACCAACCTGTACGGCCCGACCGAGGCCACCTTCGTGGTCACCCACCACGTGCTGCCACCTGGGGAACCGGTGCCGGCCACCGTGCCGATCGGGCGGCCCCTCGACGACACCCGGGTGTACGTCCTCGACCGCCGGCTGGGTCCGGTTCCGGTCGGCGTGACCGGCGAGGTGTACCTGGCCGGTGCGGGACTGGCCCGGGGCTACCTGGGCCAGCCGGCGCAGACCGCGCAACGCTTCGTGCCGGACCCGTTCCGTCCGGGCGAGCGGATGTACCGCACCGGTGACCTGGGTCGCTGGCGGCCCGACGGGGTGTTGGAGTTCGCCGGCCGGGCCGACGACCAGACGAAGATCCGCGGCTTCCGCATCGAGCCGGGTGAGATCGAGGCGGCGCTCGGCCGGCACCCCTCGGTGCTGCGCACGGCGGTCGTGGCGGGGCGGTACCGGGGCGAGCGGAGTCTGCTCGGCTACGTCGTGCCCCGGCCCGGGGCGGCCCTCGACCCGCAGGAGCTGCGCCGGTTCCTGGCCGACCGCGTGCCGTCCTACATGGTGCCGGCGGCGATCGTGCCGCTCGACGAGCTTCCGCTCAACCCGAACGGCAAGCTCGACCGCAAGGCGTTGCCGGTGCCCCGGGACCGCCCGGCTGCCGGCCGGCAGCCGTTGCCTGCCGAGCAGGAGGCGCTGCGCCGGATCTTCGCCGAACTGCTGGGGTTGCCGGACGTCGGCGTCGACGAGGACTTCTTCGACCTCGGTGGGCACTCGTTGCTGGCCATCCGGCTGGTGAACCGGGTCGCCGACGTCCTGGGCGTCCGGCTCGACCTGGGTGCGGTGTTCAACGGAGCGACCGTCTCCGGCCTGGCGACCCGGATCGCCCGGGACGCGCCGGTCGACGGTTCGCCGCGCCGGATCGCCCGGGACGCGCCGGTCGCCGTCCTGGATCCGGTGCTGGCGCTGCACGCCGCCGGCACCGGCGCCGCGCTGTTCTGCCTCCCCCCGGTCACCGGCCTCGGCTGGGGGTACGCGGGCCTGGTGCGCCACGTGGGCGGGGCCCGTCCGGTCTACGCGTTGCAGGCGCCGGCGCTCTCCGGCGACGGGTTGCCGCGCAGCGTCGAGGCGCTCGCCGAGCAGCACCTGGCGCAGGTGCGGCAGCGGCAGCCGCACGGGCCGTACCACCTGGTCGGGTTCTCGTTCGGTGCCCTGGTCGCCCACCAGATGGCCTGCCGGTTGCAGGCGGCCGGGGAGCAGGTGGGGCTGCTGGTCGCCATCGACGGCTACCCGCCGCCGGCCGGCGCGGGCGGTGGCACCGGGCCGGACGAGGCGGGCGGTGACCAGCAGGCGGGCGACACCGGCCCGGACGAGGCGGGTGGCGGCGCGGAGTTGGTGGACCTCCTGCGCCGAACGACCCGTCAGTTCGACGGCGTCGACGCGCGGGACGCGGCGGTCATCGAGACGCTGGTCGACCGCCACCGCCGCCTGATGCGGACCTATGCTCCGCCCCGGTTCGCCGGCGACCTGCTGCTGTTCCGCGCCACCGCCCCGGTGACGGGGCCGGAGGTGGCGGCGTGGCGACCCCACGTCACCGGCGCCATCGAGGTGCGTGAGGTGGCGACGGACCACTGGCGGCTGCTGGAGCCGTCGGCACTTGCGACGATCGGCCCGATGATCGCCCGCGCCCTGGCGGGCGCGGGGGAGAGCAACGAGGAGTAGCCATGAGCAATCCGTTCGAGGACCCGGACGGCACGTACCTGATCCTGCGCAACGACGAACACCAGTACTCGCTGTGGCCGGCGGCGATGCCGGTGCCGGACGGCTGGCAGGTGACGCACGGCCCGGCAGGCCGGCAGGAGTGCCTGGACTTCGTGGAGACCAACTGGACGGACATGCGACCCCGGAGCCTGGCCGAGTGGATGGACGCGGAGGAGGCCGCCCGGTAGGCGACCGGCGTGCCGCCCGGGGCGCCGGGCGGCACGTAACCCGGTGCGAACCGGTGAGGGTTAACGTGCCGGCATGTTCGACCTGACCCCCGGCACGACCCGGTCGTTCCGCGCTGCCGAGGCGCGCGCAACGGACCGCGGTGCGGCGGTCGTGGCCGGGTCGGCGACGGGGCGGGGGCGACGGTGACCAGCGAACACGACAGCCTCGCCGACGCGCTGCGGGCGCACGGCCGGCACCGCGCGGATCGGGTGGCCTTCACCTGGCTGGGCGACCTGACCCACCCGGCCGGCCGGCTGACCTACGCCGAGGCGGACGCCGCCGCCGCGCGGGTCGGCGCCCGGCTGGAGGAGAGCACCGCCCCCGGCGACCGGGTGCTGCTGGTGCATCCGCCGGGTCTCGGGTTCGTCACCGCGTTCCTCGGCTGCCTCTACGCCGGGCGGGTGCCGGTGCCGGTGTACCCGGTGCTGGACAGCGTGACCGGCGCGCAGACGGTCGGCCGGATCGTGGCCGACAGCGGTGCCGCGCTCGCCTGGACCTCGGACGAGACCATGGCCGACCTGGCCCGCCGGGTGCTCGACATCCCGGCCGAGTGGCGGCCGGCCGACGGGCCGCTGGCCCGGCCGGTGCCGGTGGACCCGGCAGCGCCGGCCTTCCTTCAGTACACCTCCGGCTCCACCGGGGCACCGAAGGGCGTCGTCGTCACCCACCGGGGGCTCGTGGCGAACCTGCGGTCGATCGCCAGCGCCTTCGACCACGACGAGAGCGCCGTCGTGCTGAGCTGGCTGCCGGCGTACCACGACATGGGCCTGATCGGGAACCTGCTGCACCCGCTGCACGCCGGCATCCCCGCGTACCTCGCCGCGCCCAAGGACTTCGTCCGCAACCCGGTCGCCTGGCTGCGGGCGATCGGCGAGCTGGGCGTCACCACCAGTGGCGCCCCGAACTTCGCCTACGACCTGGTGATCAGGTCGCTCGAACGCGCGCCCGTCGAAGGGCTCGACCTGTCCGGGTGGCGAAAGGCGTACAGCGGTGCGGAGCCGGTGTCCGCAGGGACCCTGGACCGCTTCGCCGAGCTGCTCGCACCGGCCGGCTTCCGGCGGGAGGCGTTCATCCCCTGCTACGGACTGGCCGAGGCGACCCTGCTGGTGACCGCGGTGCCACCCGGGACGGGAGCCCGCACCCGGGCGTCCGCCGACGGCACCGAGGTCGTCTCCTGCGGGGTGCCGTACGGCTGCGAGGTCGCCGTGGTCGACGGCGACTCCCCGGTGGCCGACGGCGAGGTGGGCGAGATCCTGGTCAGCGGCCCGAGCGTCGGGGCCGGCTACTGGGGCAGGCCGGACCCCACCGGCGCGGTCTTCGGCGCCGCCGTGGCGGGTCGGGCGGAATCCTGGCTGCGCACCGGTGACCTCGGCTTTCTCGTCGACGGGGAGTTGCACGTCACCGGCCGGGTCAAGGACGTGATCGTGGTCCGGGGCCGCAACCTCTATCCGCAGGACCTGGAGCGGGTGGCCACCGAGACGGTGCCGACGCTGCGGGCCGGCGGCGTGGTGGCCTTCGCCGACCCGACCGGCCGTGGCGTCGTCATCGTCGGGGAGGCGCGGGGCCGGGGGCTGGGCCCGGACGACCGGCGGCGGCTCACCGTGGCGATCACCGCCGAGTTCGGTGTCACCCTGGTCGATGTCGTCGGGGTGCGGCCGGGAACGGTGCCCAGGACCACCAGCGGCAAGCTGCGACGCGGTGAGACGGCGCGTCGGTACCGCGACGGTGACTACGGCGCACGCGACGCCGGGAACGGCCCGGTCGACGCCGGAACCGGCCCGACTACGGCTGGTGCCGACCCGAAGGCGGTCGATGCCGACCCGGCTGTGGCCGGTGCCGCCGGGCGGGAGTCGGCGTCGGGGGTCCGGCAGGCGGTCGAGACGGCGCTGGACACACCGATCCCGCTGGAGACGGAGCCGCTGGTCAGCTACGGCATGGACTCGCTCACCGCGCTGCACGTCTCCGAGGTGATCTTCCGTCGGTTCGGGGTCGACGTGCCGGTCCGCGACCTGCTCGAAGGGTTGAGCCTCGCGGACGTGACGGCCCGGGTGGTCGACCGGCCGGCCGGCACGGCGACGCAGGCGACCGGTCCGGGCCGGGCCGCGCCCCCGGCGGGTGGCCCCACCCACGGCCGGTTGTCGAAGGCCCAGGAGTCGCTGGCGTTCCTCCAGATGCTCAACCCGGACAGCGACGAGTACAACATCTCCTTCGCCTGGCAACTGGACCCGGCGACCGACGTGGACGCGTTCCACGCGGCCCTGCGGGCGGCCGTGCGCCGGCAACCGGAACTGGCGGTGCGCATCGTCGCCGACGGCAACCTGCGCCGTCGGGAACCGGTACCGGCGCACCGGATGACCGAGGCGCTGAACCTGGTGCCGGTCCCCGTCCGCGACGACCGGCTCGAGGAGCAGCTCGGGTACGCGGCGACCGTGCCGTTCCGGCTGGACGAGGGGCCGCTGCTGCGCCTGCACCGATGGCAGTCACCGGACCGGCAGGTCTACCAGCTCGTCGTGCACCACGCCGTCACCGACCTCTGGTCGCTGAGCGTCGCCCTGCGCGACCTCGGACACGGGTACGCCGAACTACGCGCCGGCCGCACCCCGCCGGCCGCGCCGCGCGGCTCGTACGACGAGTACGTCACCGCCCAGGAGGAGTATCTGGCCGGCCCGGACGCCGCCGACCGGGACCGGCAGCTCGCCGAGCGGCTGCCGAACCGGGCCGGGTCCCTCGACGTCCGCACCGACGGGGCACGCGGCAGCCGCCGCAGCGCGCGGGCCGGTCGGGTCGAACGCGTCGTGCCCGTCGCCGACCCGGGTGCCGGACCCGCGCGGGTGGCGCTGCTGTCGGCGCTCTGGGCGGCCTGCCTGCACCGCTACGGCACCCCGAACCCGGTGGTGGTGGGCGTGCCGGTGGTCGGCCGGCCGTCCGGCCGGTTGGCCGAGGTCGGCGGGCTCTGCACCAACACGGTGCCCCTGGCCGTCGAGGTGCGACCGGAGCAGCGGCTGACGGACCTGGTCGACGACGTCCGCCGGCAACTGGTCGCCGGACTCGACGCCGGCCTGTATCCCCTGGTGCGGGCGGTGGAGGCGGTGCGCCCACGGCGGGCCGCCGGCCGCCTGCCGCTGGTGGAGACGCTCATCACCGTGCAGGAGAACCCGCTGCCGCAGGTGCCGGGCCTGCTCGACGCGATCAGCGGGCGGGCCTCGCGGCTGGACCTCGACGGACTGACCCTGCGCGTCGTCCCGGTGCCCCGGGACAGCTGCCGGTACGACCTCGACCTGGTGGTCACCCCCCGCGACGGCGGCTACCTGCTGACCCTGGACCACGCCACCGACCTGTTCCTGCCCCGGACCGCCGAGGCGATCCTGGCCACGTACGCGGCGATGGTGCGGGCCGCCGACTCCGCCGCGCCGACGGTCGTCGACGACGTGCTGGTGCTCTCCCCGGCCGACGAGGACCTCACCCGGGCTCTCGGCGGCTGCGACACGCCCCCGCTCGATCCGCCGGCCCTGGCCCGGATCCGCTCGGTCGCGGCCGAGCGCCCCGACGCGCCGGCGCTGGTCGAAGCGGGCCGGACCATCGACTTCGCCGAGTTCGTGGCCCGGATGGACCAGGTCGGCGGGGCGCTACGGGCCGCGCTGGCCCCCGAGCGGACCACGGGCGGTGCGCGATGACCCACCGGGACGCCGCCGAGGCCGCCCGCCGGCAGGTCGGCCTGCTGCTGGAGTCGCCCGCCGACTTCACGGTCGGGATGTTCGGTGCCTGGTCGGTGGGGCTCGGGGTGCTTCCGCTGCCCGTCGAGTTCCCCGATGCCCGACTGCGGGAGATGCTCGCCGACTGCTCGCCCCGGCTGCTGCTCACCTCGCCGACGCAGGCGGACCGGGCGGCCCGGCTCGTCGCGGACCTTCCGCACCCCCCGACCGTCGTGCCGTTCGACGTCGCCCCGGCAGCCGGGGCGACCGGGGCCGCCGCGCCGGCCACCGACGCCGGACCCGGTCCCGACGACCCGGCGTACACCGTCTACACCAGCGGGTCCACCGGCCGTCCCAAGGGCGTACTGATCCGACAGGGCCAGGTGGCGCACCTCGTCGCCTGGGAGGGACAGGCGTGGGAGCTGGGCCCGTGGGTGCGGATGGCGCAGACCCTCTCCCTCGGCTTCGACTTCGGCCTCCAGGAGCTGTTCACCGCCCTGCCGTACGGCGGTTGCGTGGTCGTGCCGGCACCAGCCGACCGTCGCAACGCCCGCAGCTACGTGCGGTTCCTGCGGCGGGAACGGGTCACCGTCCTGTTCACCACCCCCTCGTACGCCGACCAGCTGGTCGCCACGGGTGAACCCCTGCCGGACCTGCGGCTGGTCCTGCTCGGCGGTGAGGTGCTGAAGCGGTCCACGGTGACCGGACTGCGCACGCTCGTCGCCGCCGACTGCCGCCTGGTCAACGGGTACGGCCCGACCGAGGCCACCGTCAACTGCCTGGCCTACGAGATTCCCGCAAAGGTGCCCGACGAGGACCTGCCCGCGGTGCTGCCGGTCGGGCGACCGTCGGCGGCGAGCCGCATCTGGCTGGCCGACGACGACGACCGGCCGCTCCCGGTCGGGGCGCTGGGGAACATCCTCATCGCCGGGCCGGGCGTGGCCGACGGCTACCTGCACCGGCCGGAGGCGACCGCCGAGCGGTTCGTCACCGACCGGTCCGGCGACCGCTACTACCGCACCGGCGACCTGGCCCACCTCGACCCGGACGTCGGCTTCGTGGTGGTGGGACGCGCGGACCGGCAGGTCAAGGTACGCGGCTTCCGGGTCGAGCTCGGCGAGGTGGAGTTCGCCATGCGGGACGTGCCCGGCGTCGTGGCCTGCGCCGCGCTGGTGGTGGAGGAGCCGAGACGACTGGTCGCCTTCGTCACCGGCGACCGGGTCGACCCCACCGAACTGCTCCGGCTGGTGGGTGCGCGACTGCCGGTGGCCATGGTGCCCGAGCAGGTCGTCACGCTCGACGAGCTGCCGATGACCGCGAACGGCAAGCTCGACGAGACGCCCCTGCGGCAGGCGGCGCAGCGCGAGTACACCGAGGTGCTGCCCGGTTCGGCGGGGGTGCGCGAGGTGGAGGCGGCGGTCTGCCGCATCTGGGCCGACGCGTTGGCCCTGAGCACGATCGCGCCGGACGTGAACGTCTTCGACGCGGGCGCCCACTCGCTGGTGGTGACCCGGGTGCACCACCAGCTCCAGGTCAGCCTCGGCGTGACCTTCCCGATCCACTACCTGTTCGAGTACCCCTGCCCGCGGGACCTCGCCGGGCACCTCGCCGCGCGGCGTACCACCCGTCCGACGTCGCCCGCCCCCGCGCTGGCCCGACCTCCGAAGGACCGACATGGCCATGACGCCCCTTGACGAACACCCCGATGCGGTAGCGATCGTCGGCATGGCGGCCCGCCTGCCCGGCGCGCCGGACGTCGACACGTACTGGCTGAACCTGTCCGAGGGCGTCGAGAGCGTCACCCGGCACAGCCGCGAGGAGATGCTGGCCGCCGGGGTCAGCCCGGACCTGGTGGACAACCCGAACTACGTGGACGCCACCGCCGCGCTGGAGGACGCCGACGCCTTCGACGCGGCCTTCTTCGGCTACTCCGCCCGCGAGGCGTCCATCATGGACCCGCAGCACCGCATCTTCCTGGAGACCGCGTACCACGCCCTCGAGGACGCCGCCTACGACCCGCGCCGCTACGACGGCCAGATCGGGGTCTACGCCGGCTGCACGATGAACACCTACATGCTCTACAACGTGATGGGTCACCGCGACGACGTCGCGGCCATGGTGGGTGACCTGCAGACCATGGTCGGCAACGACAAGGACTTCCTCGCCACCCGGGTCTCGCACCGGCTGGACCTGCGCGGGCCGAGCCTGAGCGTGCAGACCGCCTGCTCCAGTTCGCTGGTCGCCATCCACCTGGCCGCCCGTGCCCTCGCCGACGGGGAGTGCGACATGGCGCTGGCCGGCGGATCGTCGGTGCGGATGCCACTGGGCGGCGGCTACCTCGCCAACCCGGGCGGCACGTCCTCGCCGGACGGCCACTGCCGGGCCTTCGACGCCGACGCGGCCGGCAGCATCCCCGGCAACGGCGCGGGGGTCGTGGTCCTGAAGCGGTACGCCGACGCGCTCCGCGACGGCGACCAGATCCACGGGGTGATCCTCGGCTCCGCCATCAACAACGACGGCCGGGCCAAGGCCAGCTTCACCGCGCCGAGCATCGACGGCCAGTACCGGGCGGTCAGCCGGGCGCTGGAACGGGCCGGGGTGTCGGCACGGGACATCCAGTTCGTGGAGGCGCACGGCACCGGCACCCCGCTGGGCGACCCGATCGAGGTGGCGGCGATCAGCCGGGCCTTCGAGCAGTCGACGCCGGACCGCCAGTACTGCTGGCTCGGTTCGGTCAAGCCCAACATCGGTCACCTGGACGCGGCGGCCGGCGTCGCCGGCCTGATCAAGGCGGTCCTGGCGCTGCGACACCGCCAGGTGCCGCCCGTGGTGAACTTCCGCCGCCCCAACCCGAAGCTGGAGCTGGACACCAGCCCGTTCCGGGTGCCGAGCGAGCTGGTGGACCTGGAGTCCGACGGGCCGCTGCTCGCCTCGGTCAACTCGCTGGCCATGGGCGGCACCAACGCGCACGTCGTGCTGCGGGAGCCGGACCCGTCGCCCGCCGCGACGCGCTCCGCCCGGCGTCGACACGCGGTGCAGCTGTCCGCGCGCAGTCCGGAGGCGCTGGAGGAGATGAGCCGCCGCCTGGGCCGCTGGGCCCGGGAGCACCCCGGCGTCGAGCTGGCCGACGTGGCGTACACGCTGGCCACCGGCCGGCAGGAGTGGGAGCACCGCCGGGTGGTGCTGGCCCGCAACCTCACCGACGTCGCCTCCGCCCTCTCCGCCACCGGCAGCCGGCGGCAGAAGACCGGGCAGCGCCGCCCCAACGACCGCCCCGTGTTCCTCTTCCCCGGGCAGGGCGCGCAGCGGGTCGGCATGGGCGCCGCCCTGGCCCGTCGGGACCCGATCTTCGCCCGGCACCTGGAGACGGTGCTGGACCTGTTCAAGGGGGCCGGCCTGGACCTGCGGTCGGCGATCCACCCGGAGGCCGGCGACACCGAGGAGACCCGGGCCGCGCTGGCCTGGACCCAGGTCACCCAGCCGGCGCTCTTCGCGGTGGAGTGGGCCCTCGGGCAGACCCTGGTCGACCTGGGCGTACGACCCCACGCCATGCTCGGACACAGCATCGGTGAGCTGGTCGCCGCCGTGCTCGCCGGGGTGCTCGACCTGCCCGACGCGGTCACGCTGGTGACCCTGCGCGGGCAGGCGCTGGCCGAGACGGCCGAGGGCGCGATGCTCTCGGTCAACCTGCCGGTCGACGAGGTGCGGCGACTGTTGGACGGCCGCGACCTGAGCGTCGCGGCGGAGAACGCGCCGTCACTGGTCGTGGTCGCCGGCACCGAGGAGGCCGTCGAGGAGTTCGCCGCGCTGCTGCGGGCCGACGGCGTGACCACGACCCGGCTGCGGGTCAGCCACGCGTTCCACTCCGCGCTGGTGCAGCCGGCGGCTGAGCGGCTGCGGGCCGGCCTCGACGGGCTCACGCTGCGGGAGCCGCGGATCCCGATCGTCTCCAACGTCACCGGCGACTACCTGACCGCGCAGGAGGCGACCAGCGCCGACTACTGGGTCGCCCAGATGTGCCAGCCGGTGCGCTTCGCCGACGGGGTGCGCACGCTGGTAGCCGACCAGGCGTCGGCGTTCCTGGAGGTCGGGCCGGGGCGGTCGCTGAGCGCCCTGGTGCGGGCCACCGCCTCGGCGGCCACCTGCCTGCCGGTGCTGACGGTGGACGACACCCAGGAGGCGGAGGACCTGCTCGGCGTCCTGACCGACCTGTGGTTGCTGGGCGGCAGCTACGACATGGCCGCCTACTACGGTGACGAACAGCGCGCCAGGTTGTCGCTGCCCACGTACCCCTTCGCCCGGACCCGGCACTGGCTGGACCCGATGCCCCCGGCCCCCCGCGCGGCGGCCCCGGCCCAGGCGTCCCCGGTCGTGGCGCCGGCCGCCGCGGCCACCCCGGCCGAGGACGCCGGCTACACCCGCACCCAGCGTTACCTCGTCGCCCTGTGGAAACAGTTGCTGGGCACCGAACGGGTCGGACTCAACGACAGCTTCTTCGACCTGGACGGCAACTCGCTGCTGGCCATGCAGATGGTCACCCAGGTCCGTCGCGACGGTGCGGCAGAACTGGAGATGACCGCGTTGTTCGAGTCGCCCACCGTCGCCGGGCTGGCCGCCCACCTGGAGGGCAGCGGCTTCGTACCACCGGACGGACCGCCGGCCCCGGACGCGGCCGGGGCTGCCCGGCCGGAGACGGCGGCGCCCGCCCAGGCGCCCGGCGGACCGGCCGACGAACTGGCCGCGCTTCTCGCCGAGGTCGACGCGCTCTCCGAGGACGAGGTCGCGGCCCGGCTGGCCGAGCTGGACGGGACGGCGGACCGATGAGCGCCCCGATCGACGGCGTCGACCTGGACCAGCTGACCCCGCAACGCCGGGAACTGGTCGAACGCCTGCTGCGGCAGCGCCAGGCCGGGGCCACCCCGGCCACCCCGACGCGCTCCGCCGAACCGGCCGCGCCGGCTGCGGTGCCCGGCAGGCGACCGGCACTCGCGGTCAGCCTGTTCTTCTTCTCCGCAGACCTCGACGACGCGCCGGCCGACAAGTACGACCTCGTGCTGCGCTGCGCCGAACTCGCCGACGAACTGGGCCTGCACGCGGTGTGGGTACCCGAGCGGCACTTCGACCCGTTCGGTGCGCCGTACCCCGCACCGGCGGTCCTGCTGGCGGCGATCGCCGCCCGGACCCGTCGGATCGGGCTGCGCGCCGGCAGCGTCGTGCTGCCGCTGCACGACCCGCTCCTGGTGGCCGAGGAGTGGGGCGTGCTCGACGCGATCAGCCGGGGCCGGGTGGCGCTGTCGCTCGCCTCGGGCTGGCACGCCGACGACTTCGTTCTCGACCCCGACTCGTACGAGCGTCGCAAGGAGGTGCTGACCGAACGGCTGGAGGTGCTGCGTACCCTGTGGCGGGGCGACGGCAGCCTGCGCGCCGCGCCGCAGGGACGGACGATCGAGACGCGCACCTACCCGCGGCCGGCCCGGCCCCTGGAGACCTGGCTGACCAGCTCCAGCAACCCGCAGACCTGGCGGACCGCAGGCGCCCTCGACCTGCACGTGCTGACGGCGATGCTGGAACAGACCGTCGACGACATCGCCGAGAAGGTGACGCTGTACCAGAAGGCCCGCGCGGAGGCCGGGCACGTCAGTGACGACCGGCAGGTCACCTGCATGCTCCACACCCACCTCGCGGAGCGGGCGGAGGACGTGGTGCCCCGGGTGCGTGAACCCCTGGGCCGCTACCTCTCGGCGCACCTGAACCTGTTCGAGAAGTTCGCCTCCACCCAGGATGTCGGGGTGCGCCCGGAGGAGGTCACCGAGGCCGACCGGGCCCTGCTGCTGGAGCACGGCCTCCAGCGGTACCTGCGGCAGTCCGGCCTGTTCGGCAGCGTGGAGACCTGCCTGCCGATGGTCGACCGACTGGTCGCGGCCGGGGTGACCGAGCTGGGGTGCCTGGTCGACTTCGGCCTGCCGGACGAGCAGGTCTTCGAGTGCGTCCGGCAGCTCGGCCGGTTGCAGGAGCAGGTACGCGACCGCGCGGAGGAAGCGCGTTGACCGCCTGGTTCAGCGTCTACCCGCACCTGGGCGGGGGCAGGGGCACCTACCTGCCGGTGCTCGCGGAGTTGCGACGGGTGGCGACCTGCCACGTGCCGACGCTGCCCGGCCGCGACGGCCGGTACGGCGAACCCGCCCACCGCACCTTCGCCTCGCTCGGTGACGACCTGTGGCAGCAGTTGCGGGTCGAGCTGGACGCCGGCGCCGACCCCGGTGAGCTGGTGCTCTTCGGGTTCAGCATGGGTGCCCTGCTCGCGACGGAACTGGCGGCCCGGCTCGCCGAGCAGGGCACCGGCTGCCGGGGCCTGGTCGTCGCCGGTTCGCCGCCCCCGCACCTGCTGGACGCGGTGGAGCGCATCGGTGACCTGCCCGACGACGAGTTCGTCGCGGCCCTGGCCCGGCACGGGGTGATGGCCCAGACGGTGTTGCCAGAGGCCGAGCTGCGGGAGCTGATGCTGCCGATCTGGCGGGCGGACTGCGCGGTGGTGGAGAGTCACCCACGTGCCCGAGTGCGGCTGAGCTGCCCGGTGCTGGCGGTGGCCGGCAGCGCGGACCCCCTGGTGGACGCGGCGCAGTTGGCAGCCTGGCAGCAGGTCGGCGGGCCCGGTTCCCGGTTCCTGACGGTGCCCGGCGGGCACGGCGCGGTGCTGGAGAACCACGGCGTGCTGCTGGAGTTGTTGACCGAGGCCGCCGGCGTCGACCTCCGGGCGTCGCGATGAGCGTCCAGGGCAGCGCCGTGCGCACCGTGTGGGACCCGGCCGGCCCGGAGGGTCTGCCCTTCGGCAGCAACAGCATGCAGCACGGCACCGCCGTGTTCGAGGGAATCCGGTGTTACCCGACGGAGCGGGGCCGGGCGGTCTTCCGCCTCGACGACCACCTGCGGCGGTTGCTCGGCTCCGCCCGGCAACTGGGCGTCCCGCACGACTACGACCTGCCCCGGCTGCGCGAGCGGGTGCTGGCCGCGGCGGACGCCGACGGCCCGGACGAGTCGTACCTGCGCCCGGTCCTCTACACCCCCGAGGGGCGGCTCGGCGTCGACCTGGGGCGGTTCCGGTTCGTGCTCGCCGTCGAGGTCTACTCGACCGCGTCGGCCGACACCGGCGTGGGCGCCCTGCCGCCGGGCGTCCGGCTGACGGTGTCACCCTGGCGTCGTCCGGCCGCCACCTCGTTTCCGCCGCAGGTGAAGGCGACCGGCACGTACGCGGTGTCTGCGCTGGCCCGCACCGCCGCCGCGGCGGCGGGATTCGACGACGCGATCCAACTCGACCCGGTCTCCGGCCGGGTGGCGGAGGCGACCGTCGCGAACGTCTTCGTGGTCCGCGACGGTCGGCTGCTGACGCCGTGGCTCTCCGACAGTCTGCTGGCCGGCATCACCCGGGACACCGTGCTGGTGCTCGCCCGGCGGCTCGGCATCGACGTCGTCGAGGGGCCCGTCGAGGTGGGCGACCTGCACCGGGCCCAGGAGGTGTTCCTGACCGGCACGGCCGCCGAGCTGGTGCCGGCCACCGAGATCGACGGGCACGGGACCGACCCGGCCGGCCCGGTGTTCCGAGCTGTCGCGGAGGCCTTCCGCGACACCGTCCGCGGGCGACGTTTCCGTGATCTGGGCTGGCTCACCCGTACGTCCGAACCCCACCAAGCTGCCCGTATCTGAGGAGGAACACTCGTGGAACTTTTTCACTGCTTCGGTGCCCGGCCCGAGCACCGGGTGGACACCCGCCAGGCCGTCGACATGCTCGCCGCCAGCGGATGCCGCTGGCTCGCCGTCAACACCCACACGATCGACGAGGTCTCGCGCGGCGACGACCTGCCGATCGGCTACTCGACCGCCACGTTGGGCTCGGTCCGGGACGCACTCGGCGCGGCCTCCCCGGTGCGGCCGGTGCTCAACATCAACCACCCCACCACGGCGGCCGAGGCCATCGACCGCACGCGTCGGGCGGTCGAGATGACCGGCCTGCGGATCATCAAGTTGGAGGTCCTCGACGAGGGCTTCAACCTCAGCCAGAACGCCGCCGTCGTGGAGGCGGCGACCGTCCTGGTGGGGGAGGGCCTGGAGGTCTGGCCGCTGATCACCCCGGACGCGGCGGTCTTCGCCGACTGCGTCGAACTGGGCAGCACCATGGTCCGGGTGATGGGTTCCCCGATCGGGGCCCGGCGGGGCATCGACCCGCAGTGGCGCTCGGCCACCGACGCGCTACTCGCCGACGCCACGGTGCCGGTCATGCTCGACGGCGGGGTCGGGTCCGTGGAGCACGCCGTCGCCGCCGCCGAGCAGGGCTTCTCGTCCATCCTGGTGAACTCCTGCCTCTTCGCCGACGGGGACCCGGTCGCCGCGCTGCGTGAGTTCCGTGCGGCGATCGACTCGGTCGAGAAGCCGACGGAACTCGTCGGGCGCTGAGGCGTCCGAGTTCCATCGGCGACCGGTGGGCGTGGTCCGGCTGTCGCCACGGTGGCGGACAACCGTCTCGGAGATGGTTGTCCGCCACCGTGGCGTCGTCGGGGTCCCGGAGCCCCGGACGATCCGCCGCCGCTCGCGAGGGCAGCCGTCGTGACGGCGCTGGAGACCCCGCGCACCGTCCTGCGCGGGTGGTGCCCGGAGGACCTGCCGGCGATGGCGGCGATCAACGCCGACCCCGAGGTGATGCGGTGGATCGCCGACGGTTCCGTGCTCGACCGCGAGCGCAGCGACGCGCGGATCGCCGCCTACGAGCGCCACTGGCAGGAACACGGCTTCGGCCTGTTCGCGCTGACCCTGCGGCCGACCGGGGAACTGGCCGGCTTCGCCGGGCTGGCGGTGCCCGCCTTTCTACCGGAGATCATGCCCGCCGTCGAGATCGGCTGGCGCCTGGCGCGGCGGCACTGGGGGCGGGGGCTGGCGACCGAGGCCGCCCGGGCGGTGCTCGACCATGCGTTCGGGACACTGGCGCTCGACCGGCTGGTCAGCGTCCACCAGATCGGCAACGACGCCTCGGAGCGGGTCATGCGCAAGCTGGGCATGCACCTGGACCGCGATACGGTGGACCCGGCGACCGGGCGTTTTCTGCGGGTCTACGCCATCGACCGGCCGTCGGCTCCGGCGTCGCCCGGCCGTTGACGACGAACCTGCGGCCGACGACGAACCGGCTGTCGACGGTGAAGCGGCGGCCACGGGCGACAGGAGCATCATGGGCGGGACGGTCGACCGGATCTCGATCCGGGTGACGGTGGCCGACCCTGCGCGCGCCACTGCCGTCGAGACGAGAATCCTCGTCGACGACCGACCCGTCGTCGCGGAGGTGTTCACCGCCGGACCGGCCGAGCCGCCCGAACACCTGCTCGGTCCCGATCATCGGCTCCACGCCGACGTCGAGCCGCACGAGGTGCGGCTGGCCGAGGCCGACTGCACCGAGGGCTGCTGCGGCGCGCTCTACGTCACCATTCAACGGTGCGGTGACCAGGTCGTGTGGCGCGACTGGCGCAACCCCGACGCCGCCGGGCTCACCCTGCGACCGTTCACCTTCGACGCCGCCCAGTACGACACCGAGATCGCCCGCGCCGAATCCGACCACAGCTGGGAGTGGCACGAGCGGACCGTGGCCCGTCTCGTCGGACAGCGACTACGGGAAGACCCGGAGCTGCTGGGCCGCTGGGACTGCTGTCCAGGCTGGGTGGAGGCCCGTCCGAACGACTCCGGCCGCGTACACGTGTCGTACTTCCACCCGCGGCCCCCGAGTGCGGGCGAGCAGCCGTGGCTGCAGTTCGTGGCCGTCCTCGACGTTGCCGCGGGCGACCCGGCGAAGGCTGCCGGCGGTGTCGTCAGCGCGCTCTGCGACGGCGACCCGCGTCGGCAGGGCCGGCTGGCCGGTGGCACCAGGGAGGCCGCACGGCAACTGGGCTTCCGGTGGCCGCCGTAACCGATGGGCTTCCGGTGGTCGCCGAAACCGATGGGCTTCCGGTGGTCGCCGTAACCGACGCGCGGTGGAAGACGGCCGTCCCGGGGGCGTGGACCAGCCCACTGTGGTGGTGGGCCAGCCCGCGTGGATGCAGCCGCCCGGCGGCGGCGATCGCGGGCCGGGTCATCCGAGGGTGTGGTGACCCGCCTTGACGACCTGGTCGTACTCACGGCGTCGGGCGTCGTAGGCGGCCTCCAGGAACGTCTCCGAGTCCGGTCCCACCGGCAGCCGCAGCGGCGGCGACTCCAGCTGACTGAGTCGCCAGACCACGTCGGCGAACAGCTCGGGGGAGTTCACCTCACTCGCGGTGTTCAGGCCGCGCAGCGCGCCGAGCAGGCCGTCGCTGACCGGTGCGTAGTCCGCGATCCGGTGCTCCGGCATGACCAGGTTGGTGCCGTACCCGGTGGCGAAGCCGCCCGGCTGCAGGATGGTGACCTTCACTCCGAGGTGCCCGGCCTCGACGGCCAGCGACTCGGCGGCTCCCTCCACCGCGAACTTCGTGGCCGTGTACGCGGCCAGCCCGGGGAAGGGAACCACACCGGCGATCGAGCTGACGAAGATCGCGTACCCGTGGCGCTGCGCCCGCCACAGCGGCAGCACGGCCCGGGTGAGTCGCCACGGCCCGAACACGTTGGTGTCGAACTGTGCGGCGAGTTCCGCGTCGGAGACCTCCTCGAAGGTGCCGAACTGGCCGTAGGCGGCGTTGTTGACCAGGATGTCGATGCCGCCGAACGCGTCCACGGCCCGCTCCACCGCCGCCGCGCACCGCGCCGGATCCCGTACGTCGAGGGCGGCTGCCACCAGGTTGCCCGGATGCCGGGCCACCAGTTCGGCGAGGGTCTCCGGCCGCCGGGCGGTCGCCACCACCTGCTCGCCCTCGGCGGCTAGCCGGGCCGCGAGGGCCCGACCGAGTCCGCTCGAACATCCCGTGATCAACCAACGCTTCGCCATCGTTCTCGACCTGCCCAGTCCCGTGGGTGAACCGACGATTGCAGACTGTCAGGGTCATTGGCGCGGGTGAAGGGACCTCAGCTGTCGCGAACCGGATTCGTCGGGTACCCGGCGCACCGCCGGCTGCTGCCGGAGGAGCGCCGGTCCGCCCGGTCCGCCCGATCACCCCCAGATCGAGGTCGCCCACTCCGGATGGTCGATGAACGGGTTGCGGTTGCCCTGCCAGCGCTCATGGATCACCTGGTTGCGGCGCTTCTCGAAGGCGTCCGGCGGGTCGGCCTGGTTCCACTGCAAGAGCACTGACAGCTTTCCGTGGTACGGCGCGGAGCCGTTGCCGACCGACTGGTTCAGCTCCAGGTCCGGCCAGCCGTCGGTGCCCTCGTACCGGATCGCCATATACATGATCATGCGGGCCACGTCGCCCTTCACCGCGTCGCGCGGCTCCCACGAGTCGGCGTCGGTGTAGCAGCCGGGTGCCTCGGCGACCGTGCTGCCACCGAGGTCGAAGTCCTTGTTGCCACGGCTGGCGTTGACCGACACGTCGGTCGGCCGCAGGTGGTGCACGTCGGTACCCGGGCCGGTCGCGGTGCCGAAGTCACCGTGCGACTTGGCCCAGACGTGCTCGCGGTTCCAGTCGTTCGGGTCGCCGCCGTTGCTGGACTTGCTCTGCGATCGTCCGGTGTAGAGAAGGATGACGTTGTTCGGGTTCGCCGGGTCCTGGTCGGTGTCCTTCAGCGCCTCCCACACCCGGTCGTACGAGAGCCTGGTGTGCGACCGGATGATCGAGTGAAGGGAACTGCGCAGCGCCGTGCCGGTCTTGCCGATCGCGGCGGCGTAGTAGGTCGAGTCGTATCCGCCACCGGGGACCGTCGGGCTCGGGGTGGGGGTCGGCGACGAGGTCGGGGTGGTGCCGCCGAGGCTCATCGCCGTCGGGTTCTTCAGCCCGCCGTGGGCGAAGTACGCCGTCAGCGTCCCGGTGGCGGTGATCCGCTGGCCGCGCAGGCCCGGGTTGCTGAGCAGTCCGAAGGCGCTCCGGTACGCGGTGGTGACCTGGACGTAGAGCATCCTGCTGGTACTGGTCTCGGCCGACGTGTCGGCGATGGCGACGGCGGTGTCGGCGGTGAAGCCGGACCTGATCACCGTGTTGCTGGCGGTCGGCTGGCCGATGACGTAGCCGGTCACGGTCGCTGACCGGCCGTCCTGCGCGCCCAGCGCCTGGGCCACGGTCAACGTGGTCGCGGCCGACGCCGACGTCGACGCCGTTGCCACCACCACCGGAGTCGCCAGCACGACGACCAGCGCGCACACCGTCGCCAGCCAGGTGGACCGCGAACGGAACCTGCTCTGCATATTCATGCTCAACGATGCTATGGGGTTCGGTGTGAACGGTGGGAGGGCAGCGGCCCAACATTTGACACCGGTTCAGGATCCAAGAGCCGGGGCCGGGCCGGGATGGGATCGTGTGGCGGTGATCGTCGTGGAGTTCGACGTGCCCGTGGATCCGCTGACGCAGGTCACCGGGTTCGAGTTGGGGCACGTCACCCTGCAGTGGAACGGAGGAGCCCACAGTTCCCGCCAGCTCGGGTCCCGCGGGTTGCTGATGGGGTATCCGGCCGTCGCGGACATGCTCGACGGCGTCGTGGCCCTGTCGGCGGACCCGGGCGCCAGCTACGTGTTCACCGGCATCTCCAGCGGCTGGGGTTTCGCGGTGCGGCGAACCCGCCGGCACGGTCTCCAGGTGAGCACCCTCGCCGGCAGGCCGCTGTGCCAGACGTCCGAGGCTGACTACGCGGTGGCGGTCTGGCGCGGTGCCCGACAACTGCTCACCGCCCGTACGCCGGTGGAGGGCGCGCCGTTGACCGATCTACAGACCGCCGTCGCCGCCTTCCCGGATGCCTACCGACGCTGACGGGAGCCGACCCGGGCCAGGCGTTCCGCCTTCCCGGCACCGCGGCCGGCTCCCCAGTCTCGCGGCTGCTGCTCAGGGGCGCAGCCACCACGGACTGCTGTAGGCGACCCCGAAGTCGTTGCACGGATGGCCGGACGGGCCGGGTGTCGGATTGGGCAGCTCCGGGTCGGAGACCCGCAGTACCACCCAGTTCCCGTCGGCGGCGTCGAGCGGGACGGTGAAGTCGGCGACCGAACCGCACAGGGTGTCGACGACGTCGACGACGGTGGGAGCCGACGTTCCGGGGCGCAGTACCTGGATCCGCAGCGGCTTGCCGTCCCAGACCGTCCCCCGGTCCAGGTCCACCCGGAACCGGATGTCGCCGGAGGTCACGCCGAGGACCTGACCCATCCGTACGCCGTTCGCGGTGGCGTCGAGCCGCAGGCCGGAGACCCTGGTGGCGAAGCAGCGGCGGGCCGCCATCGCCTCGAACACCGCGGCACGGGTGTTCTCGGTGACCCAGAGACCGCTGCGCCCCTTACCCTCGTGGAACCCCCAGGTGGTTCCGTGCTCGTCGGTGACGCCGGTCAGGCCCGGCCGCCACCCGGCGTTCAGGCAGGCCACGAGCGGCGAGGACATGCCGGACGACCAGCCTTCGAACAGGTAGTCGTCGGTGCGGTTGAACATCTCCAGGCCGACGAGTTGGTCGCGGGCCGAGGCGTAGAACGAGAAGTTGCTGAACCGGCCGACCTCCCGGCCCGGGTGGTTGAAGCTGGCCAGGCCACCCGGGCGACCTTCCAGCCAGCGGTAGAGGCTGGGGGTGCTGCCCGCCCGCCACAGGTCGGCGAAGTCGGAGGTGTTCCACACGTTGATGTGGCCCAGCAGCGGGTGCGACCACTCGAACCCGCGGATCGCGGTGAACTGGCCGGGATCGTTGGCCGCGTTGGCCAGGTTGCCGGTGGTGTTCCACTCCGACTGGCTCAGCCCCTCGATGGAGAACATCGTCGCGTGGTCGGTCAGGGCGGCGACGTCGAGACCGGCCTCACGCATCGAGGCGAACGCCGCATCGGCGCTGCCGTCCCCGTCGGACATGACGGTGTGGTTGTGCATGTCTGCATGCACCAGAGTGGTTCCCTGAGTGATCAGGGAGGCTCTGGACGCCCCGGGCGCGGTCGAGGTCGGACTGCCGGCCGTCATCGCGTTGGCCGCGCGTGCGGTACCGGGGATCGCGGCGAGCATCAACATGCTGCCGGCACCGGCCAGCATGGTTCGACGGGCGATGCCCCCGACGGCGTGCTCGGCAGGATCGACCTGACCGTACGGGGTCTGGTCGGACCGGTGATCATCGTGGTGGTGGTGGCAGTGATGAAGGTGAGGTTCACTCATGGATAGACATTAGATCGATGCCAGTGTTTCCGGGACGCTGCGCCGGCCTGTCCGGCAGGCGAACACCGGCTGGCGTTCCGGCCAGCGCCACCGTCCACACCGACCCGCACAGCCACCCGGGCCGGGGACCACCACACCGAGCTGTCCCACCAACGCCGACACGCCGGCCCCTGACCAGTTGAACAGCCCCGTATGCCGTCGTGGGCTGCCGGGGACTGCGCCTCACCCGTCGCGCTCGACGAGGCTGCCCATCTTCACCGCGGTGAACACGGCCGCGGTGCTCGTGCTGACCCTCATCCTGGTCGCGATCTGAAACGGTCGCCTCGATTCTCGCCTGCGCGCCGACGCGGGTGCGTGGCGGACGGCGCAGTATGCGCGGCCGGCAGGCCTCGGCATCGAGCGCGGCGACGCCTCGGCCTTCGACACCATCAGTCGCACCGGGCGCGAGGTGCTGCTCGGCACCGACGCCAGTCACCTGACCTTCCGGGCCAGCGTCCTGGTCGAGCCGGACCCCGACGGCACGACGATCACCGTGGCCACCCTGGCGGCGACCCGTTCCCGGGCCGGCCGCGCCTACCTCGCCGTTGTCCGGCTGGTCCACCCGCTGGTGGTCAGGGCGACGCTGCGCCACGCGGGCCGGACCGCCGTCGACCCGTGGCGGTCCACCGGCTCGGCCGGGCCACGGGTCGACTCGACCATCGGCCTGGTCAGTACACCTAGGCCAGTAGGCGCTCCCGCATCATCGCGCCCGGATTGATCACGCCCACTGCCCGGGGGCCTGCCGGATCGTGCACGTCCACGGTGTTGTTGCGCCGCATGAGTTCACGGACCGGTGGAGGCAGCCGCGGTGGGTCGTCCATGGCGGCGAGGACCTGCCCGGCGGTCGAGACCAGTCGATCGGCCAGGGCGGCGGCGTCGGTGTCCACCCGCACCCGGCCGTACTCCCAGCCGGCGGTGGTGAGGTCGAGCAACTCGAACACGCGGGTCAGCAGCGGGGTCGGGTCGGTCACCCGGTCGAGCCGGCTCGCCTGTCCACCGACCACCTCGACGGCGGCGGCCACCTGTGCGTACGGGTGGAAGCCGCACGGCAACGCGAACAGCGGCCACCGCAGGGTCGGGCCGGCCTCCCGCCACAGCGGCCGGTAGTTCCGGCGGTGCACCAGCAGCCGCCGGCCCGTCCGTCGGTGCACCTCGTGGGCCTGGGCCTGGAGGTCCGCATGGGCCTCGTCGGCGACCTGGCTCACGATCCGGGCCGCTGTCACCAGACCGTCGTCACCGTCGAGCATCCCGGTGACCGCCACGACCTGCTCGGGAAACCGGATCTGCGCGTGGGCACCGTAACGGCGCTGGACGTCCCGTAGCAGCGCCTGCTGTCGTCCCGGATCGAGCTGGACCCGCCCGCCGGTCAGCAACCGCTGGAGCCAACGCATGTCGCCTCGCTTCCGCAGAGCCGTCCCGGACCGCGGCAATGCTAGTACGTCAGCCGTAGCCGGGCGGGTCGGTGCCCACGCTGGCGCCGGGCCGCGAGTCGGGGCCGTCCGCCGTGGCGATCCTCATCCTTCGAGGGGTGCGGCGTGGAACAGGGTGGCCATCGTGCGCTGGAGCCGGATGCTGTCGGTCAGCGTGTACAGGCCCTCGCCCGGTCCGGGGTCGGCACCCAGCGGAGGCTCCGGGTGCCCGGCGGCCAGCGCCAGGACCTGGTTGGCGGGGTCGGGCAGGTGGACGAGGCCACCGACAGCGAACCGGGCCTGGCCACGCTCGCGGGCGGCGGCCCGGCCGTGCAACTGCTCCAGGCTGGGCGGCCGGCGGAACCGGCCGGCGTAGAACTCGATGACCGGCCGTTCGTGGGCACCCACGACGTCGCGCACGAACGCCGCGTGGAAGTGCGCGTCCAGTTGGACGCAGACCACGTCGCCGGGGCGCAGGAGCGTCATGGTCCTGGGCTGACGCGGCCGGCGGGCCAGCGGTGTCGGCGGCGACCGGAGGAAGTCCTTGATGGCCGGGGCGTGCCGGGCGAAGGCGTCGGAGAGCACCACGTCACGGTTGAGTTCGTCCACCGCGGCCAGCGCCCGGGCCGTGACCGCTCCGTCGGCGAGGCCGTACCGGTGTAGCAGGGTCGCCAGCGCCACCCACACCTTGTCCCTCGTCACCGGGCTGGTGTCGGTGGCGTCGAGCAGGCACCGCCACCGGGTCAGGACCGGAGGTAGCACCGCCCGTTCGAGGTCGCTGTGAGTGTGTCGAGCGCCCGACATCTGCCAGCCCACCCACCGGGCGAGGTCTTCGTCCAACGCGCGTACGTGGACGGGCGCGGCGAGCTTGTCCAGAATCTGCCGATGCTTCACGGAAGGCCAGTCTGACAGAACGGGGCGAGTGCCCCGCGCCGCGGCGACGGCCCAGGCCGGGCTGGGCGTGCCGGCCGGCCCTGCTGGTCGGTGCCGGCGACCCGCACCGGAACGGCGCTCAGTTACGGCCGCGACACCGTCAGTGCTTGGTCAGGCGGTGTTCTTCGGGCATTATGTGTCGCATTTCGGCCGCCACTCAGCCGTCGACTGGCCGGTCGCGCAAGGCCCCGTCGATGTAATTTCGGTCGGCCCGCCAACTCGTATTCCCGGCGCGATGTCGGTGGGCGATCGGGTGATACATTGACACCGATCGGTCAACATCAACGAGCCGAATCGGGGGGTATAGTTCCCGGTCTAACTTGTGGGCCGTACCGCTTTGGGGAGTGTTCATGGAAGAATCCGAGGATTCGCGCCGCTACCAAGTCGTGGTCAACGACGAGGAGCAGTATTCGATCTGGCCGGACGGCTCGGAGGTCCCGGCCGGGTGGCGCTCGACGGGATTCAGCGGCGGACGGGCCGACTGTCTCGCGCACATCGACGAGATCTGGACCGATCTGCGCCCGCGCAGCCTGCGGGAATGGCTGGCCACGCAGGGCTGATCGTCGCCGCACCGCCTACGGACCGCGGGCGTCCCCGGAACACCGGGGGCGCCCGCGGTCGTCGTTCCGGCGGCGGCGACCGGCGTGCTGCGCGCACGGGTGCGCGGGGCTTCCGCCGCGGGTGACGACGGCCCCGATCCACTCGCCGCGCCGTCTCGACAACCGCCGTGCGGGCTGCTCTCGCACCGGCGATAAGTCGCCACCTTTGCCGGCTGTTCTGGCTATCGACGGATTGGGAGAACTCATTCCTCATTGTCGGGGAAATATCCGGATAGTCCGCCGTATGTGAACTGGCCGCAGAGTGGGTCGGACCGGGCATTACGGCCGGTTGACAGAGTTGAATCGTTCTCGTAGTTTCTTGTAAGTCATTCCCGGCCCGAGGCAATTCCGCACATTGCCGCCAGGTGGTCGGAGGAATTGGCGTCTCCCGATTTCGCCTGTTCAGCAGGGTGTTTGTGTCCGGTGTTCCCGGACGTGAAGGAGCTTATTTTGCCGGCACCGCCCTTGGACACCGACATCGATCCGGACGGCCGGTACGACACGGTGACGTTGCAGTCCGGCATGCTCTTCACCCGGGAACACCAGCCCCGGGCCGGTGTCGACATCCTCCAGGTGGTCGTCGACTGGCCCGCACCGCTGGACCCGGCCGCCATGCGTACCGCCTGGCAACGCGCCACCGCGCGCCATCCGGTGCTGCGTACCGCCTTCGTGTGGCCCGCCGACGGCGACCCCGCGCAGGAGGTCCAACCGGCGGTGGCCCTGCCGGTGACGCACCACGACTGGTCCGGTGAGCCGTCCGCCGCCTGTGGCGAACGGCTGGCCCGGTTCCTCGCCGACGACCGCGCCGCCGGCTTCGACTCCTCGACCGCACCCCTGGCCCGGGTCACCCTCCTCACCCACGGGCCGGACCGGCACACCCTCACCGTCACCCTGCACCACGCCATCCTCGACGGCCGTTCGGTGCACCTCCTGCTCGACGAGGTCTTCGCCGAACACGACGCGCTGCGGACCGCCCGCCCCTACGATCCGCCGCCGCGCCGTCCGTTCCGCGACTACGTGGTCTGGGTCGCGCAGCGTCCACTCACCGCAGACCGGCGCTTCTGGACCCGCCGGCTGGCCGACGTCACCCTGCCGACCCCACTGCCGCTGACCATCGCGCCGGACGACTCGCCCCGGGGGGTGGACACCGTCCGCGAACTGGCCAGGTCGCTCACCCCGGCGGCCACCGCCGCCCTCCACACGGCGGCCCGGACCGTCGGCGTCCCGGTCAGCACGCTGGTCACCGCGGCCTGGTCGGTGCTGCTGCACCGTTACGCCGGGCGGAACGAGGTCGTCTTCGGCTCCACCCGGACCTGTCGGAACGGCACGGTGGACGGGGCCGACGGGATGCTCGGCCTGCTGATCAACACGGTGCCGCTGCGGATCGACGTCGACCCACAGCAGCCGGTCCGGGACTGGCTCCTCGACGTCCGCCGACAGATCGAAGAGGTACGCCCGCACCAGCTCGCACCCCTGTCCCGGATCCAGCAGTGGAGCGGCGTGCCGGCCAGCACCCCGCTCTTCGACACCCTTCTCGTGTACGAGCACCGCGACCTCCAGGCCGCGTTGAGTCGCACGGTGCCCGACTGGGGCGCCCGGAGAGCCCGCGTGTACCGGCACCCGGCACCGTCGGTAACCCTGTGCGTCTTCGGCGAACCGGTGCTGACGGCGCTGCTCTACCACGACCGCCGCCGGCTCAGCGAGGGTGGTGCCGAGGCGATGCTGCGCCACGTCGAGCTGATCCTCACCGCACTGGCCGACGGGCTCGACCGGCCGGTGGCCGCGCTGCCCCTGCTCGACGCCACCGACCGGGCCATGCTGGCCGACTTCCGCGCCGTCGCCGACCCGGTGCCCGCCGAGGCGTACCCGGTCAACGCGACCGTGCCGGACCTCGTCGCCGCCGTGGCCCGGCGGCAACCGGACGCGGTCGCGGTGGCCGGCGTCGACGGTGCCACCCTCACCTACCGCGAGTTGGCGGGGCGGGCCGAGGCCCTCGCCCACCGTCTCGTCGCCTGGGGCGTCCGCCCGGACGAGCCGGTGGCGGTGGCCCTGCCGCGCTCGGTGGAACTGGTCGTCACCCTCCTCGCCGTGCTCAAGGCCGGTGCCGGGTACCTGCCGCTGGACCCCGCCGACCCGCCCGCGCGAATCCGGCAGCTGCTCGCCGTCGCCGGTGACCCGCCGGTGCTGGCCACCGGCGAGGTACCCGGTGCCACGCGGCTGTTCCGCCTGGACCAACCCGATCCCGCCGAGCCGGGTGGCGCCGCGGTGCGGCGACCTCATCCGGCCGGGCTGGCCTACGTCAACTTCACCTCCGGCTCCACCGGCACGCCGAAGGCCGTCGCGGTCGCCCACTCCGCCGTGGTCCGCCTGGTCCACCAGCCCGGCTACCTGCGCCTGGGCCCCACCGAGACGGTCCTGCAACTCGCCCCGGTGGCCTTCGACGCGGCCACCCTGGAGATCTGGGGTGCCCTGACGGCCGGGGCCCGGCTCGTGGTGGCCCCACCCGGAGCGCCGGACCTCGCCGAGCTGGCCCGGTTGATCCGCCGGGAACGGATCACCGTCCTCTGGCTGACCGCCGGGCTGTTCCACCAACTGGTCGAGTTCGACCCGGAATGCCTCGCCGGGGTCGGGCAACTCCTCGCGGGCGGGGACGTGCTCGCTCCCGAGGCGGTCCGCCGGGCCCTGCGGGCGCGGGCCGGGGCGGTGCTGGTCAACGGGTACGGGCCGACCGAGAACACCACCTTCACCTGCGTGCACCCGATGACCGACCCGGCGACGGTACCGGACCCGGTGCCGATCGGCCGGCCGGTGCCCCGGACCACGGTGTACGTCCTCGACCCGGCGGGCCGGCCGGTGCCGGTCGGGGTGCCCGGCGAACTCCACACCGGCGGTCACGGGGTGGCGCGCGGCTACCTCGGGCGTCCCGGGGCGACGGCTGCGGCCTTCCTCCCCGACCCGTTCGACCCGCGCCCGGGTGCCCGGATGTACCGCACCGGGGACCGGGTCCGGTGGCGGCCGGACGGCAGCCTCGACTTCCTCGGCCGGATCGACGAGCAGGTCAAGATCCGCGGGTTCCGGGTCGAGCCGGGCGAGGTCGCCGCGGTGCTGCGCACCCATCCCGCCGTCGCCGACGCCGCCGTCCTGGTCGACGGGCAGGGGGAGCGGCGCCGGCTGCTGGCGTACCTGACGCTCCGGCCCGGCGCGGCGGACCCGACGCCGCAGGACCTGGCCCGGTACGCGGCCGACCGGCTCCCGGTCCACCTCCGACCGGCCGCCCACCTGGTCCTGCCCACCCTGCCGTTGACCGGCAACGGCAAGGTCGACCGGCGGGCACTGCCGCTGCCGGAGCAGCCGGCGGCCCGGCCGGCCGCCGACCTGACCGACCCGATCCAGGTGCGCCTGGCCGCCCTCTGGGCCGAACTGCTCGGCACCGCCCCGTCCACCCCGGACGACGACTTCTTCGTGCTGGGCGGGAACTCGCTGCTCGCCACCCGGCTGACCTTCGTCGTCGCCGACCGTTTCGGCGTCGACCTGCCGGTGAGCGTCGTCTACGAACACCCGACCCTCGCCCGGCTGGCCGGCCTGCTCGACGGGCGGGCCCTCGGCGCGGTGAGCACCGGGGTGACCCGCCGCGACCGCGCCGGCTACCGGTCGTCGCCCGCCACTTCGGCCACCGGCGCCGCGCCGTCGCCCGCCACCCCGACCACCGACGCCGCGCCGTCGCACCTGGTCCGCCCGGTCGACGGACCCTGGGCACTGTGGCGCTGGGTCGGACTGCGCGCCGCCGGCTTCCCGCTGCGGACCCTGACCGCCCTCGGGGACCCGGACCTGGTCCGGGCCGCCGACACGGTGCTCGCCGCCGAGCAGCGGCTCACCGCGGCCCGCCGCGACCTCGCCGACGCGCTGCGCCGGACCCGCACCGACAGCCCACCCGGGGAACGTGCCCAGTGGAACCGGGCGGTGCGGCAGGTCCGCCGGGACAGCCCACCGGACCCTCTGCCGCCGGGCGCCGCCACGCTCGCCGGTGGCGAACTCGTCCGGGCCGACGCCGCCCTGCGGGAAGCCCACACCGCCCGGGAGGCCGCGCTCGCCGGCTACCTGCACAGCTACGCCGACGCCAGCGCGCGGCGCGCCGCCGCCCTGCGCGCCACCGCCGCCGACCCGCTCTTCCGGGCCGCCGTGACCTGGCAGAACCGGCACGCGCTGCGTACCGGGGTGGACCCGCTGCGCGCCGCCGCACCCGGCACCACCGACTCGCGGCACCGGCAGCACGAGGCCCTGGTCGCCACCTACCTCCAGCGGTACTGCGTCAAGAACGACACCATCGGCTTCTTCGGGCCGGTCGGCTGGGCCCGGATCGAGGACGGTGCACCGGGGCTGACCGTTCGACACGGCCCGGCGGCCCTCGCCCAGCGGACCGTCCACTTCGAGAACTGGGCGATCGTCGAGACGGCCGAGGCCCTCGCCACCCGCGACCCAGGGCTGCGCCCCTGGCTGGTGCCGCGGCGGATGCCCTTCCTCGCCCTCGTCGGCGACGAACTGCACATGCCGCTGACCGAACCGGTTCCGCTCGCCCCGGCGACCGTCCGGTTGCTGAGGGCCTGCGACGGCATCCGACCGGCCGGCGAGATCGCCGCCGAGCTGGTCGCCGACCCCGGCAGCGGGATCGACAGCCCGTCGGAGGTCTACCGGATGCTCGCGGAACTGCGCGACGCCCGCCGGATCTCCTGGTCCCTGGAGGTGCCGAACGAAGACCTGCACCCGGAACGGTTGCTGCGCGCCCGGCTCGTCGCCGTCACCGACCCGGCCGTACGCGAACCGGCGCTGGCCGCCCTCGACGAACTGGACCGGACCCGGGGCGAGGTGGCCGACGCCGCCGGGGACGCCGACCGGCTCGGTGCGGCGATCGAGGCGTTGGAGGAGCGGTTCACCGCCCTCACCGGCCGGTCACCCACCCGGCGGGCCGGCAAGGTGTACGCCGGACGGACCCTCGTCTACGAGGAGTGCCGATCCGGCACCGACGTCACCCTCTCCACCGACCTCACCGCGACCCTGTGGCCGACGCTCAGCCTGCTGCTGGAGAGCGTCCGCTGGTTCACCTCCGCCGGGGCGGCCCTGTTCCGGCGGGCCGCCACCGAGCGGTACCGCGAACTCGTGGCCCGCACCGGCTCGCCGACGGTCCCCTTCGCCGACTTCTGGCTGTGGGCCAACGACCTGCTCTTCGACCCGCCGGAGAAGCTGATCGCCCCGGTCGTGCGGGCGTTGCAGGACCGCTGGGCGCGGATCCTGCCCGACGCGGTCGACCACCGGGTCACCGCCACCTCGGCCGAGCTGCGCCAGCAGGTGGCTGCGGCGTTCGCCGCACCCCGGCCGGGCTGGGTCGGCGCGTACCAGCACAGCCCGGACGTGCTCCTCGCCGCCGACGGGCCGGAGGCGGTCGCCCGGGGCGACTTCCACTGGGTGGTCGGCGAGGTGCACCCGGGGGTGAACACCCTGCGCGCCGCGCTGTTCGTCGGCCAGCACCCCGCGCCGGAGGAACTGCGCGCGGCGATCACCGCCGACCTGCCGCACGGCCGGATCGTCCTCGCCGCCACCGGGGAGGAGGGCGGCGCGTCGTCCCGGTTGACCGACGCGCTCGTCACCGACCGCGATGTCCGGCTGGTCTTCGGCCACGACAGCGGCGGCCTCGACCCGGCCACGTCGCTGCCGGTGGGGGACTGTGTCCTCGGCCCCGTCGACGGCGTGCTGACCGTGAGCAGCCGGGACGGCCGGTACCGGCTGCCGCTGGCCGAGGTGCTCGGGGAACCGCTGATGCTGCACCTGGTGCAGCGCTTCGACATCCGTCGTCCGGCCGATCACCAGCCCCGGATCACCGTCGACCGGGTGGTGCTGGCCCGGGAGAGCTGGCGGTTCGCCACCGCCGGGCTGGACTTCGCCACCCTGCCCGACGAGGGCGAACGGTTCCGCCGGGTCCGGCACTGGCAGCGGGAGCACGGGTTGCCCCGGCACCTGTTCGTGAAGACCCCGGTGGAGGCGAAACCGTTCCACCTCGACCTCACCAGCCTCGCCTCGGTCGATGTCCTGGCCCGTGCGGTCCGGCGCACCGTCGCCCACGACCCGGCGGCCACGCTGCGGTTCAGCGAGATGCTGCCGGGCCCGGAGCACGCCTGGCTGACCGACGCGCAGGGCCGGCACCACACGGCGGAGCTGCGGCTCGTCGCCGTCGACACCCGTACCCCGGGAGTCGTCGACACCCGTACGCCCGGAGTCGTCGACACCACGTCGACCGGCTCCGCCAACCCGGCCGCCGACCGGCGCCCGGACCCTCCACACCGCAACCAGGCGGGGGCATGAACACCGAAACCTACGTCCTTCCGTCATCGTTCACCCAACGTCGACTGTGGATGCTCGACCAGATGACCCCGGGGGCGGTGACCTACCACATCGTCTGGGCGGTCGAGCTGACCGGCCCGCTCGACGTGGCCGCACTGGAGTCCACCCTGAGCTGGCTGGTCGACCGGCACGAGACCCTGCGTACCCACTTCACCTCCGTCGACGGGGAACCCGCCCAGGTGGTCGTCCCGGCCGCCCCGGTCCGCCTGCCGGTCGTCGCCGCCGGCCCCGGCGACGCCTGGCGGGACCTGGTGGACGCCGCCGCCCGGGAGCCCTTCGACCTGGCCACCGGTCCGCTGGCCCGGTTCGGCCTCGTCCGGCGCGACACCGGGTCCCACGTGCTCACCGTCGTGGTGCACCACAGCGTCGCCGACGGCTGGTCGTTCGGGATTCTCTTCCGCGAACTGGCCACCGGGTACGCGGCGGCGACCGTCGGCACCCGCCCCGACCTGCCCGCCCCCGAGGTGCAGTACGCGGACTTCGCGGTCTGGCAGCGGGAGGAGGCCGACCGGGGCACCTTCGACGCCGACGTCGACTTCTGGCACGCCGAACTGGCCGGCGCACCCACCCTGCTCGACCTCCCCGCCGACCGGCCACGCCCGGCCGAGCAGTCCGACGCCGGGGCAGAGGTGGTCTTCGCCGTCCCGGACGAGCTGACCGCACGGCTGCGGGCCAGCCGGGACGGCACACTGTTCACCCGGCTCCTGGCCGGCTTCCAGACCCTTCTGCACCGGCTCACCGGAGCCGACGACCTGCTGGTGGCGGTCCCGGTGGCCGGGCGTACCCGGCCGGAGACCCGGGACGTGGTCGGCTTCTTCGCCAACACCCTCGCCCTGCGCGCCCGCTTCGCCGACCGACCGGACTTCGCGGACCTCCTCGCACAGGCCCGCGCCTCGACCACCGCCGCGCAGACCCGGCAGGACGTCCCCTTCGACCGGATCGTGGACCGGCTCGCCCCCACCCGCAGCCTCGCCCACTCCCCGGTGGTGCAGGTGATGTTCGCCCTCGACGAGCCCCCACCTGACGTCACGTCGGCCGGGCTGCGGATCGCACCCCGCCTCTGGGAGAACGGCACGGTCAAGTTCGACCTGACCCTCACCGTGGAGGATCGCCCGGACGGGCTGCGCGGGCGGATCACCTACCGCACCGACCTCTACGACGACGACCGGATCCGCCACCTCGCGCAGCGGTACCTCACCCTGCTCACCGCCGCCCTCGACCGGCCCGGCACACCCGTCGCCGAGCTGCCCCTGCTCGACGCGGCCGAACGCGAGCGGATCCTGCGCCAGGGCAACGACACCGCCCAGCCCCTGCCCGACGTGGCCGGCGTCGGTGAGCTGCTCGACCGGTACCCACCGGCCGACCCGGACGCGGTCGCGGTCGTCGGCCCGGACGGTGCCCTGCGCCACCGGGATCTCGCCGCCCGCGTCAACCGGCTCGCCCACCTGCTCCGCGCCCACGGCGTCGGCCCGGACGTACCGGTCGGGCTCTGCGTCGGTCGGGGCACCCAACTGGTGGCGGCGCTCCTGGCCGTCTGGCGGGCCGGCGGCGGCTACCTGCCGCTCGACCCGACGCTGCCAGCGGCCCGGCTCGCCACCATGCTGGCCGACGCGGCCCCGCCGGTGCTGCTCACCGACGCCACCGGGGCGGCCGGCCTCGCCGACGCCGCCGCCGCGGCCGGGACCACCCCGGTGGTGCTCCGCGTCGACCAGCTCGACCCGACCGACCTGCCGGCCGATCCGCCGCCGGTCACCGGCCACCCGGACGGGCTCGCCTACCTGCTCTACACCTCCGGCTCCACCGGCGTGCCCAAGGGGGTCGCCGTCACCCACCGCTCGGTGGTCAACCTCCTCGTCGGCTGCCACCGGCTGTTCGGGCTCACCCCCGCCGACCGGGTCGCGGCGATCACCACCCCGGCCTTCGACATCTCCGTGGTCGAACTGGTGCTGCCGCTGCTGGCCGGGGCCCGGATCGAGGTCCTCGACGCGGAGACCACCCGGGACGCCGCCGCGCTCCGGGCCGCCTGCGTCGACCGGGGCGTCACCGTTCTCCAGGCCACCCCGGCGAGCTGGCGGATGTTGGTCACCGCGGCGGGCGTACCGGCCGGGGTGCGGCTGCGGATCAGCGGCGGCGAGGCGCTGCCCCGCGACCTGGCCGACGCGCTGCGTGCTGACGGTGCCCTGGTGGTCAACGGGTACGGGCCGTCGGAGACCACCGTCTACTCCTCGGCCGGCCCGGTCGGCGACACCGGCCCGGTCGACCTGGGCCGCCCCACCGCCAACACCCGCATCCACCTGCTCGATCCCGCCGGCCAGCCCGTTCCCGAGGGCGTGGTGGGGGAGATCCACATCGGCGGTACGGGGGTGGCGCGGGGCTACCACGGTCGCCCCGGCCTCACCGCCGCCCGGTTCCGGCCCGATCCGTTCGGCCCGCGTCCCGGCGGCCGGCTCTACGCCACCGGCGACCTGGCCCGCCGGCTTCCCGACGGGCGACTCGACTACCTCGGCCGCGCCGACCACCAGGTGAAGGTGCGTGGGTTCCGGATCGAACTGGGCGAGATCGAGGCGGCGCTGCGCGACCAGCCGGGCGTCCGGGACGCCGCCGTGACCACCTGGGGCGCGGGAGCCGACGTCCGGATCGCCGCGTACGCGGTCACCGAGCCACCCACCGCCGACCCGGCGTCGGTCTGGCCGGCGGTCCGCGCCGCCCTGGCCCGCCGGCTGCCGGAGTACATGGTGCCGGCCACCCTGGTCCTGCTCGACGCGCTGCCCCGCACCGCGAGCGGCAAGCTGGACCGGCGGGCGCTGCCCGAGCCGACCTGGCGGGAGACCACCGGCAGCGGCCCGGCCGCACCCCGCACGCCGACCGAGGAGCAGCTCGTCGTGCTCTGGCGGGACGTGCTCGGCCGCACCGAGGTCGGTGTGCACGACAACTTCTTCGCCCTCGGCGGGCACTCGCTCACCGCGACCCGGCTGATCGCCCGTATCCGCACCACCTTCGGCGTCGACCTCGCGCTGCGCAGCCTCTTCGCCGCGCCCACCGTCGCCGAACTCGCCGTCGAGGTCGCCGCCACCGGGGAGACCCCCGGCGGAGCCGATCGGATCGGGCCCGCCGGACCGACCCCGCAGGATCTGCTCGCCTCGCTCGACGATCTCTCCGACAGCGAGGTCGACGAGCTCCTGGACACCCTGATCGCCGAGGAGGGCGTGTGACCGAGCGCAGAGAACGTGTGGTCGTCGTCGGGGCCGGTCTGGCCGGTTCGCTCGCCGCGCTCCATCTCGCCCGCCGGGGCTACGAGGTGGACGTCCACGAGCGACGCCCCGACCCCCGCTCCGCACTGACCAGCCCCGGGGGCCGGTCGATCAACCTGGGACTCTCCGCCCGGGGCATGCGGGCGCTGGAGGGGGTGGGACTCCTCACCGACGTGCTCAAGCGCAGTGTGCCGATGCGCGGCCGGGTGGTGCACTCGCCGGACGGTGCGGTTCGCTTCCAGCCGTACGGGGTGCGCGAGCACGAGATCCTCCACTCGGTGCTCCGCGAGGAACTGATCTCGCTGGTCGTGGACGCCGCCGAGGCCGAACCGGGCGTCCGGTTCCACTTCGGCAGCCGACTGGTGCACCTGGACCGGGAGACCGCCACGGTGCGGGTCGAGCCGACCGGCGGCGGTGACCCCACCACGGTCACCGCGGACCTGGTCGTCGGCGCGGACGGGGTCTTCTCCACCGTCCGGCAGCAGATGCAGCACGGCCTGCGCGCCGACTACGCCCAGGAGTTCCTCCCCTGGGGCTACAAGGAGCTGACCATTCCGGTCGGTGCCGACGGCCGGCCCCGGGTCCGGCTGGAGGCGCTGCACGTCTGGCCCGGTCACGAGGCGCTGATGGTCGCCCACCCCAACCGGGACGGCTCGTTGACCTGTTCGCTGTTCATGGCCCACGAGGGACCGGTGAGCTTCACCGCCCTGGACACCCCGACGGCGGTGTCGGAGTTCTTCCACCGGCACTTCCCCGACGCGGTGGGCCTGATGCCCGACCTGGTCCGGGAACTCGCCGACCATCCGGTCGGCCACCTGGTCACCGTCCGCACCGCCCCCTGGCGGTACGCGGACCGGGTGGTGCTGATCGGCGACGCCGCGCACGCCGTCTACCCGTTCTACGGGCAGGGCATGAACTCGGCCTTCGAGGACTGCCTGGTGCTCGACGGCTGCCTGGCCGACCATCCCGACCGGGCCACCGCACTCGCCGCGTACGAGACGGCCCGCAAGCCGCACACCGACGTGCTCGCCGACCTGTCCACGGCGAACTTCGAGGATCTGCGGGACCGGGTGCACCGGTTCGGGTACACCGCTGCCGCCGCCGCCGACCGGCTGCTCGCCCGGCTGCTGCCCGGCCGGTGGGTGCCGCTGTACGCGATGGTCTCGCACACCACCACCCCGTACGCCGACGCGCTGGCCCGGGCCGACCGGCAGGACCGCATCCTGCGCGCGGCCGGTGCCGGGCTCGTCATGGCCGCCGGCCTCGCCGCCACCGCCACCCTCCGCGCCGGCCGTCGCCGGTCGACGAGGCGGTGAGTGCGGTGCTGAACCGGACACTGTTCCCCGAACAGACCCTCTTCACCGAGCCCGACCTGCGCGCCGATCCGTTGCACCCGCTGCTGACCGGGGTGGTGGACCAGCTGCGGGCCGTCGTCGAATGGGCCCGCGAGTACCTCTGCGAACCGCACCCGGACCTGGGTCGCAAGGGCCCGGTCTGTCCGTTCGCCCAGGGCTCCCTGGACCGGGACACCTTCTACCTGGCGGTGTACCGGGGGGACACCGTCGACGAGGCCGAGCTGGACGAGGTGCTCGCCGTCTACCGGGACTGGTTCCGTCACCTGGAACCGCTCGCCGGGCCGGCCGCCCAGTTCAAGACGATCCTGCTCACCCTTCCCGACCTTCCGGCCGACCTCGCCCGGCAGATCGTGGACCGCACGCAGTCGCGGCTCAAGCCGGACTACACCGAGCAGGGGCTGATGCTCGGCGAGTTCCACGACGGCCCGCCGGCCAAGGGCGGCCTGTGGAACGCCGAGTTCCGGCCGCTGCACAGCCCGGTGCCGATGCTGGTGGTCCGGCACATGGTCGCCAGCGACCTGCCGTTCCTCGCCGACGACCCGGTGACCCTCGCCGGCTACCTGCGGCGCTTCGCGCACAACGGCCCGGCGTCGCTGCGCCGGCAGGTCGCGATGGCGGCGGAGCGGCACGGTCTGCCGGTGCCCGAACCCACCACCGACGTTGTGATCCTGCACCAGACCACGAACCAGGGGGCCCGATGACGACCGCCGACTCCACCGCGTCCGGCAACGGCGGCAAGCGGGCCCTGCTGGCCAGGCTGCTCACCGAACGGGCCAGTGCGCCCCGCAGCTACCCGGTCTCCTTCGGCCAGCAGCGGTTGTGGTTCCTGGACCGCTTCACCAGCGGCGTGCCGGTCTACAACATCCCCGTCGCGTACCGGGTGCACGGGCCGTTGGACGTCGCGGCGCTGCGCACCGCGCTGACCACGATCGTCAACCGGCACGGGGCGCTGCGCACCACCTTCAGCGAATCCGGCGGCGAACCGGTGCAGGTGGTCCGACCGACCGGCGAGGTGGACCTCACCGAGGTCGACCTGACCGGGCTGCCGACGGATCGGCGCGACGCCGAGGCCACCCGGCTCGTCTGGGAACAGTCCGGCCAACCGTTCGACCTGGCCCGGGGCCCGCTGCTGCGGGTGACGGTGGTCCGGACCGACGCGGACCGGCACCACGTGGCGTTCTGCGTGCACCACATCGTCTCCGACGCGTGGTCGCTCGGGGTGATCTTCGGGGAGTTGGTGACCGCGTACGCCGCCGCGTCGGCCGGTACGCCCGCCCGCCTGCCCGACCTGCCCACCCAGTACGCCGACTTCGCCGTCTGGCAGCGGGACCGGCTCGCCGGCGATGCCCTGCGCAGCCAGCTCGACTACTGGGTGGCGCACCTGCGCGGGGCCCCGGCCCTGCTCAGCCTTCCCACCGACCGGCCCCGCCCGACCAGCCGCTCGTACCGGGGCGCCTGCCACTACTTCACCGTGCCGGCGGCGGCCACCCGGCGCATCGAGGAGTTCAACCGGGACACCGGGGTCACCATGTTCATGACCCTGCTCGCCGCCTTCCAGGCTGTCCTGTCCCGGCACAGCGGGCAGGACGACATCGTGATCGGCACCCCGGTGGCCGGCCGGGAACACCCCGACCTGGAGCAGTTGGTCGGGTTCTTCGTCAACACTCTCGCCCTGCGGGTCTCGTCCGCCGGCTCCCCGTCGTTGCGGCAACTTGTGCAGCGGGTACGGGAGGTCACGCTGGTCGGGCTCGGCAACGCCGAGGTGCCCTTCGAAAGGGTGGTCGAGGAACTGCAGCCGGAACGCAGCCTGGCCCACGCGCCGATCTTCCAGGCCCAGATCATCCTCCAGAACACCCCGGACAACGCCTTCCGGCTCGCCGGCTGCACGACCACCTCGCTGGAGGTCGACAGCGGCACCGCCAAGTTCGACCTCACCCTGGTCGGCGAGATCACCGCCGAGGGCGCCCTGCGGTTGGCGATCGAGTACGACACCGCCCTGTTCGACGCGTCCACGGTCGACCGGTTGGCCCGGCACCTGTGCACCCTGCTGGACACGGCGGTCGCCGACCCGGACCGGCCCCTGACGCGGATCCCGTTGCTCAGCGGGGTGGAGCGGTGGCGGGCCGTGGTCGAGTGGAACCAGACCGACCGGGGTACGTTGCCGGTCGCTACCATCCTGGACCTGCTGCCCACCGACCCCGCCGAGCCCGGCGCCCCACCTGCCGTCACCGGCCCCGACGGGCAGCTGGACCGGGCCGGGTTGCACCGGCGGGCCGGACGGATCGCCCGACGCCTGCTCGCCGCCGGTGTCGCCCCGGACACCCCGGTCGGCATCTGCGTGGACCGTGGGGTCGACATGGTCGCGGCCGTGCTCGGCGTGTGGCGGGCCGGGGCCGGCTACCTGCCACTCGACCCCACCCTGCCCCCGGAGCGACTGCGCCACATGCTCGCCGACTCCGGCACCCGGGTCGTGCTGACCCAGCGGGCGGTCGTCGCGCGGCTCGGCGCGGTGCTGGACGGCTCGGCGGCGGTGCTGCTCCTCGACGACGACGGTCCGCTGCCCGCCCACGACCAGCCCGGTGCCTCCGGCCCGGACGAGCCGGTCCCGGCGGTTCCGGTGCATCCGGACGGGCTGGCATACCTCATCTACACCTCCGGTTCGACCGGCCGGCCGAAAGGCGTCGCGGTCCCGCACCGCTGCGTGGTCAACCTCGTCGCCTCCTTCCACGACGACCTCGACCTGACCCCCGCCGACCGGTTCGCGGCGGTCACCACCCTGTCGTTCGACATCTCGGTGCTGGAACTGCTGGTGCCGCTGCTGCTCGACGTCCCGCTGCTGGTCGTCGGCGCCGACGAGGTCGGTGACGGCACGGCACTGCGCCGTCGCCTGACCGACGCGGGGATCACCGCCATGCAGGCCACCCCGGCGACCTGGCGGCTGCTGCTGGCCTCCGGGGGCGTACCGTCGGCGCTACGGCTGCGCCTGTGCGGCGGCGAGGCCCTGCCCCGGGATCTCGCCGACGCCCTGCTGGCCGACGGCGCGACCCTGTGGAACTGCTACGGGCCCACCGAGACCACCGTCTGGTCCGCCGCCGCCCCCGTGTCACCTGCCCCGGCCGCCGTGGACCTCGGCGCGCCGATCGCCAACACCCGCATCTATCTTCTCGACGAGTCCCACCAGCCGGTGCCGGTGGGCGTGGTGGGCGAGATCCACATCGGCGGGTCGGGGGTGGTCCGGGGATACCACGGCCGGCCCGGCCTGACCGCCGGCCGGTTCGTCCCCGACCCGTTCGCCGACCAGCCCGGTGCCCGCCTCTATGCCACCGGTGACCTGGCCCGGCAGCGCGCCGACGGCCGGCTGGAGTTCCTCGGCCGCGCCGACCACCAGGTGAAGGTGCGTGGGTTCCGGATCGAACTGGGCGAGATCGAGGCGCTGCTGCGCGGCCACGACCTGGTCGCGGACGCGGTGGTGAGCACCTGGGCCGGCGGGGACGGCGACACCCGACTGGTGGCGTACGCCGTGCCGGTGCCCGGCGTCGACCCGGACTCCCTCGCCGACCGGGTCCGCCCCGGCCTGGCCGGCCGCCTGCCCGAGTACATGCTGCCCGCGGCCCTGGTGCCGTTGACCGCGTTGCCCCTCACCGACAACGGCAAGGTCGACCGTAACGCCCTGCCCGCTCCCCGATGGACCGACCCGCAGGCGGAGCGGGTCGCCCCCCGCGACCCCCTCGAGCAGGTGCTCGCCGGGATCTGGCAGGAGGTGCTGCGGGTCGAGGGGATCGGCGTGCACGACGACTTCTTCCGGCTCGGCGGGCATTCGCTGCTCGGCGCGCAGGCGTTGAGCCGGATCGCGGCGACGCTGGAGACGGAGGTGCCGATCCGGGTCCTCTTCGAGGCCCCGACGATCGCGACGATGGCCGGCGCGCTGCGCACCGCCGAGCCGGTCGCCGGTCAGGTCGACGCCGTCGCCGCCCTCCGGCAGGAGGTGGCCGACCTTTCCGACGAGGAACTGCGGGCACTGCTGGGCGGCCAGGGATGACCGCCCCCGGACCCGACCGGGAACGCCTCATCCGGGAACTGATGGCCCGGCGGGGACTGGCCACGGCGACCCGGCCCGCCGGGATTCCGCGCCGGTCACCGGGCACCCGGGTGCCGCTCTCCCCGATGCAGGAGGGCATGTGGTTCCTCGACCGGCTCCAGCCGGGCAACCCGGCGTACGTGCTCAACCAGGCGGTCGCAATCACCGGCCGGTTGGACCTGGCCGCCCTGCAGTCCGCGCTCGACGAGGTCGTCGCCGCGCACGACGCCCTGCGGACCAGGTTCGTGGAGCGGAACGGGGCGGTGGAGCAGGTCGTCCTGCCGGCCGACGACCCGGCTGCCCGGTGCCGGCTCGTGGTGGAGGACCTGACCACGGTGCCGCGCACCGGTCGCGAGGCGGCCGTCGTCGCTGCCGTCCGCCGGGAGAGTGAGACCCCCTTCGACCTGGGCCGGGCGCCGCTGGTGCGGGTCCGGGTGGGCCGGCTCGACGTCGAGGAACACCTGCTGGTGGTCAGCCTGCACCACATCGTCGCCGACGAACGGTCCCTCGACATCGTGCTCACCGGACTCCTCGACGGCCACCGCCGCCGCCTCACCGGGGCCGCCACGTCGCCGGCTCCGCCGGCCGTGCACTTCCCCGACTACGTGTTGTGGCAACACGACCGGCTGGCCGGGGCCGCCGCCGACCGGCTGCGCAGCTTCTGGGCCGACCGACTGGCCGGCTCCTCCGGCCTGCTCGACCTGCCCACCGACCGACCGCGCCCGGCCACCCAGACCTTCCCTGGCCGCACCCACGGCTTCGCCGTCGCCGACGACCTGGTCGCGGCGCTCGACAGCCTGGCGCACCGCACCGGCTGCACCCGTTTCATGATCCTGCTCGCCGGCCTCCAGGTGCTGCTGGCCCGCCTCGGCGGCACCGACGACGTCTGCGTCGCCTCCCCGGTGACGTTGCGCACCGACGCCGAGCAGCAGCAGATGGTCGGCCTGCTCGTCAACAGCCTGCCGCTGCGCACCGACCTGGCCGGGGACCCCACCCTGGCCGAGGCACTGGCCCGGGTCCGGGGCACCTGTGTGGCATCCCTGGCCCACGCCGAGCTGCCCTTCGAACGGATCGTCGAGACCGTCCGACTGCCCCGCGACCTGAGCCGTAACCCGCTCTTCCAGGTGATGCTGGTCCTGAACCAGGCCGGTGTCGCCGGTCCGAGGGCCGGTCTCGCCGTCCGCCCCGTGTCGGTCCTGCGGGAGACCTCCCGGCTGGACCTCACCGTGGCGGTGCACGAGTCCCCGGCCGGCCTGAGTGGCCTGGTCGACTACAACACCGACCTGTTCGACCAGGCGACCATCGACCGGTTCGTCGACCGGTTCCGGTCCGTGCTGTGGGCGTTGGCCACCCGGGCACACCTGCGCCTGTCCGAACTGGACCTGACCGGCCCCGCCGAGCGACGCGACCTGGCCGCCTGGAACGCCACCGACCGGGCGTACCCCGCCGGGGTGGGGCTGCACGAGCTGGTCAGCGCCCGGGCGGCGGCCGACCCGCAGGCGCCCGCCCTGCTGGACGTCAGCCCGGACGAGCCGGACCGGCCGGCCCTGACCTACGGCCGGCTGGACGCGGACGCCGACCGGCTCGCCGCGCACCTGTGCCGCCTCGGGGTCCGCCCCGACGAGCCGGTCGGGCTCGCGCTGGCCGCCGGCCGCGCCGCCGTCACCGGCCTGCTGGCGATCCTCAAGGCCGGGGCCGGCTACCTGCCGCTGGACCCCACCCACCCGCCGGCCCGGTTGCGTGCCCTGCTCACCGCCGCGGGCACCACGGTCTGCCTCACCGACGCCGACCTCGCCGCCACCATCGCCGCCCCGCCGGACGAACCCGACGACCAGCCGTACGCCGGCACCGTGCTCGCCGTCGACACCGACGGACTGCCCGTCGGCACCGCCGGCCGCACTGTCGACACCGACGGCCCGCCCGTCGACGGCGGCCCGGCCGGGGACCCGCCACCGGTGGCCCCCCGGCAGGTCCATCCGGACCAGCTCGCCTACGTCATCCACACCTCCGGCTCCACGGGCACGCCCAAGGGGGTGATGGTCAGCCACCGCACCGCCGTCAACCTGGCCCTGGCCTTCGCCGACCTGCACGGCATCGGCCCCGGCGACCGGCTGCTCATGCTGCCCCCGCTGAGTTTCGACGCCTCCGTCGGCGACCTCTTCCCGGCCCTGGTCAGCGGGGCCGCGATCGTGGTGCACCGGCAGCCGGCCGCGATCACCGGAGCGGGCCTGACCGAGCTGTGCCGCACCCACGGCCTCACCCTGGTCGACACCGCCGCGCCGCTGTGGGCCCGCTGGGTCGGCGACCTCGCCGCGCAGCCCGACGCGGTCGACGTCGGTCCGCTCCGCGCCATGATGGTCGGCGGGGAGGCCGTCGACCTGGAGACCGTGCGCCGCTGGGCCGGTCTCACCGCCGGCCGGGTCACCCTGCACAACCACTACGGCCCGACCGAGGCGACCGTCTGCGCCACCACCTACGCCACCGTGGACGCGAATGAGCTGCCCGGTCTGACCCGGCTGCCGATCGGCCGCCCGGTGCCGAACGTCCGGGTGCACGTCCTCGACGCCGACCTGCGGCCGGTGCCGATCGGCCTGGTCGGCGAGGTCTTCGTCGGCGGCACCGCCCCCGCCCGGGGCTACCTCGGCAACGCCGCCGAGACCGCCGGCAGCTTCGTGCCCGACCCGTACGGCCCACCCGGGTCGCGGCTCTACCGCACCGGTGACCTGGCCCGGCACCGCGCCGACGGCACCCTCGAGTTCCTCGGCCGCACCGACCAGCAGGTCAAGATCCGGGGGCACCGCATCGAGATCGGCGAGGTGGAGGCGGCCTGCGCCACCCTGCCCGGAGTCCGGCGTACCGCCGTGGTCGTCGACCACGCCCCGGCCGGCCCCCGGCTCGTCGCCTACATGGTCGGCGACGACACCGTCCCGGACGGGCCGGCGGCCCGGACCGCACTGCGTCGCCGGCTGCCGGAACACCTCGTCCCCGCCTGCTTCGTCCGGGTGCCCGACCTGCCCACCAACCGGCACGGCAAGCTCGACCTGGCCGCCCTGCCCCGCCCCGAGGAGACCGACCGGCCGGCGCACGAGCCGCCGACCACCCCCACGGAGAAGGCGCTCGCCGACATCTGGGCCGAGCTGCTCGACACCGGCCCGGTGGGCCGGCAGGACAACTTCTTCGACCTCGGCGGCCACTCGCTGCTCGCCGCGAGCGTGGTGACCCGGATCCGGGCCGCGCTCGGCGTGGACCTGCCGCTTCGGGAGCTGTTCTCCACCGCCGACCTGGCCGGTCTCGCCGCCGTCCTCGACGGTGCCGGGCCCACCGCCGACGCCGGGGGTGACCTGCTGCGGGCCGAGGCCCGCCTGGCCGACGACCTGGCCGTACCGCCCGGGGTGCCGGCCGCGCCGCCACGGTCGGTGCTCTGCACCGGGGCGACCGGCTTCCTCGGGGCGTACCTGCTCGCCGACTGGCTCGCCGCGAGCACCGCCACCGTGCACTGCCTGGTCCGCGCCGACACCCCGGCCGCCGCGCTCGACCGGGTCCGCGCCAACCTGCACAGGTACGGCCTCTGGCGACCGGAGTACGCCGACCGCCTCGTCGGCGTCCCCGGTGACCTCGGCGCACCCCGACTCGGCCTGACCGGCGTGGACTTCGCCGAGCTGGGCGAACGGCTCGACGCGATCGTGCACAACGGCGGCGTGGTCAACTTCGTGCAGCCGTATCCGGCGCTGCGCCCGGCCAACGTCGGCGGCACGCTGGAGGTGCTCCGGCTGGCCACCACCGGCCGGCCGAGCGCGGTGCACTTCGTCTCCACCCTCGGGGTCTTCGTCACCCCGTCCCGCACCGGCACGCTGGTGCGCGAGGGCGACGTCCCGGCCGACTGCGACGGCCTCCACGACGGCTACAACGGCAGCAAGTGGGTGGCCGACGCGTTGGTCCGCGCCGCCCGGGAGCGGGGGCTGCCGGTCGGCGTGCACCGGCCCGCAAGGATCACCGGCGACGCCGGCAGCGGCGTCGGCAACACCGACGACTTCTTCAGCCGGCTGCTGAAGACCTGCGTGCAGCTCGGTGCCGTACCGGAGATCGACGACCCCGCCGACCTCGCGCCGGTCGACTACGTCGGGGCCGGCATCGGGCACCTGACCCGCACCGGCTCCACCGCGGACCACCACTACTACAACAACCGGACCATGTCGTACGCCGCCCTGGCCGACGCGCTGGCCAGCTTCGGCTACCCGGTCACGTTGGTGGCGTACCCGCGCTGGCGGGCGGCGCTGCTGGACCGCCCGGACGCCGCGCTGGCCCGGTTCGCACCGCTCTTCGGCGCGGACACCCCCGTCCGGACGCAGCCCGACTTCGACTGCACCGGCACCGAGACGGTGCTCGCGGCGGCCGGGATCACCTGCCCGGCTGCCGACGAACGGCTGCTGCACACCTACCTGGCGGCGTTCGTGGCCGCCGGCTTCCTCGACCCGCCGCCCGGGAGGGCCCATGGATGACCGCACCACCCCCACCGCCCGGTGGGCCGCGATCTGGCTCGGCCAGTTGGTCTCGCTGGTCGGGTCGAGCCTCACCGCGTTCGTCCTCGGTGTCTGGGTTTACCAGCGCACCGGGTCGGTCACCCAGTTCTCGCTGATCTTCCTCGCCGCGACCCTGCCGGCGGTCCTGTTCGCGCCCTTCGCCGGGGCGCTCGCCGACCGCCGCGACCGCCGCCGGTTGATGCTGGTCGCCGACACCGTCGCCGCCGCCGGCACGGCGGCGCTCACCGCGCTGGTCGTCGCCGACGCACTCCAGGTCTGGCACATCTACCTGGCGACCGCGGTGAGTGCCGCCGCGTCGACCGTGCACCAGGTCGCCTACCAGGCGATGACCCCGGCGCTGATCGGCAAGCGGCACCTGGGCCGGTTCAACGGGCTCATGCAGGTCTCCCGGGCGGTGCAGATCGCCGCGCCGCTGATCGCCGGGGTGCTCGTGGTGACCATCGGGATCGGCGGGGTCATGGCGATCGACCTGGGCACCTTCGTGGTCGCGGCCGCGACCCTGCTGCTGGTCCGGCTGCCCGCCGAGGTGACCCGCCCGGCCGGTTCCGGCCCCGCCGAGGCGGTGCTGCGGGGAGCCACCGCCGGGTGGCGGCACCTGCGGCAACGACCCGGCCTGCTCCAGCTCATGGTGGTCTTCGGCGCGTACAACTTCCTCTTCGGCATCGCCGGGGTGCTGGTGCAGCCGCTGATCCTCTCGTTCACCACGGCGGACACCCTCGGCGTGCTGATGTTCGCCGGGGGCGCCGGCCTCTTCGCCGGCAGCCTGGTGATGGGCGCGTGGGGCGGGCCGACCCGCCGGGTCACCGCCGTCTGCGGTGGACTCGCCGCCGGGGGAGTGGCCCTCGTCCTGCACGCGGCGGCCCCGTCCGCCTGGCTGATCGGTGTGGTCGCCCCCCTCTTCCTGTTCACCCTGCCGATCGTGAACAGCTCCACCATGACGCTGATCCAGACCAAGACCGAACCGTCCGTGCTGGGCCGGGTGCTCGCCACCGCCCGGGTCATCGGCGACGCCAGCGTGCCGCTGGCGTACGTGCTGGCCGGGCCGATCGCCGACGGCCTGTTCGAGCCGCTGCTGCGCCCGGACGGTGCCCTCGCCGACTCGGTGGGCCGGGTGGTCGGCACCGGGGAGGGCCGGGGAATCGCGCTGCTCTTCGCGGTCACCGGGGTGGCGATGGTGCTCCTCGCCGCGCTCGCCTGGACCCGGCCGGTGCTGCGCGGCGTCGACGACCTGCCCGACGCCCTCCCCGACGACACTGCCGACCACGACGGCACCCCGGAACCCGCGACCGTTTCCGCCGACCCTCGACCAGCCTCGTGAAGGAGCCATCGCCATGCCGGTGCCGTTGAGCCCGGAGGAGGCGCAGCAGTTCCACGCCTCCGACGCCGCCCCCGCCGCCTACCTCGACCTGCTCGACGCCGTCTCCTTCCGCAGCGCCGGAGCCGGGCTGCGGCTGGGCGTGTTCGAGGCGCTGGCCGACGGCCCGCTCCCGGTCGAGCAACTCGCCGCGCAGACCGGCACCGACCCGCTCGGCCTGCGGATCCTCCTCGACGCGCTGGTCGGCTACGGCTACCTGACCCGCGCCGACGGCCGGTACGCCAACAGCGCCAACACCGCGCGCTGGCTGCTGCGGGCCACCCCGGACAGTTTCGCGCCGGTGCTCTCCTTCTGGTCGGCGCTGCTCACCGGCTGGTGGCACGACCTGGAGACGTCGATCCGTTCCGGCGCCCCGACCGGCGACTTCTACGCCTGGCTGGAGAAGCAGCCCGAGGTCCTCGCGGACTTCCAGACCATGCTGCGTCGCCTCGCCGACTGGCTCGGTGCGGAGATCGTCGAGCTGGTGCCGGTGCCGTCCGACGCGCGCAGTCTGCTCGACGTCGGCGGCGGGCACGCGAGCTACCCGGTCGCCTTCCTCACCGCGCACCCGCAGTTGCGGGCCACCGTCGTGGACCTGGCCGGCGCGCTGGCCCAGGGGGCGAGGACCACCGCCGCCGCCGGCCTGACCGACCGGGTCACCCTGCGCGCGGGCGACCTCTTCGAGGTCGACTACGGCACCGGCCACGACCTGGTGCTGCTTTTCAACATCGTGCACGGCTACCAGCCGGCTGAGACGCTGACCCTGCTGCGCCGGGCCGCCGCCGCGCTGCGACCCGGCGGCCGGGTGGCGCTGCTCGAACCGCTCGCCGAGGTGCCGGAGCGGCCGGCCGGTCCGGGCGAGGCGTTCGTCCGGATGTTCAGCCTGAACCTCTTCCACACCCAGGGCGGTCGGGCCTACGGCCACGACGAACTCGTCGGGCTGCTGCACGAGGCAGGCTTCACCGACGTACGGCAGCAGGTGCTCACCCGCTCGGACACCGACCACCTGATGACCGCGGTCCGGGCCGGCTGATGGCCGACCCGCATCTGGTTCCGCTCGGTGGCGGCTGGGGCCTGTGGCGGTGGTTCTGCGTCCGCGCGGCCGGTTTCCCCGCCGACCTGGTGGAGGCCCTGGCCGACCCGGAACTGGCCGGGCTGGCCGACACGGCCAACGACGGCGGGGAACCGGACGACTACCTCGCCCGGTTCCGGGTCGCCGAGCGGGCCCTCGCGCGGGCGCTGCACCGGGTCGCCGCCGACCCCCGCATCCGCGAGGCGGTCGCCTGGCAGAACCCGGCCGCACTGGACAACGGCTTCGACACCCTGCTGCGCCGCGACCCGGAGACCGTGGCCCGCACCGGCCGGCACCGCCGGACCGAGGCACTGGTCACCAGCTACCTGCACCGGTACTGCCTGAAGAACGACACGATCGGCTTCTTCGGGCCGCTGCGCTGGGGGCGGATCGACCCGGCCCAGGCCGAGCCGGTGCGCCCCGCTCACGACGGCACCGCTGGCGACCGCACCCTCTACCTGGAAGGCTGGGCCCTCGCGGCGCTCGGCCGGGCGCTCGCCCCACCGCTGCGGCCCTGGCTGGTGCCCCGGCTGCTGCCCCTGCTCGACGTCGACGGGGAAGCACTCCGTGTCCCGCTGGCCGAGCCGGTGCCCCTGGAACCGGTCGAGGCGGCCGTGCTGCGGGCGCTGCGGCCGGACCGCACCGCCCGGGAGGTGGTCGCGGCGGTCTGCGCCGACCCGGCCGGCCCCACCACCGACCCGGAGCGGGTCCGTACCGCGCTGGACCGGCTGCACGCCGACCGCCGGATCGAGTGGACACTGGAGGCACCCCCGGACGACCTGCACCCCGCTGCCACCATGCGGGCCGTCGTGGACCGGGTCGACGATCCCGCCGTACGCGAAACCGCCCTCACCGCCCTCGACCGGTTCACCGCCGTGGCGGCGACGGTGGCGGCGGCCCGGGGTGACGCGACGGCGGTCCGCGACGCCCTGGCCGCGCTGGGCGCGACCTTCACCGAGCTGACCGGCGAAGCCCCGGCCCGGGCGGCCGGTCAGCTGTACGCCGGGCGCACCCTGGTCTTCGAGGAGTGCCGGGAGCCGGACACGGTCACCATCGGCCCGACGGCGTTGGCGACGTTGCGCGCTCCGCTGACGCTGCTGCTCGACAGTGCCCGGTGGTACACGGCGGCCGGTGCGGCCCTCTACCGGCGGGCCCTGCGGACCCACTTCGACCAGCTCACCGCCGGGCGGCCGGACGGCGTGGTGCCGTTGGCGGAGTTGTGGCTGGCTGCCCGGGGCGTGCTGATCGACGACCCGGAACCGGTGGTCCGGCCGCTGACCCGCGCCCTGGCCGCCCGCTGGGAACGGCTGCTCGCCGTCGACGACGGGAACCGCCGGGTGTGGCGGGACGCCGCCGACCTGCGGGCCGGCGTCGCCGCCGCGTTCCCCGCCGGCCCGCCCGGCTGGCCGTCGGCGGCCCAGCACAGCCCGGATCTGATGATCGCCGCACCGGACCTGGCCGCCGTCGCCGCCGGGGACGTCGACTGGGTTCTCGGCGAGCTGCATCCCGGCTACCACACGATGCGGTACGCGAGCTGGGTGGAGTGCCACCCCGCGCCGGACGACCTGGCCCGGGCGATGGTGGCGGACCTGCCCGGCGGGACGGTCCGGCTCGGGGCCACCGGGGCACAGGGCGGCAGCGCGACCCGGTTCTCCCCGCGGCTGCGCACCACCGCGGACCGTCGGTTGGTGTTCGCCCCCGACACCTGTGGTCACGACCCGGAGCACGACCTGGTCGTCGGCGGCTGCGACGTGGTCGACCGCGACGGCCGGCTGGTCGTGCGGCGGCGCCGCGACGGCGTGTGCCACGACCTGCTGGAGGTGGTGTCGGACCTGGTGGCGGCGAACCTGATGCCACACTTCCGGCTGCTGTCCCCGGCCCCGCACCGGCCCCGCGTGACCATCGACCGGCTGGTGGTCAACCGGGAGTCGTGGACCTTCCCCGCCAGCACCGTCGACTTCACGGCCGACTCCGACGAGGCGCGCCGCTACCGCCGGACCCGCGCCTGGGCGGTCCGGCACGGGCTGCCCCGGCACGTCTTCGTCCGGTGCACCGGGGAACAGAAGCCGATCCACGTCGACCTGGCCAGCCTCGCCTCGGTGGAGGTGCTCTGCCGGGCCGTACGCCGGGCGGCGCGGACCGCCGGGACGGACGCCCGGGTCAGCGTCACCGAGATGCTTCCCGCCCCCGACCAGCTCTGGTTCACCGGCCCGGACGGCCGGCGGCGCAGCGCCGAACTGCGCTTCGTCGCCGCTCCGGGGCTGCCGACGTGACTGCCGGCATCGTGTCGACATGACGGTCAGCGAAGGGGTGGTGGCCGGCAAGGCGAAGGCCCCCCGCCACCGACGCCACCCGCACCCCGCGACAGGACGCCCTGGAGCACCTGGCGCAGGAACCGCCTGCCTACGCCGGGACCGCCTGCGGATCACCGGCGGAGTCGTGGGCGGCCATGGTCTCCTGGCGGTGGGGTTCCTCGCGCAGCATGGCGCAGTGCAGCCAGGCGTCCGGGATGGCGAAACCGTCCACGAGCGTGCGCATGTACGGGCGCAGTTCCTTGAGCAGGCCGTTCACCACCCCGGTGATCGCCTTGGAGCGGGCCGGCGTGAGTCGGCCGTGCTCCAGGAACCAGCCCTTGTTGGCCTCGATGACGCTGAGCGCGTACAGGTCGCAGACCCGGGAGAGCAGCGCCCGGACCTGTGGGTCCGCGGTGTCCTCGATGCCGGCGACGAACGCTTCCAGGGTGACCCGGTCGATGTGCGCGGCGGCGACGGTGAGCACGTGGTCCTGGACGTCGTTGAAGATGTCGAAGGGCCGGTCCTTCTTCGTGGCCGCGCCGTTGCGCAGGCGGCGGACCGCGCCGTCGAGGAGGTGTGCCTCGCGGTCCTCGAAGACCTTGAGCTGCCAGCCGCGGTCGGTGACGGCGACCTCCTCGTCGCGGCCGGGCACGGCGCTGATCAGCCGTTCGATGACCGACCGCGCCTCGGTGCGTTCGAGCACCATCTCCCGGACCTGTTCGGCGACGAAGGAGGCCCGCCCCCAGCCGTCCAGCGAACCGAACTCGTCCCGGTAGCCGGTGAGCAGCCCCTTGGCCACCAGTTGGAGCAGCACGGTGTTGTCGCCCTCGAACGTGGTGAAGACGTCGGTGTCGGCCTTGAGACCGGGCAGCCGGTTCTCGGCCAGGTAACCGGCGCCGCCGCAGGCCTCGCGGCACATCTGGATGGTCCTGGTGGCGTGCCAGGTCTGCGCGGCCTTGAGCCCGGCGGCCCGGGACTCCAACTCCCGCTGCCGGAGCTCGTCGACCGGGCCGTCGCCGCCCTGCACCTCGTGCACCGCGGCGACCAGCTGAGCCTGGGCGAAGTGCAGCGCGTAGGTGGTGGCCAGGGCGGGCAGCAGCTTGCGCTGGTGGGCCAGGTAGTCGTTGAGCAGCACCTCCCGGTCCGATTCGGGGGTGTCGAACTGGCGGCGGATGTCGCCGTAGCGCACCGCGATGGTCAGCGCCGACCGGGTGGCCGCCGAGGCGGCACCACCCACGCTCACCCGACCGCGGACGAGCGTGCCGAGCATGGTGAAGAAGCGCCGGGAGTCGTTCTCGATCGGGCTGGAGTACGTGCCGTCCTGCGCGACCTGACCGTACCGGTCCAGCAGCATGTCCCGTGGCACCCGCACGTGGTCGAAGCTGAGCCGGCCGTTGTCCACCCCGAGCAGGCCGGCCTTGGCTCCAGCATCGCCGATGGTCACGCCGGGCAGCGGGTTGCCCTGGGCGTCGCGGATCGGGACCAGCCACGCGTGGACGCCGTGCCGCCGTCCGTCGGCGACCAGCTGCGCGAAGACCACCGCCATCCGCCCGTCCCGGGCCGCGTTGCCGATGTAGTCCTTGCGGGCCGCCTCGTGCGGGGTGTGCAGGTCGAAGGTCTGCGTCTGCGGGTCGTACGTGCAGGTGGTGCGCAGATTCTGGACGTCGGAGCCGTGACCGGTCTCGGTCATCGCGAAGCAGCCGAAGATCTTGCCCGAGATGATGTCCCGCAGGTAGGCGTCGTGGTGCCGCCGGGTGCCGAGGGCCAGGACGGCGCCGCCGAACAGGCCCCACTGCACGCCCGCCTTGACCATCAGCGACAGGTCGACCTGCGCCAGCATCTCGGTGGCGACGATCGAGCCACCGACGTCGGAACTGCCGCCGTACTCGGTGGGGAAGGCCGACGCGATACCAAGCTCGACGGGGAGTGCGGTGAGCAGTCGGGTGATCCGCTCACGTGCCTGGTCGCCGGTCTCGCCGTACACCGGGAGGAAACGCGCGTCGAGTTGGTTCCGGTGCGCGTTGCGGACCTCGGCCCACGGTCCGTCGAGCACTTCCTGAAGGCGGGCGAGGTCGATGTGGCCGGACGCGTGATCGGGCATGGTCCCCCCTCGAATCGGACATATGCGCACAGTATGGTCCTGATCAAGGGTACCGGCCTGCCACGGTCACCAGGGGAGCGAGACGGCGGTGAGACGGGACACCATCGCCGCGGGCGGTACCGCCCGGCAGCGGTGATCGCTGGTGCCCGCCAGTGGCCACTTGACCATGGTGGCTGCGGTTCACGCGCGGTTCGGGGCGACCGAGGGCCGCCCGATCGACCAGCCAGGCACCGTCGGAGAACCGGCCGGTGGGGCGCGAGCTCGTCACTGAGGCGTAGTCGCAGCTCAGTGGCGCTGGTCAGGGGCGTCGCCCTGCCGACCGGCGCGATAGCGGGCCTGCATGCCGCCGAGCGGGAGGTGCTCACCGAGTTGTGGACGGCACGGTTTCGCGGGCCCGCCGAGCTGCTCTGCCATGGCCTGCGCCCTCTTGCTCGCCGCGGACCCGACCTTCACCACCCGATGTGGAGCTCGCCGTCGACGATGGCCTCGCCCCGGGGATCACCGCCGAGCACTGAGCCGGATCGGTCGCCCTCGCCGACGACTGGCCGGCGGGTCGCGCCCGTACGCCCGTACTCGGGCGTGCGCCGCCGTCCGCTCGGATACGCCCTGGTCAGACGGAGGTGCTCGACGCTCTTGCTGATTGCGGTGACTATGGATCGTGCGCTGTCCGGGTCGGGGCGTAGCCGACGAGGCGGGAAGGGTGAACACTGTCGGAATCACCGCGTCACCGGGTGCGTACATCGTGGTTCTTACAGGAAGGCTTGATCGAGTGTTCAGTCGTGTCGCCATCGTCAACCGTGGTGAGGCCGCGATGCGGCTCATCCACGCTGTCCGGGAGTTGGCCGCCGAGAGCGGGCACCGGATCGAGACCGTCGCCCTGCACACCGACGTCGACAGGACCGCCACATTCGTCCGCGAAGCGGACCTGTCCTACGAACTCGGTCCCGCTGCTGCGCGCCCGTACCTCGATCTGGCGGTGCTGGAACGCGCGCTCGTGGAGACCGGCGCCGACGCCGCGTGGGTCGGCTGGGGCTTCGTCGCCGAGGATCCGGCGTTCGCGGAGCTGTGTGAGAGGGTCGGCGTCACCTTCGTCGGACCGAGTCCGGAGGCCATGCGCAAGCTCGGCGACAAGATCGGTGCGAAGCTGATCGCCGAGGAGGTCGGCGTGCCCGTCGCGCCGTGGAGCCGCGGTGCGGTCGAGACCCTGGACGCCGCCCTGGCGGCGGCGGCCGAGATCGGCTACCCACTGATGCTGAAGGCGACCGCGGGCGGCGGCGGGCGCGGCATCCGCGTGATCACCAACGAGGCCGAGCTCGCCGACGCCTACGAGCGCACCAGCCAGGAGGCCGCGCGGGCGTTCGGCAGCGGTGTCGTGTTCCTGGAGCGGCTGGTCACCGGTGCCCGACACGTCGAGGTGCAGGTGATCGCGGACGGCGAGGGCACCGCCTGGGCGCTCGGGGTGCGCGACTGCTCGGTGCAGCGACGCAACCAGAAGATCATCGAGGAGTCGGCGTCGCCGGTGCTCAGCCCGGCGCAGGCGGCCGAACTCAAGGCGTCGGCCGAACGGCTCGCCGTCGCGGTCGGTTACCGTGGCGCGGCGACCGTCGAGTTCCTCTACCACCCCGGCGACAGGCTGTTCGCGTTTCTCGAGGTCAACACCCGCCTCCAGGTCGAGCACCCGATCACCGAGTCCACCACCGGTTTCGACCTGGTCAAGGCACAGCTACGGGTGGCGTCCGGCACTCGGCTCGTCGGTGAGCCGCCGGTGGAGCGCGGGCACGCCATCGAGGCCCGGCTCAACGCCGAGGACCCCGATCGTGACTTCGCTCCCGCCCCAGGCCGCATCGCCCGCCTCGACCTGCCCGCCGGGCCCGGCATCCGCGTGGACACCGGCGTCAGCGAGGGGGACACCATCCCCGCCGACTTCGACTCGATGATCGCGAAGATCATCGCCTACGGCCGCGATCGTGACGAGGCGCTGGGCCGGCTGCGCCGGGCGATGGCCGAGACCACGGTGATCATCGAGGGCGGCGCGACCAACAAGAGCTTCGTGATCGACCTGCTCGACCGGCCCGAGGTGATCGACGCCAGCGCGGACACCGGCTGGATCGACCGCGTCTACGCCCAGGGCGGGCTCGTGTCACACCGGCACACCGCCGTCGCGCTCGCGGCCGCCGCCATCGAGGCCTACGAGGAGGAGGAACGTGCCGAGCGGCAACGGCTGCTGTCGACGGCGTTCGGCGGCAGCCCGCAGGTGCAGCACCAGAGCGGCCGACCGCTGGATCTCAAGCTTCGGGGTGCCTCCTACCGCCTGCGCGTCGCGCGGGTCGGCGCCCATCGGTTCCGGGTCGGGATCGAGGCCGCCGGCGAGGTGCGCACCGCCGACGTGGAGCTCGAACGCTTCGACCGGCACAGTGGGCAGATCGTCGTCAACGGCGCCCGCCACCGCCTGCTGACCGGCACGCACGGGCCGATCCATCTGATCGAGGTGGACGGCGTGACGCACCGGGTCAGCCGCGACGAGGGCGGCATCGTCCGTTCTCCCATGCCGGCGCTGGTGGTCGCCACGCCGGTCAAGGTGGGTGCCGAGGTCGAGGCCGGTGCGCCGGTGCTGGTGCTGGAGGCCATGAAGATGGAGACGGTGCTGCGGGCACCGTTCAAGGCACGGTTGAAGGAGTGCCTCGTCTCCGTGGGCAGCCAGGCGGACGCCGGCGCACCGCTGCTGCGCCTGGAGCCGCTCGCCGACGCCGAGGCGGAGGACACCTCGGCCACCGGTTCCGTCGAACTGGACCTGCCCGACGCCCGCGGGACGACCCCGGCCCGGGAGCGCACCGCGCGCGGCCTGGAGGACCTGCGCAGTCTGCTGCTCGGCTACGACGTCGACCCGCACGACGAAGGGCGGGTGCTCGACGACTACGTCGTCGCGCGGCTGGCGGCCATCGCGGACGGCCACCGGCCGTTGGCCGGGGAACTCGAACTCGTCAACGTCTTCGCCGACCTCGCCGAGCTGAGCCGCAACCGGCCGAGCGGCGAGGACGGCGGCGACGGTCACGTGCACAGCGCCCGCGAGTACTTCCACACCTACCTGCAGTGCCTCGACGTCGAGCGGGCGGGGCTGCCGCCGGCGTTCCGGGCCAAGCTCGCCAAGGCGCTCGGGCACTACGGTGTCACCGACCTGGAGCGCAGCCCCGCGCTCGAGGCCGCGGTGTTCCGGATCTTCCTCGCCCAGCAGCGTGCCTCCACCGACGCCACGGTCGTCGCGACGCTGCTGCGCGCGTGGCTGCGGGAGCCACCGCCGGCCGACACGCTGCGCGAGCCGGCCGGTCTCGCGCTGGAACGGCTGGTGGCCGCGACGCAGGTCCGCTTCCCTGTGGTCTGCGACCTGGCCCGCGGTGTGGTGTACGCCTGGTTCGCCCAGCCGCTGCTGCGCCGCAACCGGGCCCGCGTCTACGCCCAGGTCCGCCGGCACCTGCAGCACCTGGACGCGCACCCGGACGCCCCGGACCGCGCCGAGCGCGTCGCCGAGATGGTACGCAGCACCGAGCCGCTGGTTCGGCTGCTCGGCCAGAGGCTCGTCCGTGACGACCTCGACAACGCGGTCATGCTGGAGGTGCTGACCCGGCGGTACTACGGGAACCGGGGTCTCAGCGTCCGCACGAGCGAGGTCGCCGGCTGCACGTTCGTGGTCGCCGAGCGCGGAGGTTCGTGCGTGGTCTCCGCCGCCGTGCGCTTCGACGCGTTCGGCAGCGCGCTGGGAGGGCTCGCCGAGCTGGCGAGCGGGGAGGGGTCGATCAACGCCGACATCTACCTCGCCTGGGAGAACCAGCCGACGGACTCCGACGCGATGGTGGCGGCGCTGCACGAGGTCATCGGCGCGCACCCCCTGCCTGAGCAGGTCGAGAGGGTCACCGCCACCGTCGCCGGTCGTAGCGGCGCGGTGATGCACCACCACTTCACGTTCCGACCGTCGGGAAGCGGGATGGCCGAGGAGCGGCTGATCCGTGGCCTGCACCCGTACATCGCGCAGCGGATGCAGATCGAGCGGCTGAGCAAGTTCGACCTCACCCGGTTGCCGTCGTCGGACGAGGAGGTGTACCTCTTCCAGTGTGTCGCGCGGGAGAACCCGTCCGACGACCGTCTCGTCGCGTTCGCGCAGGTACGCGACCTGACCGAACTGCGCGAGCACGACGGTCGACTGATCTCGCTGCCGACGGCTGAGGACACCCTCGCCGCCTGCCTCGACTCGATCCGCCGCACGCAGTCGCGACGGTCGTCGAAGAAGCGCTTCAACACCAACCGGATCGTGCTCTACGTCTGGCCGCCGAGCGGCCTGACCCGGGCGGAGCTGGACATGCTCGCCGACCGCGTGCTGCCGACGACCGCGGGTGCGGGGCTGGAGGAGATCCTCTTCATCGCGCGGCAGCGCGACCCGAGGACCGGCGAGCTGACCAAGGTCGCCGTACGGGTCTCCTTCGACGCCACGGGTGGCACCGAGCTCACCGTCGGCGACCCGTCGGACGAACCGGTCGAGCCGCTCGACGACTACCGGCAGAAGGTGCTGCGGGCGAGCAGCCGCAACGCCGTGTACCCGTACGAGCTGACCGGCCTGCTCGGCGACTTCGTCGAACACGACCTCGACGACCAGCACGTGCTGGTACCGGTCAACCGGCCGAAGGGGCGCAACACCGCGGCGCTCGTCGCGGGTGTGGTGACCACGCCGACCCGGCGGCACCCGCAGGGCGTCACCAGGGTGGTGCTGCTCGGCGATCCCACGAAGTCGCTCGGCGCGTTGTCCGAGCCGGAGTGCCGCCGGGTGATCTCCGCGCTCGACCTGGCCGAGCGGATGCGGGTACCGCTGGAGTGGTACGCGCTCTCCTCCGGTGCCCGGATCTCGATGACCTCCGGCACGGAGAACATGGACTGGGTGGCCGCGGCACTGAAGCGGATCGTGGAGTTCACCCAGGACGGCGGAGAGATCAACATCGTCGTCGCGGGCATCAACGTCGGCGCGCAGCCGTACTGGAACGCCGAGGCGACGATGCTCATGCACACCAGGGGCGTCCTGGTGATGACGCCGGAGTCGGCGATGGTGCTCACCGGCAAGCAGTCGCTCGACTTCTCCGGCGGCGTGTCGGCCGAGGACAACCACGGCATCGGCGGCTACGACCGGGTGATGGGCCCGAACGGGCAGGCACAGTACTGGGCGCCGAACCTCACCGCCGCCCGGGACGTGCTGATGGCGCACTACGACCACACGTACGTCGCGCCCGGCGAGGAGGCACCGCGGCGGACGACCACGACCGACCCGGTCGACCGCGACATCTCCGGCTTCCCGCATGTCGTCGAGGGCAGCGACTTCACCACGGTCGGCGAGATCTTCTCCGCCACCGCCAACCCGCAGCGGAAGAAGCCGTTCGACATCCGGACCGTGATGCGGGCGCTGTCCGACCAGGACCACCCGGTGCTGGAACGCTGGGCGGGCATGGCCGACGCGGAGACCGCCGTGGTGCAGGACGTCCACCTCGGCGGCATGCCGGTGTGCCTGCTGGGCATCGAGTCCCGGTCGGTGCCGCGGCGGGGCTTCCCGCCCACCGACGGACCGGACACCTACAGCGCGGGCACGCTGTTCCCCCGGTCGTCGAAGAAGGCCGCGCGGGCGATCAACGCGGCGAGCGGCAACCGGCCCCTGGTGGTCCTGGCGAACCTCTCGGGCTTCGACGGCTCCCCGGAGTCGATGCGCAAGCTGCAACTGGAGTACGGAGCCGAGATCGGCCGGGCGATCGTGAACTTCCGCGGGCCCATCGTGTTCTGCGTGATCTCGCGGTATCACGGCGGCGCGTTCGTGGTCTTCTCGAAGGCGTTGAACCCGAACATGACCGTCCTGGCGATCGACGGCTCGTTCGCCTCGGTGCTCGGTGGTGCCCCCGCCGCCGCCGTGGTCTTCTCCGGTGAGGTCAACGCCCGCACCGCCGCCGATCACCGGGTACGGGACCTGGAGGCCCGCGTCGCGGCGGCGTCCGGTACCGACCGCGCCGCGCTGACCGCCGAACTCGACGAGCTGCGGGCGTCGGTCCGGGCGGAGAAGCTCGGCGAGGTGGCGACGGAGTTCGACCGGGTGCACAACATCCAGCGCGCCGTCGAGGTCGGCTCCGTCGACGCGGTCATCCGTGCGGCGGACCTGCGCCCCCGGATCATCGAGGCCATCGAGTCCCGGCTGCGCTGACAGCGGGGTGCCACGGCGACGACCTCGCCGTGGCACCCCGTCGCAGGACGGAACGGGCCGGCGGAGCGCGACGTGCGCTCCGCCGGCCCGTCGTCGTCAGCCGTTGTCGATCAGACCCTTGATCTCGTTGTAGATCAGGTGGGACTTCGCGCCCTGGTTCGACGGGCAGCCGCCGAGGTGGTGCAGGGCGATCACCCGGTGGCTGCTGTCCAGCACCGGCGAGCCGGAGTTGCCGCCGGAGGTGTCACAGCTGTAGCTGATGTTCCAGGTGTTGTAGTTCGCGTTCCGCACGGTGCACCGCGTACCGCCCTGGCTGTCCTCGTAGATCGACAACCGCTTCGGGCGACCGTCGCCGTGGCCGGGGATGTACATCTGGGTGCCGTTACTGGTGGCGGTCGTCGCCAGGTACAGCGTGCCGTAGCTCTGGATGTTGGCGAAGTTGTTCACCGAGTACAGGGTGTAGTCCAGCTGGCTGGAACCGCCGCTGCTGACCTTGTAGAGAGTGGCGCCGCTGACCTTGGTGCCGGCGCCGGGGTTGTTGCCGCCGCAGGTGGCGCACTGGTAGTTGAACTGCATCTCGCTACCGCTGACGGCGGACTGCGTCGAGATGCAGTGCTTGTTGGTCAGCATGCGGTTGGTGTTGCCCACCCGCCAGGTGGTGCACATGCCGCCGCCGGCGATCAGCAGCCGCGCGACCGCGTTGCCACGGGCGTACTCGGTGGGGTGGCTGGTGCGGTAGCAGACCACGTCGCGGCGGGCGTCGGTGCTGCACACCGACTGCGTGGAGAAGTTGTGCTGCGTCAGCTCCGCCCGGTCGTAGCCGCGCCAGAACCGGTCGATGGTCACGGCCCTGGCGCGGGAGGTACGGCTGCTGTGCAGCGTCACCACCGCGGTGTCGCCCTCCACGGACATCGCCCAGAAGCCCGGACCGCCGTCGGTGGTGTAGTCCGAGCTGGTGGCCCGGTTGAGGTAGCGGTCGTACCGGTAGCTCTCCCGGCCGTCGGCGCTCGCCACGGTGACGTAGTCGCCGTGCGCCAGGCGCAGGGAGCTGAAGTGCACCTTGACGTACGCGGCGCCGGGGTGCCGGATAACCTGCTTGCGGCCGTCGGGAGCGTGAGACAACACGCCGTTCACGGTGCGCAGCTCGCCGACGGTGGTGACGCCCTCCGCCGAGAACTGCTCCGCCTCGGGTGCCCGCTCGGATTGGGGTGCGAGCGGTCGGACGGAGTACGCCTCGGCGGCGGGCACCGATACCAGGCTGAGCCCGAGAGTGCAGGCACCGAGTGTGACCGCCGCCATCCGTAGGCGACGCAGGGCGAGTTTCATAGTCGCTCCCCTCCAGGAACAGGCGCATCGACGCGCTTGCGGACTTCATACCGGACCGGCAGTGATGTATGCAAGTCTATCGATGCTTTCGCCTCGGCGACTCGCGGCGTCTCGTCGGCGGCCGGCTCCGGGCGGGACCGACGGATCCGGGAGCCGCCCGACGAGGGGCGGCTCCCGGATGGAGCCCGGCGGGTGCGCGGCCGGGCGGGGCGGCCGTGCCGGTGGCCGGCGGGCCGTCGAGGGGGGCCGCATGGGCGGGCGGGCCCGGTGGCCGGCTGCCGGCGTACGGATTACCTGGTGGCACAGATCGCGTACGACCGCAGGTTCCAGTTGCCGGCGAACGGGTCCTCCTCGTACGCCCCCGCGGTGAGCGCGACCGGCGCGGTGGCGGCGCTGCCGTTGGGCCGGAAGTCGTCCACGACCACCTCACCGAGCGCGCCGTTCACCTCGAAGCCGCCCCCGGTCATCACCTGCCCGTTGAGGCAGACCGTCGTGCTGAAGCGGGAGTCGCTGGAGTCGCGGGCGCTGACCGTCGTGATCCGCACCAGCCCCGGGATCGGGTTCGCGCAGATCCCGTACGCCCGGACGTTCCAACTGCCCAGGAAGGTGTCCACCTCGTACGCCCCGACGGTGACGGCGTTGGGCGCGCTGACCGGGCTGCCGTTGGGGCGCAGGTCGTCGACGACCCCCTCGCCGGTGATGCCGGTCATCTCGAAGCCGGTGCCGGTCAGCACCTTGCCGAACGGGCAGGCCGCGGTGGCGGCGTGGAAGTCGTTCAGGTCGGTGTCGCTGACCGCCGTCACCCGGATCAGGCCGGGCAGCGGGTTGGCGCAGACGGCGTACGCGGTGACGGTCCAGTTCCCGGCGAACGGATCCGCCTCGTACGCTCCGACGGTCACGGCTGTCGGAGCGGTGACCGTGCTGCCGTTGGGCCGCAGGTCGTCCACCACCACCTCGCCGGTGGCACCGTTGATCTCGTACCCGGTGCCGGTGAGCACCTTGCCCGCCGGGCAGGTCGCGGTGACCGAGCGGAAGTCGTTGGAGTTCGACGCGCTGACCGCGGCGATCCTCACCAGGCCCGGCACGGCCGCCGAGGCGGGTCCCGCCGGGGCGACCGCCACCGCGGTGATGCCGAGCACGAGGACGAGCCCGCGTACGGTGAGGCGGCGGCGTGCTGTTCGATGTGACATGGTGTCGCTCCTGTTCCACGATTCCGGCGCAGTGCCGGTGGGGCGCCCGTTGTCGAGCGCTGACCTAACCCCGCTCACGTTAAGTAGTTGGGCGACCAGGAGTTATCCAAGATCTGACTACTGCGTGTAGCCGACTGACTGCTGCTCTGGCGGCATTGACGGGCATATCATGGCTGATCCACCTTGATGCCCTTCGATCCCCTTATTCCCCCCGCAGCCACCGCGACGCCGAGCATGGGCCCGCTGTTGCGGCGCCGGGACGGACGGGTGTGCGACACCAACCGGCCCCGGCACGCGCACCGGCGCTCCTCGCCCTCGGTGCGCCGCCGGTTGATCAACTCTGCGCGGAGGCGGGCGGCGAAGCCCGGTGCCGGTGGTGATCGTTAAGGCCGAACGGCGACGGAGCGATCCGGTTCGGGGAGAGCATGACCGGGTGGAACGCGATCGGGGACGCTACGTACCGGGTGGCCGGGAGAGCGCCCACCAGGCCGACTACCTCGAGCTGTTCTTCGATCTGGTGCTGGTGTTCGCACTGAACGGGTTGGTCAACCGGATCGTGCCCGCGCTGACCACGGACGACCTCAACGTCCGCTGGGCGGCGCTGTTCCAGACCGTGGTGCTGGCGCTGCCGCTGCTCTGGCTCTGGACCACCACCGGCCACATCACCAGCCGCTTCGACCCCCGGCGACGGCTGATCCAGTTGGTGGTGCTGATCAGTGCCCTCGGTCTGCTGATCATGGGTACGTCCCTGCCGTACGCGTTCTCCGGGCGGGGCCTGGCGTTCGCGTTGCCGTATGTGCTCCTCCAGGCCGGTCGGCCCCTGCTCTTCATCTTCACGCTGCCGGTCGGTGACGCCGTCCGGGCCCTCTACCTCCGGTCGGCGATCTGGTTCGCCGGTTCGGCGGTGCTGTGGATCGGCGGTGCGCTGACCACGGAGTGGCGGCGGGTGGTGTTGTGGACGTCGGCGGTGGCCGTCGACCTCATCGGGGCCCGACTCAACTGGCCCGTACGCGGGCTGGCTCGTCTCCCCGCCAGCGCGTGGGCGGTGGAACGCGGCCGGCACCTCCCGGAGCGGTACCAGCAGCTGCTGCTCATCGCCCTGGGGGAGACCGTCCTGGCGCTCGGCATCTCGTACACCAACGAGCCGGCCACGACCGAGACGACCATCGGGCTGCTGACGGCGTACCTCACCACCGTCCTGCTCTGGCGGGTCTACTACCACCGCTCGGGGGAGATGCTCGGTGAGGCGCTGGACAGCGTCCGGGGACGGAACAACCTGGGCCGGATCACCGGCGCGGCGCACATCGTGATGGTGTTCGGCATCGTCGCCACGGCGATCGGCTACAAGCTCGTGCAGCAACACGCCCTCGACCGGCCCTTCCCGTTGTGGGTGGTGGTGATCCTGGGCGGCCCGGCGCTGTTCCTCTGGGGTCGCATCCGACTGGAACGGGTCGTGTTCGACCGGCTGTCCCGGCGTCGCGTCGTCGCCATCGTCGCCCTGGCCGTGCTCATGGTGCCGCTCGCGTTCACCAGCGCGTTGGTCGCCGCCATCGCCGCCTCCGTCGTCCTGTTCGGGGTCGCCGCAGCCGACGCCCGGCGCTCCGCCGGACGCCCACCGGAGGCACCGGCACCACCTGCCTGAGGACGCCCCGGTCTGGTCGTCGCCACCGACAACCTGGCCGCCCTGCGATCGGCTCTGGTCCGGACAGGCTTCCGGATGGGAGACTGCGCCGTGCCGTTCGACGCCGTCGGGAGCCCGCCGGAGCACCACCGCGTCCAGCCGGTGGCGGCATGATCGCCGGCCACTGGGAGGTCGTCGTGGTCGGCGGCCGGATAGCCGGGGCGTCCACCGCCTGGGCCCTGGCACCGTACGCGGAGCGCGTCCTCGTGCTGGACGCCTCGCAGCCCACCGCGTTCTGGCCGCAGCAGTCCACCTGGGACCGGTCCGGAAACCTCGCCTGGGCGGAACTCGACCTGCTGGAGACGGTCCTGGCCTGCGGTGCCCCGCGCACCTACGGCGACACCCAGCGCGTCGGCGAGGACGTGGCCGAGCGGGTCTACCCGCGCGAGGACGCCTACTCGTTCCGGATGAGCGTGCCCCGCGAGGTGCTGGACCCGGCGCTGCTGGCCGCGGCACGCACCCGGGGCAACGTCACCGTGGTGCGCCCGGCCCGGGTACGGGACCTCACGATCGACGCCGGACGGGTGCGCGCAGCGACCGTACGGCACGGGGGCGTCGACATCGAGGTCACCTGTGACCTGCTGGTGCTCGCGGACGGCCGGCTCTCGCGCAACGCCGAACGTGTGGGGGCGGGCGCCTACCGGGTCGTCGAGTCACCGTGGTTCGCGTTGCTGGCGTACTACGAGAACCTGCCGCTGCCCACCGACCGCTCGTACTTCTCCCTGCAGGACCGCAGCGTGCTCATCTCGACGCCCTGCGGCGACAAGCAGTGGTGCGTCGCGCTCGACCTGCACCAGAGCCTGATCGACGAGACCGGTCGGCACCCGGCACACACGTTCGAGCGGATGGTGCGCGACGACCCGCACCTCGGCCCGGCCGTCGCCGCCGGCCGCCGCAGCACCACGATCGGCGGCGCCGGGCGGATGCGCATGCTGCGTCGACCGATGAGCGGGCCGGGGTGGTGCCTGGTCGGCGACGCCGGTTACCACCTGGACCCGGTCACCGCACAGGGCACCCGGGCCGCCCTGGTCACGGCCCGGATCCTGCGGGACCGCGTCGCGGCTGCCGGCCGCGTCGCCCACGCCGACCTGACCGGCCTGACCGACGAACGCGACGCCGCCCTCGACGCCGACTGGACCTACACCGAGCAGATCGTGCGCGGCTGACCGCGCCCGTCTGGCGCCGTGCCACCACGGTCGATCACGTCAGTGGTACGCCGGCTTCCGGTACGTGTGCGGCGGCGACGGGCGCGCGTACCGTCCAGCCCAGGGCGCGGTACAGGTCGCGGCCCTCGTCGGTGGCGACGAGGACGCCGCGGTGCACGCCGAGCCGGACCGCGTGGTGGCTGAGGGTGCGCATCACCGAGCTGCCGAGGCCGCGACGGCGGTGCGCGGGGGCGGTCTCGACCTGGTCGATGACTCCGACCTGGCCTGCCGGTGCGAGCCGGCCCGAAGCGGCGACCTCGCCGGCGGCGTCGATGACCTTGGCGACGATGACGTCGCCGAGGACCGCGATCCGGGTGGTGTACGACGCCGGAGGCGTCGCGGTGCCGGCGGTGAAGGGGATGGTCATGAGATGACCGGTGTCGGCCATCGTCCAGGCGGCGGGTAGCGCCGTGCGCAGGTCCGCCGGATCCGCCGCAGCCTTGATCCAGGTACCCGGTGTGGCCCGCCGGCGGCCCAGTTCGGCCAACGACGCGTCGTCGTACGCCGCCAGCACGTAGCGGACGCGATGACCCGCGAGCCCGACCTGGAGGCGCCATCCACCGGGCACGGGGGTCGGGGGCGGCACGGCTCGTGAGGCGGCCCACCCGCGCACCCAGGCGGCGAGCAGACCGGACAGCTCACGACCGGCCGGCTCGGTCGTACCGGCGCCGTCCTCGCCCTGCCTGGTCATCGCCCCGGGCCGTTCCGATCGCCGGCCGTGTCGACCGACCGGGCCGACCGTCGGCCGACCCGGTCATGTGTCATCCCGCTCGAGGGTCGAACCGGCCGGGTCACCCGACCGGCCGGCTGCCGTTGATGGTCACCCGTTGGCCGTAGCGGGAGTGCGGATAGTAGTCCCACACGGCGTGGTGCTGGGTGCAGCGGTTGTCCCAGAACACCAGCGTGTTCGGCGTCCAGCGGACCCGGCAGCTCAGGATCGGCTGCCCGGCGACCCAGCCGAACAGCATGTCCAGCAGCGCCCGGCTCTCGTGCCGGGAGAGCTGCACGATGTGCGAGGTGAAACCGGCGTTGACGAAGAGCAGCCGGCGACCGGTCTCCGGGTGGCGTACGACGACCGGGTGTTCGCTCCTGGGCACGACGTACTCCGGTGGTGGGGTGTGCCCCTGCCACGGGATCAGGCCGTCGTGGATCGCGGTCAGACCGTCGAGGAACGCCCGCATCGGCGCGGAGAGCATCTCGTACGCCAGGTGCATGTTCGCCCAGAGGGTGTCGCCACCGACGCCGATCTCCGGTGTCCTGGTCACGTAGAGCATCGAACCCAGCGACGGCTCGGCCTCGGCGGTGCCGTCGGTGTGCCAGTCCTCGCCCGCCACGAAACGTGACTCCCGGTCGGCGCTGATCTCGAGGATGGCGGGGTCGCCGCCGTCCAGGTCCGCGAGGGGCTGGCGGCGCAACTCGCCGAAGTGGCCGGCGAAGCGCTTGTGGTCCTCGGCGGAGAGCACCTGGTCGCGGAACACCAGCACGTGGTGGGCGAGGAACGCGCGTCTGACCTCGGCCAGTTGCGTGTCCGACAGCTCGGTGGCGAGGTCGAGGCCGGACACCTCCGCGCCGATCACCGGCGAGATCGGCGTGACGGTGATGGTGTCGTAGTGCTCCGAAGGGCGGGTCGTCGCCCGCTCGACGGCGGCAAGGACGTGCTCTTCCATTCGTTCCCTCCAGGATTGGGTGTCACAGCCCCCGGGCCAGCAGGTCGGCCACGATCAACCGGCCGAAGGCGAGGTTGCCGTGGATCGGGTCGTCCGGCTCGCAGAACGCGGCCCGTTGCCGGCCCGCGCCGTCAGTCACCCGGGCGCGCAGGTCCACGATCTCGACGCCGAGTTCGACGAGCGCGCGGCGGATCGTCTCCTGGGCCGCCGTGAAGACCTGCGGATCGGACATCCCCGGCACCCGCTGCGGTGGCAGCACCGCGAGGACGCGCACCCCCAGGTCGAGGACGTGGCGGTAGAAGGCCAGCGCGTCGCGGGCCATCGCGCGCACGATGCCGTCGAAGAGGTCGCCGGTGAGGAACCCCGCCGGGAAGTTGCCGTCGCCAGCCCGGTAGATCCCCCAGTTCGCACCGGTGGCGAAGAAGTGGGCGCTGAGACCGAACGTCGAGACCAACGGGACGCCGAGCTGACCGATGCCGGTCACGCCCAGCTCGGCCAGGAAGTCTCGGTGGCGTTGCTGCACGGCGTCGTCCCGGAACACCACACCGTCGTCGTACCCGTCGAAGAAGTTGGCGTTGAAGTCGCGTCCCGAGCCGACCGGGCCGCCGACGAAGGGCACCCCCGCCGCCGTCGCCGCGCGGGCGATCGGCCCGGCGTGCGAGTCGCCCAGCAGCAGGAACCTAGCCGGCGCGGTAGTGGTCGAGGACGGCGTCGTCACAGTAGAGGTCACCTCCGTCGGCGTCGGCGCGACGGTCCCGTGCCGTCGCGGTGGCGTCCGCTGGTCGGGCCCCGACGCGGACGCGTTCGAGGGCGTTGAAGAAGTGGCGCATGACGAAGGCGACCCCCGCCGGCGTCACGGCGCGCAGGTTCGGCGCGAAGAAGACCCCCCGGAACGGGAAGCCGGTGATCAGCTCGTACGAGGGGAAGTAGTCGACGTGGTCGTGCTCCTGGGCCAGTTGGCCCGCCGCCGCCCGCAGCACCGACTTGGAGTAGGTGGTGGCGGTCAGCGCGTGCGCCCCGGTGGCCGTCGCGGTGAGCGGCACCGGCGACACGGTCAGCAGCACGGTCAGCCGGGGGTTGGCGGCGCGCAGCAGCGCCACGACGGCGGAGAGGTCCCGGTGCACCTCGGCCACGGTGAAGTTGTGGAAGACGTGCCGGCCGGCGTCGAAGGTGCCGCGAACGGTGCCCGGGCACACCGGATGGACGGTGTCGGTGACCACGTCCCGCCAGGCCTCGGTCAGACCGAGGGTGAAGATGAGACACCCCGCCTCGGCGACCGCCCCCCGGATCGCGGCCAGCGTGGCCCGGCGGGCGGCCAGCGTCGCCTCCGCCGATTCGTAGCCGTCGGGCTCCACCGACGGGCGGTACGGGTCGAAGAACCGGTCACCGTCGCGCCAGACCTCGTCGGGCCCGGGGTCGCCCGCCAACGCCCAGCCCAGCCACTGCCGCAGCGTGGCGGCCGTGTAGATGGTGCCGGTGCGGAAGGAGAACGCGCCGTAGTGGCGGGCCCGGCGCTCGGCCTCGGTCAGCCCCGGCGGGGGCAGCTCGACCTCACGCCAGTTCATCCCCTCGTCGAGCAGGGCGGGCCCGAGGTGGCGGGCGAAGCAGGAACCGGCGGTGAGCACCGGATCGTCCGGGCCGAGGGTGAACTTCGGCGTCCACACCTCCTCGATGGCCAGCATCTCCGGCTCGGCCACCGCGCTGCGCCAGAAGGACCGCGCGGGCAGCGACCGGTACGGGTTCATCGCGCCACCCTCGGGCCGGTGGACCGGGTCGCGCCGTTGACGGCCTCGGCAACGGTCCGCACGTGCGGCGCCGCGACGATGCCGTAGTGGGTGGTGTCGACGAGGTGCCACGCGAGCCCGGCCAGGTGCGTCCGCCACTGCCGGGCCTGATCGGGTGGCGGGGCGAGCGCCGGCAGGCCGGCCGTCGGGCGGCCCGCGAGCCACAACCGCCCGGGTGTGCCGGCCAGCCGGGGCAGGGTGTGCCGCGTCATGCTCGCCAGGTTGGCCCGGCAGCAGCGCGCCAACGCCTGCGCGTACGCCGTCGCGGCGGGTTCCGCGCCGGTCGCCGCACCCAGCTCGTGGGCGAAGAGTGCGGCCAGTCGTTCCTCGTCGTACGCCCGGAAGGTCGGCCCGGCGTCCGGCGGCGGCGGATCCAGCAGGTAGAGCTCGTCCGCCGGCTGGCCGACCGCCTCGGCCCGAGCCGCCATCCCGAGCGCCACCCAGGCGCCGAACGACCACCCGCCGAGCCGCCAGCGCCACTCGTCCCGGGGGAAGCGGTCGGACAGCGCGGTGTGGTAGCGGGCGGCCCGCTCCGCGAGCGACCAGGCCGGCTGCCCGGTGTGGGTCAACGCGGGATCGGCGATGACGCAGACCGTGAGCGTCGGGTCGAGCGCCGATACCAGCGGCCGGTACGCCTGCACGTCGCCACCGACCGGATGGACCAGGCAGAGCACCGACCGTCCCCGACCGGCCTGCCAGACGTCCACCGTCACGGCGGGACCGGTCTCCCCGGCCGACCCGGTCTCCCTGGCCGACCCGGTCTCCCTGGCCGACCCGGTCTCCCCGGCCGACCCGGTCTCCCTGGCCGACCCGGTCGATCCGGTGGGCCCGGTGGGCCCGGTGGATCCGGTGGGTCTGGTGGATCCGGCGGCCCCGACGGCATCGGTGGCGCCGATCGTTGCGCCGAGGAGGCCCAGCACCTCGGTCAGGCTCACCCGGTGGCTCAGCTGGGACAGGTTGAGGCCGACCCCGAAGTTGTCCTTGACCCGGTCGATCAGGTTCAGCAACAGCAACGAGTCGGCCCCCAGGTCGTAGAGGTTCGCGGCCGGGTCGAGCTGTTCGGTGCCCAGCCAGTCACGCAGCCATCCGCCGACCACATCGGCGGCCGGCCGGGGCGGCCCGGCGGGTGTCGGGACCTGCGGGCCGGCCGGTGGCGCGTAGAACTCCCGCGCCCGGCCCAGCGCGGTGGTGCAGACGAGCACGTGCGGCAGACCCAGCCGCAGGGCCTGCGCGAAGAGCCGAAGCCCCTCGTCCACGCGGAGGCCGACCGCCAGGTGCGCCCCGTGCCGGGCGTCGGTGGGCAGGGCGTCCAGGGCCAGACCCACCTCGTTCCAGACGTCCCAGTCGACGCAGATACGCAGCGTGGTGTCAGTCCCGGTGGGCCGGTGCCGGGCGAAGGTGCCCAACAGCCCGTGACTGGCGGCGTAGTCGAGCTGACCGACGCCGCCCAGCTGCGCCGACATCGACGAGCAGTAGACGACGAACGCCGGCTTGTGCCGCGCGACCAGCCGTTCCACGAGCAGCGCCCCGTGGGTCCTGGCGGTCGTGGCCCGCCGCATCGTGGCCGCGTCCCGTCGACCGATCAGCGTGCCGGCTGCGATGCCCGCGGCGTGGACCACCCCGTCGACCCGCCGGGTGCCGAGCCGCACCACCAGATCGTCGGGATCCGCCTCGGTGAGGTCTGCCTCGACGAGGTCGACGCGGTCGGCCCACGGCGTCAGCTCAGCCGGCAGCGGCCCGCGTCGCGCCAGCAGGACCACCTCGCAGTCGCCCTGCTCCAGCAGCCAGGCGGCGATGCTGCGCCCGATGCCGCCGGTTCCGCCGAGGACCAGATACCGGGCCGGTCCGGCCGGCGTCGGGTGCTCGGCCGGTGTGGCCGGCGGCTTCGTGGTCGGCGCGGCCGGCCGTGGGCGCTCACCCGGTGCGGCCGGCAGTGGGCGCGTGGCCGGTCCGGCCGGCGGGCGGACCGGCAGCAGCGCCTGCTCCCACCAGTAGCCGCCCCGCAGCGCGAGTCGCCGGGGTGGCGCTGTCCGCTCGGCCAGCACCACCGCGAGCGCCGCCGCCCAGTCGACCGGATCGGGGCCCGGCAGATCCAGCCAGTGGCTCTCGACGTCGCTCTCCTGGGGCGCGACCTCGCACGCCCCGGCCAGCAGGCCCAGCTCCGGCCGGCGTACGTCGTCGTCGACGGGTTGCGCCTGCTGCGACAGCCACCAGGCCCGCAGCCGGGGCCGGCGGGGCGACGCGGCGACGGCCGCCAGCAGCGCCGCCGGGGTGTCGACGCAGGCCCGGTACGAGTGGGCCAGCGTGTCCGTGTCGACCGGCCCGTCGACGGCCAAGGGCAGCGCGTGCAGCCAGTCGACACCGCCCCGCTCGGCGTCGGCCCGCGGGTCGGCGTGAGTCGGCGGGTCGCCGTCGGTCAGCGCGTCGAGCAGCCGGCCCAGGGAGGCGGGGTCGGCCGCGTCCACCCGGTAGCAGTCCGGACCGAGCCGGGCGAAGCCGTCGGCGGCGGTGACGGTCACCACCCGGGCGTGGGACGCCGCGAAGGCGCGCAGTGCGGCGGGCGGCGGTGGCTGCACCGCCAGGATGACGAGCGTGTCCGGGCGACGGGCGGCGGGTTCGGTGCCCGCGTGCCGCCAGCGCACCCAGTGCGGCTGGTGCAGCCACTCGGCCTCGGGCAGCCGCGCCGGCCACCGCTGATCGGTCGAGACGGCCTCGGCGGGCGACGCGGTCGCGGCGGGCGCTGCCGCCCCGGTCGACGGCGTGCCCCCGGTCAGCGCTGCCGCCCCGGTCGTGGAAGTGCCCCCCGTCAGGGCTGCCGCCCCGGCCGACGGGGCGGCGCGGGCGAACTCGTGATGGTCGAGGACGAACGCCGGCGGGGGGAAGTCCCAGGGCGGTTGCGCCGGCCCGGCCGGCCACCGGATGGGCCGTCCGGCCAGCCAGGCGGCGACGAGGGTGGCCGCCTGCGGCGTACCGGCCGAGTCGGTGACCTCGACGGGCGTCGCCTCGACGGGACTCACCTCGACGGCCGTCGCGGTGTGCAGCCAGGCCACGGCGGCAGCGGCGTCGGCGCAGACGGCCGCCGCCCGCCAGCGTCCCGGTGTGCGACCGGCCTGGAGGTGACGCAGCACCCGGTGGTAGGTCTCCGGCCGGGCCGCCAGGTAGCTGGCGACACGGGCGGCGTCGGCGCGCAGGCCGGCAGCGCTGCCGCTGGCGAGCACCACCACCGCACCAGCGGGGTCGGATGGCATCGCCGGGGCGCTGTCGACCGGCTCGACCGCCTCGCAGATCAGGTGGGCGTTGGTGCCGCCGATTCCGAAGCTGCTCACCGCCGCCACCCGTGGCCGGTCGACCGGCCAGGGCCGGGCCTTGGTGGGGATGTAGAACGGGGCCAGGTCGGGGCCCAGCCGTGGACTGAGCCGACGGAAGTCGACATTCGGCGGGATCCGCCCGTGGTGCACGGCCAGCACCGCGCGGACCAGGCCGACGACGCCCGCCGCCGCGCCGAGGTGACCGATCTGGCTCTTCACCGATGCCAGCGCGGTGCGGCCCGGCTCGGCCAGGTCGTACGCCTGGCGCAGTGCCGCCACCTCCACCGGATCGCCCAGCTCCGTCGCGGTGCCGTGCGCCTCCACGTAGCCGAGGTCGCCACCGACGCGTCCGCTGCGGCGCAGCGCGGCACGGATCACCTCCCGCTGGCCGACGACCGAGGGGGCGGCGAAGCCGAGCTTGTCCGCGCCGTCGTTGTTGACCGCCGATCCAGTGATCACGGCGTAGACGGTGTCGCCGTCGCGTCGGGCCGTCCGCAGGGGCTTGAGCACCACCACGCCCACCCCACTGGCGCCCACGGTGCCCGCGGCGTCGTCGCTGAACGGCCGGCAGTGCCCGTCCGGGGAGAAGATGTGCTGCGGCTGGTAGCGGTAGCCCGCGCTCAGCAGCGGGTCCACCAGCACCCCGCCGACCAGCATCACGTCGCTGTCGCCCTGTCGCAGCAGCCCGGCCGCGACGTGCACCGCCACCAACGAGCTGGCGCAGGCCGCCTGCACGGTGAAGGCCGGGCCGGTCAGGCGCAGGTGGTAGGCGACCTTCGTGGCGAGGAAGTCCTTCTCGTGGTGCAGCGCCAACTGGAAGGAGTCCGGCAACAGCGCCGGGTCGGCCGCCCGCAGCATCGTCTGGAAGTAGGTGTTCTCGCCGCAGCTGGCGAGCAGGCCCACCCGCCGCCCGGCGGGATCGGCGATGCCGGCGTGTGCCAACGCCTCGACACAGCTCATCAGCAGGTGCCGCTGCTGCGGATCCATCAGCCTGGCCTCCTGCCGGCTGATGCCGAAGTGGCCCGGGTCGAAGCCGAGCGGAGCGGCCAGCTGGCTGCGGGCGCCCACCAGACCGTCGGTGGCGTCGAAGTGCTCGACGCCCCGGTCGCCGGCCTCCACCATCGCCCAGAAGGCCGCCAGGTCGTCGGCGCCGGGCAACCGGACGGCCATCCCCACCACCGCGACCGGCTCGTCCGCCGGGCCCGCGCCGGCCTCGTCCCGCCCGGCCGCCGCCACCTTCGTGGCCCGCCGGTCGGTGAGGAACCGGGCGAGGCGGCGGATCGTGACGTGCTCGAACAGGTCGGGGATCGTCAGCGGCAACCCTTCGGCGGCACAACGCAGGTGGAAGCGCATCAGGTCCAGGCTGCCCGCGCCCTGGTCGAAGAAGCGCCGGTCCGGCCCGATCGGGATGCCGACGACCTCCTCGAAGAGCCCGGCCAGTCGTTGCTCCAGGTCCGACATGACCGGCACCGAAGCGGCACCATCCGGGCGGAGCTCCTCGCCAGGCGCGGCCAGGGCGCGACGGCGGTCCAGCTTCCCGCTGGCGGTACGCGGCAGCTCCGTCAACCGTCGGAACCGGTCCACCCGCGCGTACGCGGGCAGCAGCCCCGCGAGATGGGCGGTCAGCTCCTGCGGGGTCGGTGGGTCGGCGCGGAACTGCAGGCAGGCGACCAGGTGTGGACCGTCGCGGACCACCACGGCGTTGACGACGGCCGGGTGCGTGAGCAGTGCCGCCTCGACCTGGCCCAGCTCCAGCCGGTGCCCACTGACCTTCACCTGCTGGTCGTCGCGACCCAGGTAGTGCAGCAGACCGTCCCGGTCGAACCGGGCCTGGTCGCCGCTGCGGAAGAACCAGCCGAGGCCGGGCAGCTCGACGAAGCGGGCCCGGTCGAGCGCCGGGTCGTCGAGGTAGCAGGGTGTGACCAGGTCCCCGCCGATCAGCAACTGCCCGGGGCAGTCCGGCGGCACCACCTCGTCGGCCGAGTCCACCACCCGTAGCCAGGTGTTGGCGACCGGACGGCCGATGGCCGGCCGGATCGGCCAGGTGGCCGGGTCACCGTCGAGGCACAGACTGCTGACCACGTGGGTCTCGGTCGGGCCGTAGTGGTTGAACAGGCGTGCGCCGGGCAGCCCGGCGAACCAGCGGCGGATGCTGTCGGTGCAGATCAGCTGTTCACCGGCGGTGACGACCTCCCGCAGCCGGGACGGATACCGGCCGAGGCGTACCCCGTGCTCGGCCAGCAGTTGCAGGGCGACGTACGGCAGGAAGATCCGCTCGATGCCGGCGGTGTCGAGGTGTTCCAGCAGCGCCGGCATGTCCTGCCGCCATCCGGGCCGGGTCAGGTGCAGGGTGCCGCCGCCGCAGAGCGTGCCGAAGATCTCCTGGAAGGAGACGTCGAAGGAGAGCATGGCGAACTGCAGGGTCGTCGCCCCACCCGTCAGTCCGCCGGCCCCGCTCTGCCAGCGCAGCAGGTTGACCAGCAGGGCGTCGCCGACCTGGACCCCCTTGGGCGTACCCGTGGAGCCCGAGGTGAACAGGGTGTACAGGGGACGGCCGGCGTACGACGGCGCGACCGCGGGGCCCGACCGGGACAGCACCACCGGGTGGCGGGGGTGCCCGCCCGCGTCGATCACGTCGAGGGCGGGCTCGTCGCCGGGTGCCAGCAGCACACACAGCGGATCGACCTGGCCCAGAACCTGGCGGAGCAGCGCCGGCGGGTAGGCCCGGTCCAGCGGCACCACGGTGAGATTGAGCCGGGCCGCCGCCAGCAGCGCCACCACGTGCTCCACCGACGGTTCGAAGAACAGGGCGACGTGGTGCCGGCCGTCGGTCGAGACCGGATGGTGCCGTGCCAACCCGGCGGCGAGCGTCGAGACGTGCGCGTCGAGGTCGGCGTAGCTGAGGCGGCGGTCACCGGCGACCAGCGCGGTGGCGGTCGGCTCCGTCCGCACCCGCCGGGCGAACTCCTCGGCCACCGTGGGGAAGGCCAGCGGGGTACGCGGACCCCGGCCGGGCTCCGGCAGGCCGGCGCGGTAGGGCCGGACCAGCTCGGCCAGCGTGCTCGGGCCGCTGCCGCTGCTCGGGCCGCTGCCGCTGCTCGGGCCGCTGCCGCTGCTCGGGCCGGCGCCGGTCAGCGCGTCGAGGCCGCGCCGGAACAGGTCGGCGGCCGCCGCCACGTCGTCGGCGTCGAAGTGGTCGTCGGCGTACTCCCAGAGGCAGTCGAAGCCGGCCTCGTGCTCCACGATCGAGAGGGTGAGCGGGCACTTGGCCTCGGCCGGCGCCAACCACACCGGGCGGGACGCGCAGCCGGGCAGCGCCAGCGCGGAGAAGTCGGTGTTGTCGAGTACGAAGAGGAAGTCGAACAACGGGGCGTCGGCGCCGAAGTCGTGGTCGGCGACGGCGTGCGCGAGCGCCACGTCCTGGGCGTCGAGCACGGCGCGTACGGCGTCGGCCTGCCGCCGCAGCTGCGCCCGCAGCTCCTCCCGGGGTGCCAGCGCCAGGGGCAGCAGCACCGTGTTGGCGAACATGCCGACGCTGGCCTCGAAGTCGCGTACGGGCCGGTTCGCCACCGGGCTGGCGACGCGCGGATGGGTGCGCCCGGTCACCCCGTGCACGGCCCAACCGAACAGCGTCAACAGCACCGGGAAGCGGGTCAGCCCGAGGTCGGCGCCGAGGCGGTCGAGAGCGCTGCGGCGCGTCGCGTCGATCGTGGTCCTCAGCAGGTGGTCCCCGTTGCCGGTGCGCTGCCGGACGGGCCGCAACGGGGCGGCGATCTCCGGCACGTCGGCGTAGTGGCGGCGCAGGGCGTCGCGCTGCACCCGGTAGGCCGGGTGGGCGAACCATTCGGCCTGCCACCGGGCGTAGTCCAACGGGGTCGGCACCGGCTCGCCCCCGTCGGTGGTGGTGCCGTCCAGCGCCGCCGCGTACTCGGCCGACAGCTCGCGGAACAGCACGTCGAGTGACCAGCCGTCGACCGCGATGTGGTGCAGGTGCAGCAGCAACACCCCGTCGCCGTCGCGGGCCAGCCAGGACGCGCGCAGCATGTGCGGCTGGCCGAGGTCGAAGGGGGTGGCGAGGAGGGCGTGGGCCTGCTGCCGCCACCCGACCGGGTCGCCGTCGTCGGCGGCGACGGGTTCCCGCCACGGGTCGTACGGCTCGGCCACCTCCTGGCGCAGCCCCTGCGGCGTTGCCCGGAAGGCGGTCCGCAGCGCCGGATGACGCGCCACCATCCGGCACAGCGCCTGCCGCAGCGCGCCGAGGTCGACCCGGCCCCGCAGCGCGAAGGCGAGCCGCACGTGGTACGCGGTGGAGGCCGGTGACCGCTGCTGCAACAGCCAGAGTCGTTGCTGCTCGGAGGTGGCCGGCGCGGACCGGGCACCGGCCGGTCCGCCCGGCACCGGATACGTCGCACCGGTCGTGGTGCGGGCCGCACCGATCGCCTCGGCCAGCTCGGCGAAGTCGCTGTCGAGCACCACGGCCTGCGGCACCTCGCCGCCCCACCGCCGCTGGATCGCGAAGCGCAGCCGCAGCGCCTTCAACGAATCCCCGCCGCTGGCGATCCACCGGTCGCCCGGTCGCAGGTCCGGCACGCCCAGCACCTCGCCGGCCAGCCCGAGCACCGCCTGCTGCCACGCCGTGACGGGCGTGTCGGTGAGGTCACCGTCGCGCCAGGGCGGGTCGTCGCGCCGCAGCAACGCGTCGGAGTCCACCTTGCCGTTCGGGGTCAGCGGCAACGCCCCGACGCGGTACACCCGGTGCGGGCGCAGGTACGGCGGCAGGGCCGCGCCCAGGTGCCGGTCGAAGTCCGCGAAGGTCAGCCCGGCGGCCGTCACCACGTACGCCAGCAGCTCGTTCGTGCCGTGGGCGTGGTCGCGTCGGGTGCACACGTACGCCTGCCGGACCCCGGGATGGGCGAGGATCTGCCGCTCCACCTCGCCGGGCTCGACCCGGAAGCCGCGCACCTTGACCTGCCGGTCGACCCGACCGACGTACTCGATGCGGCCGGCGGCGTCGGCGCGCACGAGGTCTCCGGTGCGGTAGTGGCGGCCGGTGGAGCCGTCCAACCAGGGCAGTCGGACGAAGCGGGCAGCGGTCTCCTGCGGCAGGTTGCGGTAGCCGGCCGCCAGCGCCGCACCGCCGAGGTAGAGCTCGGCGACCTCGCCCGGCGCGGCGGCGCGGACACCGTCGACCACCAGGTGCGCGTCGGTGCCCGGCAGCACCCGGCCGATCGGCACCACCTCCGCGTCGAAGTCGCGCGGGATCGGATGGCACAGGGCGAACGTGCTCGCCTCGGTGGGCCCGTAGACGTTGTGCAGCCGGGTGCGGCTGGTGGGGTTGTCGCGGTACCAGCGGCGGATCAGCCGGGCGTTGAGCTGCTCGCCGCCGACCAGCACCTGGCCGACCCCGGAGAAGCAGTGCGGTAGCTCGTCGACCACCGCGTTGAACAGCGCCACCGTGATGAAGAGCGTGTCGATCCGCTCCCGGCGCAGCGCGGCGTCGAGCAGGTGCGGGGCCGCGGCCGTCTCGTCGTCCAGGACGACACAGCAGCCGCCGGTCAGCAGCGGTACCCAGACCTCGAAGCTGAGCGCGTCGAACGCCGGGTTGGCGAGGCTGGCGTAGCGGGCCGCCGGGGCCAGGTCGAGGTAGCCGGGCCGGGCCAGCCGCAGGATGCCTTCGTCGCGCACCTCCACGCCCTTCGGGCGGCCGGTGGTGCCCGAGGTGTAGAAGACGAACGCGACCGGCGCGGGTGGGGCCGGCGGGGCCGGCTCCCCGTCCGCCCCGGGTGGGGCGGCCGGTCGGAACAGCTCGTGCACCGGCAGCGGCGCGACCCCGTCGGGCAGGTCGCCGGGAACGTCCGGGCCGTGGATCACCGCCACGGCGTCCGAGTCGCGCAGCATGTGGCCCCGACGCTCCGGTGGGCTCTGCCGGTCCAGCGGCACCACGGTCGCGCCGAGCCGCAGGATGCCGAGCATGACGCAGACCAGCCGCCAGCCGCGCGGCAGGTGCACCGCGACCGCCTGACCAGGCCGGACCCCGACCCGGCGCAGGGACCGGGCGACGGTGGCGCCGGCGGCGTCCAGGTCGGCGTAGCGCAGGCGCCGGTCGCCGTCGACCACCGCGATCGCGTCGGGGGTACGGCGGGCCTGGGCGAGCACGGCGGAGGCGAGACCGGGAGCGGGGGCCATCACGCCTCCCGCAGGGCCGGTGTCGTCGGGCGGGCGTCGCGGATGCGGTCCATCTCGCGGCGGAGCAGCGCGGCCACCCGCAGCACCACCGCACTCTCCAGGATGTCCCAGTGGTCGCAGTGCACCTGCTCCAGCAGGAAGTCGGCGTCGCCGCGCCGCTGCCAGAAGGCGCGCACCTCGCGCAGGAAGCTCTCCTGGCGCCCGGCGGTGGCCTGCAACAGCACCAGCCGGGCCGGGGACGCCGGAGTCGGGTAGTCGCGCATCGTCGACCGGTTGTGGTTGTAGATGCGGTGATACTGGTCGATCTGCTCGTCGTCGATGCCCGGGTACATCCCGTTGAACTTGATGAGCTTGTCGCGGAACTCGGCCATGTCCACCGGCTCGATCGCGCCCCGGTGGGCCGGGTCGTCCGTGCCCAGGGTGTCCAGCAGCACGACGCTCAGCCCCGGATGCCCGGCGAGGGCCAGCCGGCGTCCCATCTCGTACGCGACCAGCCCGCCGTAGGAGAGCCCGGTGAGCACCACCGGGCCGTCCAGCAGGTGCGCCACCTGCCGCAGGTACGCGTCGGCCATCGCCTCCACCGTGGGCAGGAACTCCTCGCCCGGGTTCACCCCCGGGGACTGGATTCCGTACACGCCGAGGGATTCCGGCAGCGCCTTCGCCAGCGACAGGTAGCAGAAGGCGGTGCCGCCGGCCGGGTGCACGCAGATCACCCGGCCGGTGCCGTCGCCCGCCCGGAACTCGATCAGGTTGCTCGGTGGCCGGCCCGACGCGCCCCGGCGCAGCCGGCCGCCGAGCGCCTCGATCGTCGGGTGCAGCATGATCTCGTGGACCGGCAGCGGTTCGCCGAACGCCGCACCGATCGCGTGGGCCAGCTTGATCGCCGAGATCGAGGTGCCGCCCACGTCGAAGAACCGGTCGTTGATGCCGATCTCCGGATGCAGCAGCAGCCGCTTCCAGATCTGGTAGAGGGTCAGCTCGATCTGGTCACGCGGGCTGGCCAGGTTGACCTGCCACGGCGCGCTGGTGCGGGCCAGCCGCAGCACCTCGGCCCGGTCGAGCTTGCCGTTGGCGGTCAGCGGCAGTCTCGGCAGTTCCACGAACAGCGACGGGATCATGTAGCCGGGCAGCCGGCGGGACAGCACCTCACGCCACTCGCTGACCAGCAGCGGCGCGGCCCCGCCCCGGCAGACCCCGGCGACCAGCCTCGGCTCGCCGGCAGCGTCGGCGTCGACCAGCACCGCCGCCTCACGGACGTCCGGCTGGTCCAGCAGCGCGGCCTCGATCTCGCCCAGTTCGATGCGGAAGCCCCGGATCTTGACCTGGCCGTCCCGGCGGCCGAGGTACTCGAGGTTCCCGTCGGGCAGGAGGCGAGCCAGGTCGCCGGTGCGGTAGACCCGCTCACCCGGCACGAACGGGTCGGGAACGAACCGCTCGGCGCTCGCCGCCGGCCGGTTCAGGTAGCCGCGGGCGACCCCGACGCCACCGATGTGGATCTCGCCGGTGACCCCGACCGGCACCGGCTCCAACCGCTCGTCGAGCAGGTAGACGCGGGTGTTGGCCACCGGCCGACCGATCGGGCACTGCCGGGTCGACGGCTGCGGGTCGAGGTAGGCGGTGCTGTAGACGGTGGTCTCCGTCGGCCCGTACCCGTTGAGCACCCGCAGCCCCGGCAGCGCCTGCTCGATCCGGTGCAGGCCCTGCTCCGGCAGTGGCTCGACCCCGACCAGCAGCTGCCGCAGCGCCAGCCCGGCCAGGCGGGTCGCCGGATCCTCGTCGATCCACCGGACGAAGGCCGGCGGCAGGTACGCCTGCACGACGCGCCGCTCGCGCAGCCAGCCCATCAGCGCCGCCGGGTCGCCGCGCAGCCGCTCGGGTACCAGGTGCAGGGCCCCGCCGGTGGTCAGCGGCAGGAAGATCTCCTGCACCGACACGTCGAAGCCGACGCTCGACCAGAGCGCCGCCGCCTCCCCTTCGGCGCAGCCGAGCTGCGACACCCAGTTGTCGAGCAGGTTCACGACACCGCCGTGCGGCACCGCGACGCCCTTGGGCCGGCCGGTCGAACCCGACGTGAAGATCACATAGGCCAGGTTGGCGGGGTGCGTGACGACGCCGGGCGGGGTGTCGTGACCTCCCTCGGCCTCGACGACAGCCAGATCGTCGTCGCCGAGCACCAGCGTCGGCGCGGCGTCGGCGACCATGCCGGCGAGCCGGTCCGGCGGCAGGGTCGGATCCAGCGGCAGATAGGCGGCACCGGCCTTGAGGACGCCCAGGATGGCGACGATCAGCCCGGCGCGGCGGCGCGCGTGCAGGCCGACGACCTGGTCGGGGCGGACGCCCCGGGCGATCAGCGCGTGCGCCAGGCGGTTGGACCGCCGCTCCAGCGTGGCGTAGTCGAGCCGTTCGTCGTCGTCGGCCACGGCGAGCCGGTCGGGGTGCCGTCGCGCCTGCGCCGCGATCCGCGTCACCACGTCCGGCGGGCCGATGAGGGGTCGCGCGGTGCTGTTCCGCTCGACCAGCAGCCGGTGCCGCTCCTGCGGGCCGAGCAGCCGCAGCGCGCCGACCGGCACCGACGGGTCGGCCGCCACCTGGGCGAGCAGGCGGACGAAGTGGTCGGCCATCCGGCCGACGGTCGCGGCGTCGAAGAGGTCGGTGTTGTACTCGAAGACGACGTGCAGGCCGTCGGCGTGCTCCAACACCTCGACCGACAGGTCGAACTTCGCCGCGCCGGTGCTGCTGGACAGGGGCCGTAGCACCAGGCCCGGCAGTTCGAGCCGACCACGCGGAATGTTCTGCAGCACCAGCATCACCTGGAACAGCGGCGAGTAGCTGGTGTGCCGTTCCGGGTTGAGCGCGTCGACGAGCTGCTCGAACGGCAGGTCGGGATGGGCGTACGCGTCGAGCAGGTGCCGACGGACGTCGGCCAGCAGGGCCGCGAACGACTGCTCCGGGTCCAGCCGGTTGCGGATCACCACCGTGTTCACGAAGTGGCCGATGAGGCCCTCCACGTCGCGGTGGTTGCGGTTGGCGAACGGGGTGCCGACGCACACGTCGTCCTGCCCGCTGTAGCGCCACAGCAGCACCGACAGTGCGGCCATCAACGTCATGAACAGCGTCGCGTCGCCGTCCCGGCCCACCTCGCGCAGCCCCCGGAGCACCGTCGCGTCCACCGTCGTGCCGTGGCAGTCGCCCCGGTAGCGTTGCACCGCCGGCCGGGGCCGGTCGGTCGGCAGGGCCAGCAGCGCGGGCGCGCCGGCCAGCGTCCGCGTCCAGTAGCCGAGCTGGCGCTCCAGTTCGCCGCCGTCGAGGTGCCGGCGCTGCCACAGCGCGTAGTCCGGGTACTGCACGGGCAGCTCGGCCAGCGCGGCGGTCTCGCCCCGGGCGTACGCGGCGTAGAGCGCGGCCACCTCGCCGATCAGGATGCCGACGGACCAGCCGTCGGCCACCATGTGGTGCACGGTGAGCAGCCAGCGGTGCTCGTCGGGGGCCAACCGGAGCAGGGCGCTGCGTAGCAGCGGGCCGGTGGCCAGGTCGAACGGTGCCCGCGCCTCGGCCTCGGCGGCCTCGTCGGCGCGGCGGGACCGCAGCGGGCGGGGGAGCGCGGTGAGGTCCGTGACCGCCACGGCGACCGGCCCGGCGGGCCGTACCACCTGGCAGGGCTCCCCGTCGACCAGCGGGAAGACGGTACGCAGGGCCTCGTGCCGGCGTACCACCTCGGTCAGGGCGCGGGCCAGCGCCGACACGTCCAGGGCACCGACGACGTCGAAGGCGACCGGGTTGTTGTAGAAGGGGTTGCCGGGGGAGAGCTGGTCGAGGAACCACAGTTGCCGTTGGGCGAACGCGACCGGCACCGGGGCGTCCGGCCGGGGTCGGCGGGCGATCGTGTCCGGACCGGCCCCGGCCAGGATCGCGAGCAACTGTTCCTTGTGGAGCTTGATGGCGGCCAGCAGCTCGGAGGTGAGGACCTCCCGGGAGCCGGTCAGGCGGAGGCGGTCGCCGTCGACCCGCAGCTCCACCCCGTGCCGGCGGAGCGTGTCGAGCACCTCGACGGCGTTCACAGTTCCACCGTGATGGTGTCGCTGGTCGCGGCGTCGAGCGTCGGCGTCCCCGGTCGGCTGCCGCCGACCAGCGCGTAGACCAGCCGGTGGGATGGTTCGAGGTCGAACAGGGCGGCCAGCTCCGCCGTGTCCAGGGTGCCGATCCCGCACAGGCCGAGACCGTGGTCGGGAGCAGCCATCGTCAGCAGCTGGGCCATGGCGCCCGCCTCGATGGCGGTGAACGTGGGGCTCTGCTCCTGGTACAGCGGCTCGATGGCCGCGCGTTGCGCCACCAGGAAGAGCGCGAACGCGGCGGCCTCGAAGACCGGCCGGTTGACGAAGTAGTCGAAGGCGTCGGCACTCAGCTCGCGGTCGCGTCCGAGCACCACCAGCCGGTGCGTCGCCGGGTCGTGGTAGTACGCCCCGCCCGGCACGCCGTCGACCCGCCCCGTCTTCACCAGGACGTACGTCTGCACGGAGTAGGTGCCGCCGGCGGAGCCGTACTGGAACCTGGCCCGGCCGTCGACCTCCCGCTGGGTGAGGGTGGCCAGCAGCCGGCCGAGCGCCCCGGCCGGCATCGGGTCCGCGTCGAACCGGCGGACGGTGCGGTAGCCGGTGTAACGCCCGTCGTACGCCGGGTCGGTCGGCGCGGCCAGCGCGACCGCCGGGGTGTCCGACGGGAAGCCGCGACGGCCCCGGCCGGCCGCCGTGAACGCGGCCCGGGCAGCCGGGTCCTCGACCACGGCCTGCGGCGCGGTCGCGGCGACGGCCCGTCCGGCGGTGTGCTCACGGAACATCCGCAGCAGGTCGGCGAGGGTCGGCTGGCCCATCAGCCGGGCCAGTTTCGGTCGGAAACCCAACTCGCCGGCGAGGGCGTTCGCGATCCGTACGATGTGGATCGAGGTGGCGCCGAGCATCAGCAGGTTGGCGTCGGGCGCGACGACGGGCAGGTCGAGGATCTCGGCGACGATCTCCGCCAACCGGATCTCGGCGGCGTCGGTGAGCACCGGCGCCTCGACGACCGGGTCGGCCGACGGCTTCGGTTCGGGCAGCTGGCTGCGGTCGACCTTGCCGTTGGCCGACAGCGGCAACCCGTCGAGGACGGTGAACGAGGCGGGCACCATGTACGCCGGCAACTGCCGCTCCAGGTACGCGACCAGGGCGGCCGGGTCGGGTGCGGGGCCGTCGGGCACCACGTACGCGGCCAGCCGTTTCTCGCCCTGCGCCGCACCGAGCAGCCGCAGCGCGGCGGCGCGTACCCCCGGATGCCCCGCCAACGCCGCCTCGATCTCACCCAGCTCGATCCGGTAGCCGTGCACCTTGACCTGGCCGTCCTCGCGGCCGAGGAACTCGATCGTCCCGTCCGGGCGCAGCCGGCCCAGGTCGCCGGTGCGGTAGAGCCGCTCGCCGGTGACCGGGTGGACGACGAAGCTGGCCGCTGTCGCCGCCTCGTCGCGCCAGTAGCCCCGCGCCAGCCCGACGCCGCTGATGTAGAGGTCGCCGACGGCCCAGGTGGGCCGGGGGCGCAACGCCTCGTCCAGCACGTGGACCCCCTGGTGGGCCAGCGCCCGGCCGTAGGGGATGCTGCGCCAGGTCGGATCGACCTCGTCGACCGGGTGGTGGATGGACCAGATCGACGCCTCGGTGGCGCCGCCGAGGCTCTCGACCCGGATCCCGGGCAGCGCCGCGCGCAGCCGGTCGGGGAGGGTGAGCGGGATCCAGTCCCCGGAGAGCATGGCCAGGCGCAGCGACGCCGGCAGCGGGTGACCGGCGTCGGCGTGGTCGACCAGCATGCCGGCCAGCGCCGGCACCGAGTTCCAGACGCTGACGCGGTGGGTGTGGGCCACGTCCCGCCAGTGGGCCGGATCCCGGGCCAGTTCCGGGTCGAGCGTCACGACCGCCGCGCCGACCGCGAGCGTGCCGAAGATGTCGAAGACGGACAGGTCGAAGCTGAGCGCGCTGACGGCCAGGACCCGGTCGGCCGGCCCGACACCGAAGCGCCCGGTGACGTCGAGGAGGGTGTTCACCGCGCCGCGATGGTCGATCGTCACGCCCTTCGGCGTGCCGGTGGACCCGGACGTGTAGATCACGTACGCGACGTCGTTCTCGGTCAGGTCGACCGGCCGCAGCGCCGGCCCGCCCGCGCCGACGGTGTCCGCGTCCACCACCAGGCGTTCCACCCCCTCGGGCAGGGGCGCCGCAGCCGACTCCACCAGGACCAGCCCCGCCCCGGCCCGATCGAGCACCCGGGCCACCCGCTCGGCCGGCCACTGCGGATCCAGCGGCAGGTACGCGCCCCCGGCGTGCAGGACCGCCAGGGTGGCGACGACCTGCTTCCAGCCCCGGTCGAGCAGCACCGCGACGAGGTGGCCGGGCCCGACGCCCCGGTCCTGGAGCCGCCCGGCCAGTCGCCGCGCCTCGGTGCGTACCGTGGCGTAGTCCAGCCGCCGGTCCGCGGCGAGCACGGCGGGCGCGGCGGGGGTCGCCAGCGCCTGCCGGTCGACCAGTTCGTGCAGGAGTCCACGGTGGGCCGGCGGAGCCGCCGGCACCGGCGGGGCGAGCGGCCCGTCCGCCGGGGCGTGCCACGCGTCCGGTTCCTCCAGCCGCCCGAGCAGCGTCCGGTACGCGGCGAACATCTCGGCGACCAGGCCGGCGGGGAAGAGTTCGTCGATGCTGTCCCAGTTCACGTGCAGCCGCCCGCCGGCCTCCAGGACCGTGTGGTCGATCCACACCTGCGGGGTCTGGGTGATGCCGTGCACGACCTCCCCGCCGAGCGCCGCCGCGAGACCGCTGTCCCCGAGGTCGGGGGCCGCCTCGGCCAACGTGCTGTTGAAGACCACCGGCAGGGCCGCGTGGCGGGTGCCCCGGGCCCGGGCGAGTTCCCGGTTGACCCGTACGCCGCTGACCGCCGAGTGGTCGATGTCCTGCCAGAGCTGTTCCTGCACGGCACGGGCCCGGGTCACGAAGTCGACCCCGGCCGGCACGTCGACCTCCAGCAGGACCAGCGAGGTGAAGTCACCGATCACCGTGTTGATGTCCGGGTGCAGCGGCAGCCGGTTGAACAGCGGCAGGCTCAACGTGAACCGCGACTGGCGGCTCCACCGGGCCAGCACCTGGGCGAAGGCGGTCACCAGCAACACCGACGGGGTCACCCCGTGCCGGCCTGCGGTGGCCTTCAGCCGGCTCCAGCGCTCCGCCGGCACCACCTCGTCGTAGCGGGTGAAGCGCGGCCGTTCGACGCTCTCCGGCTGCCGTTCCAGTGGTAGCTGCGGAGCGGGGGCCAGCGTGTCGACCCGCTGCCGCCAGTAGTCGAGCGCCCGCTCGTAGCGCGGCGTGTGCCGCAACGCCCGTTCGGCCAGGACGTAGTCGCGGAAGGTCACCGCGAGCGGCGGCAGGTCGACGTCCGGATCGGCGTAGAGCAGCGCCAGCTCGTGTTCCAGGATCTGCCCGCTGGCCGCGTCGAGGATCAGTGCGTCGATACTGACGTGCAGGCGCGCCTCGCCGTCGAGCTGCGTCACCGCGAACTCGAACAGCGGCCAGCGGCTCGCGTCGAGCACCTGGTGGGACATCCGTTCGCGGGTCTCGGCCAGCCGGCGGCCGGCGGTCCGCGCGTCGAGCCCCCGCAGGTCCTGGCGGGCCATCAGGTAGCGCGGCACGTCCGGCAGGACCCGCTGCACTCCGTCGTTAAAGACCGCGCGGAGCATGTCGTGGCGGTCGATCAGCCGGTGCAGCGCCCGGGTGAAGCGCTGCTCGTCGAAGTCACGCAGGCGCAGTTCGCTGTAGCCGTGCGCGCCGACCCCGCCGAGTTCGATGGTGGAGCCGCGACCCACCCAGTAGGCCTCCTGGATGTCGGTGAGCGGGAACGGCTCGTGCCGGTTGGCGGGGTCGCCGACCAGCGGCGGGAGGGCGTCGACGGTGGGGGAGCCGGATCCGGCGAGTTCGGCCGCCAGGTCGGCCAGCACCGGCTTCCGGAAGAGGGTACGCAGCGACAGCCGCGCCGACATCCGTTCGTTGATGGCGTGGACGAGCCGGGTCGCCAGAAGCGAGTGGCCGCCGAGCGCGAAGAAGTCGTCGTGCGCGCCGACCCGGTCGCGGCGCAGCACCTCGGCCCAGATGGCAGCCATCCGGGCCTCCCGGTCGTCGCGCGGCGCGACGTAGGCGGTGACGACGTCGGCCTGCTCCGGTGCGCGCAGGGCCCGCCGGTCCAGCTTGCCGTTGGCGGTCAGCGGCAGCCGGTCCAGCACCACCCAGCGGGTCGGCACCAGGTGTTCGGGCAGCTGGCGGCGCAACTGTTCGCGGGCCACCTCGGCGGTGACGTCGCCGACCAGGTAACCGACCAGGTGCGGATCGCCGGGGGTGTCCTCGCGCAGCAGGACGGCGGCGTCGCGGACGCCCGCGACGTGCCGCAGGACGCTCTCCACCTCACCCGGCTCGACCCGGAAGCCGCGTACCTTCACCTGGTCGTCGGCCCGCCCGACGAACTCGACGGTGCCGTCGGCCCGGCGGCGGGCCAGGTCGCCGCTGCGGTACATCCGCTCGCCCGGCCCGGCGAACGGGTCGGGCAGGAACCGCGCGGCGGTCGCCGCCGGCCGGTTCAGGTAGCCCCGGGCCAGCCCGGCGCCGCCGATGTACAGCTCGCCGAGCACCCCGGGCGGCACCGGCTCGCACCGGTCGTCGAGCACGTAGAGCCGGGCGTTGGCGATCGGCCGGCCGATGGGCGGAAGCGCCGGCCAGTCGGCCGCCGCCGTGGTGGCCAGGGCGAACTGACTGACCACGTGGGTCTCCGTCGGTCCGTACTGGTTGTAAAGGTACCGGCCACCCAGCCCGACCACCAGGGCGCGGACGTCGTCGTTGATCCGCAGCGCCTCGCCGGCCGTGACGATCTCACAGCCGGGCGTGAGTGGGTCGACGGCCGCGGTGAGACCGGCCACCTGGTGCAGCACGGCCGCCGGCAGGAACGCCCGTCGTACCCGCTGCTCGGCGAGGACGTGCCGGAGCTGGCCCACGTCCCGGCTGCGGTCCGCACCGATCAGCACGAGCGTGCCGCCCTGGCAGAGGGTGCTCCAGATCTCCTGCACGGAGACGTCGAAGCCGATCGAGGCGAACTGGAGCACCCGCTGTGGCGGCGGGCTGCCCGGCGCGGCGTAGCGCACCTGCCAGTCGATCAGGTTGTCGAGGCACCGCCAGGTCTGCGCCACGCCCTTGGGTCGGCCGGTGGAGCCGGAGGTGTGGATGACGTAGGCGAGGTGGTCGGGTCGGGTGCCGGGGTCGGGGCTGGTGGTGGGTCGGTGTGTCCAGTGGGGGGTGTCGAGGTCGATCAGGGGTGCGGTGGTGAGGTCGTGGAGGGTGGTGCGGGTGGCGGCGTGGACGAGCACGGCCACCGGGTCGCCGTCGGCCAGCAGGTGGGCCAGGCGTGCGGCGGGGTGGGCCGGGTCCAGGGGAAGGTACGCCCCGCCGGCTCTGGCGATGGCCAGCAGCGCGACGACCAGTTCGGGTGAGCGTTGCAGGCAGACGGCGACGAGGGTGTCGGGGCCGACGCCGTGGTCGCGTAGGTGGTGGGCCAGTTGGTTGGCGCGGGTGTCGAGGTCGCGGTAGGTCAGGGACGTGGTCTCGAAGGTGACCGCCACCGCGTCGGGGGTCGCCGCGACCTGCCGCGCGAGACGGGCGACGACGCCCCGTTCGACCGGGGACGGCCCGGGTTGGCGCAGCGCCCGCTCACGTTCCCGCTCGTCGAGCAGGGTCACCTCGTCGATGGGTCGGTCGGGGTGTGCGACGAGTTGGGTGAGGACGTGGTGCAGGTGACGGATGTGCCGCTGGGCGGTGGTGGTGTCGAACAGGGCGGTGGCGTACTCGAGGCTGCCGGTGATCCGCCCGTCGTGTTCGGCGAGGGTGAGCGTGAGGTCGAACTTGGCCGTGGTGTGCGGCGGCGGCAGGGCGGTGACCCGCACGCCGGGGAGGGTCAGCTCGCCGTCGTCGGTGTTCTGCCAGGCGAACATGACCTGGAACAGGGGGGTGTGGGCGAGGTTGCGGGTGGGGTTGACGGCTTCGACGACGTGTTCGAAGGGGAGGTCCTGGTGGTCGAGGGTGGTGAGGGTGAGGTCGCGGATGCGGTGCAGGAGTTGGGTGGTGGTGGGGTGGTCGGTGAGGTCGATGCGTAGGGCGAGGGTGTTGACGAAGAAGCCGATGAGGTTTTCGAGTTCGGCGCGGCGTCGGTTGGCGGTGGGGGTGCCGATGATGAGGTCGTGGTGGCCGGAGAGGCGGGACAGGACGATGGCCCAGGCGGTGAGCAGGGTCATGTAGAGGGTGGTGCCGTGGCTGGTGGTGAGGGTTTTCAGGGCGGTGGTGAGGTGGGGGTCGAGGGTGATGGGGAGGTGGGCGCCGTGGTGGTCCTGTTCGGTGGGGCGGGGTCGGTCGGTGGGTAGGTCGAGCAGGGTGGGGGCGTTGGCGAGGGTGTGTCGCCAGTGGGTTTCCTGGCGGGTGAGGGTGTCGTCGGTGAGCCATTGGCGTTGCCAGGCGGCGTAGTCGGCGTACTGGACGGGCAGGGGTGGCAGCGGGTCGGGCCGGCCGTGGTGGTGAGCGGTGTACAACGCCCCCAGGTCGCGGACCAGGACGCCGATGGACCAGCCGTCGGAGACGATGTGGTGCATGGTGACGAGCAGCACGTGCCGGTCCGGGGCGAGGGTGACCAGGCGGCCCCGGATCAGCGGACCGGCGGCCAGGTCGAACGGGGCCGTGAACTCCTCGTCCTGAAGGCGGGCCAGCCGGGCGGCGGCGTCGGGCATCCCGGTGAGGTCGTGCGTGTGCAGGGTGAACCCGGTCCCGGGCGGGTCGACGTGCTGGTGGACGTCGGAGCCGACCGGGACGAGGCGGGTGCGCAGGGCCTCGTGCCGGGCCACCAGGGCGTCCAGGGCCGACCGCAGCGCGTCCCGGTCGAGCCAGCCGGCCAGATCCAGGGCGAGCGGCATGTGGTAGGTGGGGCCGAGGCCGCCGAGCCGTTCCAGGAACCACAACCGCCGCTGCGCGTAGGACAGCTCCCACGCGCCGGCCGCCCGGTCGACGGGGCGGATCGGCGGCAGCACGTCGCGGCCGTCCGGGGTCAGCCGGGCGACGAAGGCGGACAGGACCGGTGCCGCGAACAGCGCCGCCGGTGAGACCTCCCGACCCAGCACCTGCCGGATCCTGGACACCAGCCGCATGGCCAGCAGTGAGTGGCCGCCCAGGGCGAAGAAGTCGTCGTGCCGGCCGACCCGCTCGATCCCCAGCACCTCCGCCCAGATGCCGGCGACCATGGTCTCCAGCAGACCGACCGGATCGACGTGTCCGCCCTGGCCGAAGGCCTCCCCGTCCGGCGTGGGCAGCGCCGCCCGGTCGAGCTTGCCGTTGGGCGTCAGCGGCCACGCGGCCAGCCGGACGTACGCCGCGGGCACCATGTAGTCGGGTAGTTCACCGGCGAGCCGGTCCCGCAACCGTGCCGCGTCCGGCGCCGGTCCCGGCCCGGCCAGCACGTACGCGATCAGTCGCTGATGGCCGCCGCTGTCGGGACGCGCCACGACGACCGCCTCCCGCACCCCCTCGGTGGCCGCCAACCGTGTCTCGATCTCGCCCAGTTCGACCCGGAAGCCCCGGATCTTGACCTGGAAGTCGTCCCGGCCCAGGAACTCCAGTTCGCCGTCCGGCAGGCGACGCGCCAGGTCACCGGTGCGGTAGAGCCGTTCGCCCGGCACGAAGGGGTTGGCGCGGAAGCGTTGCGCGGTCAGCTCGGGCCGGTTCAGGTAGCCGCGGGCCACCCCCGCGCCGCCGATGTGGATCTCGCCGACCACCCCGTCCGGAACCGGCTCACCGGCCGGGTCCAGCAGGTAGACCCGCACGTTCGGCAGCGGGCGGCCGATCGGCAGGCAGGTCGCCTCGGCGAGACCGTCGGCCGGAAGCAGGTGGCAGGTGCTGTCGACGGCTGCCTCGGTCACCCCGTACGCGTTGACGATCCGCACCCGTGGCCCGCACCGGGACCGCAGGCGGGCGGCGTTCGCGGCGGTCCAGGCGTCCGAGCCGCAGACCACCGTCTCCAGCCCGTCGAGGCTGCCGCCGGTGGAGTCCAGGTGATCCAGCAGCGGGTTGAGCACCGCCGGCACGAAGTCGGCGAAGTCCACGTCGTGGCGGCGCAGCAGGGCGTACAGGCCCGCGCTGTCCAGCAGCAGCGGACGCGGGCAGAGCACCAGCCGCCCGCCGAAGCCGAGCGCCCGCACCACGTCGGCGGTGAAGACGTCGAAGGAGAAGCTGGCCATCTGCAGGTGCACGAGGCCCGGTCGCAGGTCGAGCACGTGTTCCCAGGCGGCGGCGACGGCCATCAGGTGCCGGTGCTCGACCAGCACCCCGTTGGCGGTGCCGGCGGTGCCGGAGGTGTAGATGACGTACGCCAGGTGGTGCGCGCCCGCCCCGTCGACGACCGGGGCGTCCGCCGGCAGCTCCGCCCAGTCCGCCGCGTCGAGGTCCAGGTCGACCACCGGGGTGTCCGACCCGGCCGACGCGGCATGCAGCCGTTCGCGGGCCGGGCCGTGGGTCAGCGCCGCCACCGGTGTGCTGTCGCGCAGCATGGCGGCGAGCCGGTCGACCGGGTAGGCCGGATCGAGCGGCAGGTAGGCACCGCCCGCCTTGAGCACCGCGAGCAGGGCCACCACCGTGTCCAGCGAGCGTTCGAGGCAGATCGCCACCAGCCGGTCCGGCCCGACACCCCGGGCGCGGAGGTGGTGGGCCAGCCGGTTGGCCCGGGTGTCCAGTTCGCCGTAGGTGAGCTGGTCGTCGCCGAGGACGAGGGCCACCGCGTGCGGGTCGCGGGCCGCCTGGTCCTCGATCAGGTGGTGCACGCAGCGCCCCGCCGGGTACGCCACCGTGGCGTCGTTGCCCTCCTCGACCAGCCGGCGTCGCTCGGCGGGGGGCAGCACGTCGAGCCCGTCCACCGTCGCGTCCGGGGTGCGCTCCAGCGCGTCGACCAGCGTCTCCAGGGCCTGCCGTACCATCGTGCAGATCCGGTCGGCCGCCACTTCGGCCGCGGCAGCGACGGTCAGCAGGACGTCGTCCCGCAGGTCGTCGACGTCCAGCGCCAGCGGGTAGTTGCCGCGTTCCTGCGCGGTCAGGTAGGTCAGGTCGTCGGCGTCGGGGGTCGGCGCGGGAACGTCCGACTCGGCCAGCACCTCGGCGTGCCGGTAGTTGAGCAGGGCGGTGAACAGGGGAGCCGGCGGAGCCACTCCGCTGCACGACTGGGCCAGCGCCAGCGACGCGTGCTCGTGCCGGATCAGCCCGGTCAACGCCTCATGGGTGCGCAGCACGCACTCCGTGGTGCCGGTGCCGTCGAGGGTGATCCGCAGTGGAAGCGTGTTGAGGAAGGGCCCGAGGATCCGGTCGTTGCCCGCGCCGCCGTCCATCCGGCCGGACAGCACGGTGCCGAACACCACGTCGCGTCGGCCGCTGGCCCGCGCCAGCACCTGCCCCCAGGCGACGTGGAAGAGGCTCGTCACCCCGACGTGCAGGGCCTGGGCCCGCTGCCGCAGCCGCAGCGTCAGATCCGCGCCGAGCCGCAGCCGGGCGTCCCGCATGGTGTGCCCGTCCCCGTGGATGTCCCGCAGGCCGAAGGGCACGGTCGGGCTGTCGACGTCGGAGAGCATCCGGCGGAAGAAGCTCTCCTGCTCGGCCCGGTCCGTGCCGCGCCGGATCCGCGCCACGAAGTCACGGAAGGGCAGCGGCGGCGGCAGCCGGTCGCCCTCGCCGGCCAGGTACGCGCGGACCTCGGCCCGCAACTGCTTGAGCGAGGTGTTGTCGTCGACGATGTGGTGGATCAGTTCCACGGCGAGCCACCCGCCGTCGTGCGGGTCCCGCGCCACCACCAGCCGCAGCAGGGGTGCCCGGTCGAGGGGGAGGCGACCGTGGCGCCGGTCGACGTGCTCGCGGAGCTGCCGGAGCGGGTCGGCACCGGCCGGGTCGACAGTGACCTCCTCCACCGGCAGTGGTGCCCGCCGCCACACCACCTGCACCGGCTCGGTGACCCCGTGCCACACCACCCCGGTACGCAGCACGTCGTGCCGGGCGATCACCGCCTCCAACGCGGCGCGGTAGCGGTCCAGCCGGTGCCGGTCGGCGAAGCGCAGGACGGTGGTGACCAGGTAGGGGTCGCGGTCGCGGGCCATCAGGTGGTGGAAGAGCATCCCCTCCTGCACCGGGGCCAGGGGGTAGATGTCCCGCACGTTCGACGCCCCACCGTCGACGGTGGCGACGACCGTGTCGATCTCCTCCTGGCTGAACGTGACCAGCGGCAGCAGGTCCGGGGTGATCCGGTCGCAGCCGGCCGGGATCGGCTCCGGGGCGGCGTCGGCCCGGTCCGCGCCGGCACCCACCGCGGCGGCCAGGTCGGCCAGGACCGGCGAACCGAAGAGGGTGCGTACGTCGGCGGACAGACCCTGCCGGCGCATCCGCTCCAGCACCCGCAGGGCCAGCAGCGAATGCCCGCCCAGCGCGAAGAAGTTGTCGTGCCGGCCGACCCGTTCGACCCCGAGCACCTCGGCCCAGATGGCGGCGAGGGCGGTCTCCGTCGGACCGACCGGTTCGGCGTAGTGCTCGGCGGCGAAGGCCGACCCGTCGGGGGCGGGCAGCGCCGTGTGGTCGAGCTTGCCGTTGGGCGTGAGCGGCCACTCCGCGACCCGCACGTACGCGGCCGGGACCATGTGTTCCGGCAGGACACCGGCGAGCCGGGTCCGCAGCGCCTCGGCCGTCAGCCGGCGCACCGACGCGGTGTAGTAGCCGACCAGACGTGGCTCGTGGGTGGCGTCGGTGGTGACCGTCACCACCGCGTCGCGGACGCCGGGACAGGCGGCCAGCTGGGCCTCGATCTCGCCCAGTTCGACGCGGTAGCCGCGAATCTGCACCTGGGAGTCGTTGCGGCCGAGATACTCGAGGCTGCCGTCGGCGCGGTGGCGGACCAGGTCGCCGGTGGCGTAGAGCCGGTCGGTGGCCACGAACGGGCTGGGCCGGAACCGCTGCGCGGTCAGCGCCGGACGGTTGAGGTAGCCGCGGGCGACCCCCGCGCCGCCGACGTGGAGTTCACCGACGACCCCGGGCGGCACCGGCTCCCCCCGCCCGTCGAGCACGTAGAGGCGCAGGTCCCCGAGGGGCCGCCCGATCGGACTCACGCCCGGCCGTTCGGCGTCGGCGGGGGTCAACGGCCGGTAGGTCACGTGCACGGTGGTCTCGGTGATGCCGTACATGTTGACCAGCTCGGTGTCCCCGTTGCGCCGGTCGGCGTACCACGGCCGCAGCATCGTCGGGTCCAACGCCTCGCCGCCGAAGACCACCGTACGCAGCCGGTGGGTTCGCGTGCTGTCGGCCTGCGCGGCGATCAGGCTGCGGAACGCGCTGGGCGTCTGGTTGAGGACGGTCACCCCCTCGTCGCAGAGGAGCCGGTGGAAGTCGGCGGGGGAGCGGCTGACCAGCTGCGGGACGATCACCAGCCGGCCGCCGTGCAGCAGCGCTCCCCAGATCTCCCACACGGAGAAGTCGAACGCGAAGGAGTGGAAGAGGCTCCACACGTCGGCCGGCCCGAAACCGAACCACCCGGCCGTGGCGGAGAAGAGCCGCACCACGTTCGCGTGCTCGACCATGACGCCCTTGGGTCGGCCGGTGGAGCCGGAGGTGTGGATGACGTAGGCGAGGTGGTCGGGTCGGGTGCCGGGGTCGGGGCTGGTGGTGGGTCGGTGTGTCCAGTGGGGGGTGTCGAGGTCGACCAGGGGTGCGGTGGTGAGGTCGTGGAGGGTGGTGCGGGTGGCGGCGTGGACGAGCACGGCCACCGGGTCGGTGTCACGGAGCAGGTCGGTGAGACGCTCGACGGGATGGGTCGGGTCGAGTGGGACGTACGCGCCGCCGGCCTTGAGCACCGCCAGCAGCGCGACGACCAGTTCGGGTGAGCGTTGCAGGCAGACGGCGACGAGGGTGTCGGGGCCGACGCCGTGGTCGCGTAGGTGGTGGGCCAGTTGGTTGGCGCGGGTGTCGAGGTCGCGGTAGGTCAGGGACGTGGTCTCGAAGGTGACCGCCACCGCGTCGGGGGTCGCCGCGACCTGCCGCGCGAACAACTCCGGGATCGTCTGCTCGACCGGGTACGCGGTCGCCTCGCCCCAGGCCGCGACGAGTTCGCGGCGCTCGGTCGCGTCGAGCAGCGTCACCTCGTCGATGGGTCGGTCGGGGTGTGCGACGAGTTGGGTGAGGACGTGGTGCAGGTAGCGGATGTGCCGCTGGGCGGTGGTGGTGTCGAACAGGGCGGTGGCGTACTCGAGGCTGCCGGTGATCCGCCCGTCGTGTTCGGCCAGGGCGAGCGTGAGGTCGAACTTGGCGCTGGTCCACGGACTGCGCAGGGCGGTCACCTCGACGCCGGGCAGCTCCAGGGCCACGTCCTCGTTGTTCTGCCAGGCGAACATGACCTGGAACAGGGGGGTGTGGGCGAGGTTGCGGGTGGGGTTGACGGCTTCGACGACGTGTTCGAAGGGGAGGTCCTGGTGGTCGAGGGTGGTGAGGGTGAGGTCGCGGATGCGGTGCAGGAGTTGGGTGGTGGTGGGGTGGTCGGTGAGGTCGATGCGTAGGGCGAGGGTGTTGACGAAGAAGCCGATGAGGTTTTCGAGTTCGGCGCGGCGTCGGTTGGCGGTGGGGGTGCCGATGATGAGGTCGTGGTGGCCGGAGAGGCGGGACAGGACGATGGCCCAGGCGGTGAGCAGGGTCATGTAGAGGGTGGTGCCGTGGCTGGTGGTGAGGGTTTTCAGGGCGGTGGTGAGGTGGGGGTCGAGGGTGATGGGGAGGTGGGCGCCGTGGTGGTCCTGTTCGGTGGGGCGGGGTCGGTCGGTGGGTAGGTCGAGCAGGGTGGGGGCGTTGGCGAGGGTGTGTCGCCAGTGGGTTTCCTGGCGGGTGAGGGTGTCGTCGGTGAGCCATTGGCGTTGCCAGGCGGCGTAGTCGGCGTACTGGACGGGCAGGGGTGGCAGCGGGTCGGGCCGGCCGTGGTGGTGAGCGATGTACAACACCCCCAGCTCACGGGTCAGGATCCCCAGCGACCAGCCGTCGGAGACGATGTGGTGCATCGTCAGCAGCAGCACGTGCCGCTCCGCGCCGAGAACGACCAGGCGGCCCCGGATCAGCGGACCGGCGGCCAGGTCGAACGGGGCGGTGCTCTCCTCCTGCTGGAGAGCCGCCAGGGCGGCAGCGCTGTCGGCGTGCCCGGTCAGGTCGTCGACCCGGAGCGTGAACCCGACCCCGGGTGGGTCGATCTGCTGCCCCGCCTCGGCGCCGTCGGCGACGATGCGGGTGCGCAGGGCCTCGTGCCGGGCCACCAGGGCGTCCAGGGCCGACCGCAGCGCGTCCCGGTCGAGCCGGCCGTCGAGTTGCAGGGCGAGTGGCATGTGGTAGGTGGGGCCGAGGCCGCCGAGCCGTTCCAGGAACCACAAACGCCGCTGCGCGAAGGACAGCGGCAGGACGCCGGACCGATCCGGCAGGCGCTCGACCTCGGCGGACGTCCGGGCCGGTGGAACGCCGTCCGGGGTCGGGACCCGGGTCGGGTTGTCGTCCGGCAAGTGTGCCCCCTCGAATCCCCAGTGGCCCGCCGCGCCGCCGCACATCGGCCGAAGTGGAACCACAGTAGATGAGTCGACAGGCCGAAACCAGGGGTCGACGGACGGGGCCGTGGACCTCAACCCGGCACGTCGCGCAGACTTTCGGCCAGCGCGTCAACCAGCCGTCCGTACGCCGCCCGGAGCTCGTCCGCGGTGCCCGTCGCACCGGCCCGGTTCGCCGCCGCCATGGCGTACGCGCGCACCAGAGCGGCCGGGTACGTCAGGGCGTACGCCGGCCCGTCCGCCCGCGCCAGGGCGGTCCCCAGCGCGTCGGCGTTCGCGATGGCGTTGGCGTCGGCGAACGCCTCGGCGTTGGCCCCGGTGCTCAGGTCGGCGTAGTGCGCGGCGAACTCCACCGCCTCGTCCGGGCCGTAACCGTTGGCGGTCGCGTACGCGTGGGCGTTGGCGTACGCCACCGACCGGGCATCGGCGTACGGGTAGGCGGCCCGGTACAACCCGCGCAGGGCCGGCCGGAGCGCGGCGTGCCACTCGTGCGCCCCGGCCCGGTCCCCGGCCAGCGCCCGTCGGAACAGGTCACCCACCGGCCGGCCGGCGTCACCGTCGGGTGTCGACGCGAGCACGCGGGCGTGCCAGTCGTACACCACCCGGAACGGCACCCGGCCGGCGAGCCGGTCGAGTTCGGCGTCCACCCGCCGCCGCCAGTGGGCCGGTGCGGTCTCGTGGCCCTCGGCGAGCGCGGCGAGCACCGCCGTCAGCCAGGCCGGCGGTTCGCTCATCCGTCCCACCTCGACGGCCGGTCCAGGTCGGCGAGCAGGTCGTCGACGTCGTCGTCGGTCAACGTGTCGAGGTAGCCCGCGCCGCCGGATCGAGCCGTGGCGTCGGTCCCCGCCGGCGCGGTGCCGGCGCGCGTCGCGGCGGCCCCCGGGTGCGTCGTGGCCCCGGCGGCGCTGACCGCGGCAGCCAGGCCGGCCACGGTCGGGTCGTCGAAGAGCGTCCGGACCGGCAGGTCCACCCCGTACGCCGTCCAGATCCGGGCCATCAGCTGGGTGGCCTTCACGGAGTGCCCGCCCAGGACGAAGAAGTTGTCGGCGACCCCCACCGGATCGGGCAGGCCCAGCAGGTCGGCCACCAGCGCCGCCAGTTCCCGCTCCATCGGGGTACGCGCAGCCACCGGCGCCGCACCGGAACCGACACCCGGTTCGGGCCGGGGCAGGGCGCGCAGGTCCAGCTTGCCGCGGGAGGTCCGGGGCAGCTCCGGCAGCGCCACCAGGACCGCCGGCACCATGTGGGCGGGCAGGAACCGGCGCGCGTACTCGGGCAACCCCGCCGGCGGTTCGGTCCCGGCCGGATCGGTGACCACGTAGCCGACCAGCCGCATGCCGTCGTTGTCCACGTCGGACATCGCCGTGACGACCGCGTCGCGGACCTGCGGGTGGCCGCGCAGCACCGCCTCGACCTCCGCCGTCTCGACCCGGAACCCGCGCACCTTCACCTGCCGGTCGGCCCGCCCCAGCGGCTCGATCCGCCCGTTCGGCAGCCACCTGCCCAGGTCCCCGCTGCGGTAGAGCCGGCCGCCGGGGGTGAACGGGTCGGGCACGAACCGTTCGGCGGTTCCGCCGGGTGCCCCGGCGTAGCCCCGGGCGACCCCCGCGCCGCCGATGCAGATCTCCCCGACCACGCCGGGCGGCACCGGCCGCAGCCACCTGTCCAGCACGTAGACCCGGCTGCCGGCGACGGCCGGGCCGAGATCCGGCGGCGCCGAACCCGGCTGCACCTGCGCCCCGGTCGAGTAGACGGTCGTCTCCGTCGGGCCGTACAGGTTCCACAGGCGCGTGCCCGGCTCCGCCAGGGCGTCGGCGAGGGCCCGGGGCAGCGCCTCCCCGCCGCTGAGGCGCAGCCGCACCCCGGCCGGCACCCCACCGGCCGCGACCAGCATCCGCCAGGTCGTCGGCGTCGCCTGGAGCATCGTGGCCCCGGTCGTGGTCAGCAGCCGCCGCAGCCGGTTGCCGTCGATCACGTCGTCGTCGCCGGCCACCACCACAGGTGCCCCGCACAGCAGCGGCAGGAGCAGGTCGAGCAGGGCGATGTCGAACGCGAACGGGCTCACCGACACGACCCGGTCGGCCGGCCCCAGCGGGATCAGCTCGCGGAAGGCGTGCAGCAGGTGCGCCACCGCGCCCTGGGTGACGGTGACGGCCTTCGGCCGCCCGGTGGACCCCGACGTGAACAGCACGTACGCCGCCGCCGTCGCCGGGACCGCACACGGCTGCCCCACCGCCGGTTCTGTCGCCGTGTCGTCGGGCGCCTCCCCCGCCGCCGTGTCGGCTGGTGGGTGGCCGGCGTCGTCTCGTCGTGCCGCTGCGGTCGCCTCCCCGGCCGTCAGGTCGAGCAGGGTCACCGACGCCGCCAGCTCGGCCAGCAGCGGCGCGGGGACGGCGCGGCTGTCGGTGACGACCACCCGTACCCCGGCGTCGGTGAGCATCCCGTGCAGCCGGTGCGGCGGGTGGGTCGGGTCGAGCGGCAGGTACGCCGCCCCGATCCACCAGACGCCCAGCAGCGCCGGGAGCGGTCGTGCTCCCCGGGGCAGGACGATGCCGACGGTGTCCTGGGCCCGCACGCCGAGCCCTCGCAGACCGGCGGCGATCCGGGCGGTGAGCCCGCGCAGTTCGGTCCCGGTCAGGGTCACGTCGTCGCCCCGGATCACCGTCCGGTCGCCGGCGTCGATCGTGGCCACCAGCGCCGCCGCGGTGCTTCCCGGTGGTGGGACCGACCCGGAGCCGGCCGCCGGCCACACCCGGGTGACGAGGTCCGCCGTCGCCGGGGCGAGAACGTCCACGTCGCAGACCCGGGTCTGCGGGGCGGTCGCCAGCGCGGTCAGGATCGCGGCCAGGGCGTCGGCGAGCCGGCCCGCGCCCTGCGGGGTGAACAGGTCGGTGAGATACCGCAGCGTCACGGTCAGCTCGTCGGGGCCGGTGACGGCGGCCAGTTCCAGTTCGAACTTGCCGGTGCCGGTGGGCACCAGCTCGGGCCGCCAGCGCAGCGCCCCCCGCCCGAACGGCGGCAGCGACTCCTCGACCGTGCACATCACCTGCACCAGCGGTGCCCGGGACGGGTGCCGCTGCGGCCGGCACAGCTCGACCACCCGCGCGAACGGCAGGTCCTGGTGGGCCTGGGCGCGGGCGGTGGCGGCGTGCAGCCGGTCGAGGAGTTCGGCGAGCGTCGGGTCACCGTGCAGCACCGCCCGGATCGCGACGGTGTTGGCGAACAGGCCGAGCATCGGTTCGGTCTCGATGCGGGTGCGTCCGGCCACCGGCACGCCGACGAGCACCTCGTCGGCGCCGCTGAGCCGGGACAGCAGTGCCGCGTACGCGGTCAGCAGGACGGTGAACAGCGTGCTGCCCCGTGCGCCGGCCAGGCGACGCAGCGCCCCGGCCAGCTCCCCGTCGACCGGCACCGCCACCTCGGCGGCGGCCGGCGACAACCGGTCGGGGTACGGGTGGTCGACCGGCAGCGGCACCTCCGGTGGGGCGCCGGCCAGTTCGGCCGGCCAGAAACGTTCCGCCTCGGCGTGGCCGCCCGCGTCGGCGTGCTCCCGCTCCCAGAGGGCGAAGTCCGCGTACTGCAGGGGCGGCTCGACCGAGGCGGCCGGCCGGCCGGCGCGCAACGCCTCGTAGTCGGCGGAGAGTTCGTCGAACAGCAGCCGCATCGACCAGCCGTCGACGATCGCGTGGTGCGCCACCAGCGCCAGGACGTGCCGCTGCGGGCCGAGCCGCAGCAGCCGCACCCGGGTCAACGGGCCACGCTCCAGCGGCAACGGGGTGCGGGCGTGCTCCCGCAGCGCGGTGCGGGCCGCCGCCTCCCGGTCCGCCTCCGGCAGGTGGTCGAGCAGCACGACCTCAAGGGCGGACGCGCGGGCACTCTCGTCGATCACCTGGACCGGTCGCCCGCCGTTGGCCCGGAAGGTGGTGCGCAGGATCTCGTGCCGCCGCACCACCGCCGCCCAGGCCCCGTCGAGGGCGGCGGTGTCCAGGAAGCCGTCCAGCCACACCGCCCACCCGACGTGGTAGGTCGGCTGGCCCGGGTCCAACTGGTCGAGCAGCCACATCCGCCGCTGCGCCGCCGACGCCGGGAACTCGAAGACCGACATGTCAGCGCACCGTCCCGTCGACCGCGACCACCCGCAGCTCGGCGGTGTACCGGCCGTCGGGCCCGGTGAGCCAGAGCTGGTCCGGCGCCGGCAACATCTCCACCACCCCGACCGTGGCACCGTCGCCGCCGTGCCGGCGGGCGCGGCGCACCGAGCGGGCCACCAGGTCGACCGAGGCGAGGCTGGTCAGGTCGGCGTGGACCGGTTTCCGCTCGCCGGCGCAGCGCAGGAACACGTGGCGCGGCAGGCCGTGCCCGCCGGCCCAGGCCCGCACCTGCCGGAACCGCAGCGCCTCGTCGCGGGTCTCGGCGAAGGCCAGGTCGGCGGCGGTGAACGTCCACGACTCGCGGCTGACCACGAGGGAGTCGATGGTGACCCTGGGCTGGTGCGCCGCCGGGGGCAACACGCGGAAGAGCTGCGACAGCCCGGCACCGACCACGTCACCGAGGACGTGCATCAGGTCCACGTCGATCCGTCCGTCGCGCGACCGCACCCGCAGCCCGCCGGCCGTCCCGACCAGGTCGCACTCGCCGACCCGCAGGCTCCGGCGCGGGTCGTGCCCGAACGAGTCGTGCGCGAACACGAGCCGAATGTCGTCGGGCCCGGTCAGGGCGTTGCTCTGCCGGGTCGGCACGCCACCCTCCTGGCCGGTCTCGGCGGGATAGACCGCCCCGGCGCCCACGTCCCGGGTCTGCGCGGCGCGCAGCGCGTCAGCGTCGGGGTGGTAGGCCACCCAGGTGGCGTACCGCAGCGTGTTGACGCCCGGGTGCAGCTCGCCCAGCACCCACTCGTCGCCGGCCCGCATCAGGTCCGGGCTGTGCTGCCGCGCGGTCGGCCAGCCGGGCCGGCCCGGCGGGAAGGCGGCGGCCACCGCCGGCGCCAGTTCCGCCGCCGTGAGCCGGACCCGCCGCCGGCCCGCCGGCAGCGTCAGGACGTCGGCCCAGCGCCGGTGCAGCGCGGTGGTGAGCAGGGCGGTCAGCCGTTGCGGCGGGTGGAACAGCGCCTCGCCGGCCAGCAGCCAGAAGTCGGCCAGCGGAACCACGTCGGTGCCCAGCTCGGCGGCCCGCCGCTGGTAGATCTCGGCACAGAGTCGCTGGTAGAGCGTCGCGCCGGCGGCGGTGAACCACCGCGCGCCGGCCAACACCAGGCCGAGCGCGTCGCGGATCCCGTCCAGGCTCGCCTCGCCGACACCGACCGTGCCGGCCCGCAGGCACTCCTCGTAGACGGGCGTGCGCCCGGCGTACATCGTGCCGGCCCGCCGGGTGGCCGGGACGCCGGCCAGCCGGGTGAAGGTGGCCTCCAGGCCGGCCATCGCGGTGGTCAACCCGTCCGGGTCACCGGCGGTCGCGGCCAGCGCGTCCCGGGCGGCGCAGAGCTCGTCGAGGGCGGCGAGCGCGGGCGCGCGGACGGCCTCGTCGGTGACCCGGCTCAGTTGGTCCCGCATGGTGCGCTCCGGCCGGGTGTCGTGTGGTGCCACCTCCGGCTGCCAGGCGATCCGGTGGGCTGTCGCCAACGCCTCCAACACCTGGTACACCTCCTGTGTCGACCGCAGGCCCGACCCCGGGTCGGCCAGCACCGTCTCGGCGACCCCGTTGGCGTCGCGGACCCCGTCGCAGGCGCGCAACACCGCGGCCTCGGCGTCGCGCAACCGCACCGGTGCGGCGAGCGGCACCCGCAGCGTCGTCCCGGCCAGGTCCAGGAACGGCATGAGTCGGGGTACGAGCCACGGACGCAGCCGGACCGCGTAGGGCGCCAGCACCGCCGCGACCGCCCAGCCCTCCAGGTAGACCGTCCGTTCGGCGAGCAGCGCCGGTGGCTCCGTGGCGTCGACCCGGACACCCGCACCCGGCTCGATCCGCGCCCAGCCGACCGGACCGAAGAACCCGATGGTGTCGTTCTTCGCGCAGTAGCGCTGGAGGTAGCTGGTGACCAGTGCCTCGTGCTGGCGGTGCTTGGTGTTGCGGGTCGGGTTCCCGGGGCCCCGTCGCAGCAGCGCGTCGACGCCGGTGCGCAGCGCGTGCGGGTTCTGCCAGGCCACCGCCTCGCGGAACCGGGGGTGGGCCGCCACCGCGTGCAGCGCGACGGTGAGCCGACTGACCGCGTCCGGGTAGACGGCCGCGTACGCCGCCTCGGCGCGGGCGACATCGGCCGGGTCGCCGCCGGCCTGGGCCGCCACCACCCGGTCGGCGGCGGCGGCCAGTTCCGTGTCGCCCAGCGGGGCCAGCAGGTCGACGGGGAGGCCGGCACCGCGCAGGCAGACGGTTCGCCACAGGGCCCACCCGTCGGTCAACCGGGCCAGGTGGTCGGGCCGGTCCCGCCCGCTGCGGTGCGGGACGCGGTCGCGGCGGCGCAGCATCGGACCGGCCTGCCCCTGACCGCCCAACTCCGGGCGGGTCGCCGCGTCGATCGACGCCGCCGTCGCGGCCAGCGTCGGTGCCCGGTAGAAGGGGCCCACGCCCAACTCGACGCCGAACGCCTCACGGATCCGGAACATCAACCGGGTGACCGTCAGCGAGTTGCCGCCGAGGGCGAAGAAGCTGCTGTCCCGTCCGATGCTCGCGGCCGGTCGCCCGCCGGGCAGCAGCCGGGACCACAGCCCCGCCAACCGGTGTTCGGTCGGCGAGGCGGGGCCGGCGACCTCCGGATCCTCCTGCGCGAAGTCGGGTGCCGGCAGCGCCGCCCGGTCGACCTTCCCGTGGGCGGTCAGCGGCAGCCGGTCGAGGACGACGAACGCGGCCGGCACCAGGTGCGCCGGCAGCCGGGCGGCGACGTGGTCCCGCAGGCCCGCCGGGGTCGGGGCCGCCGCGCCGGCCGGCGTGACGTAGCCGACCAGGTGACGCTGCGCCCCGTCGCCCCGCACACCCACCGCCGCCGCCGCGACCTGCGGGTGGGCCCTGAGCACCGCCTCGACCTCGCCCGGTTCGACCCGGAACCCCCGGATCTTCACCTGGTCGTCGCGGCGGCCGAGGAACTCCAGCACCCCGTCCGCGCGCCAGCGGACGACGTCACCGGTGCGGTAGAGGCGCTCGCCGGGCACCTGTGGATCCGGCACGAACGACCGGGCGGTCGCCGCCGGATCGCCGAGGTAGCCGCGGGCCAGCCCGTCGCCGCCCGTGCACAGCTCACCCGCGACCCCGACCGGCACCGGCCGGCCGTCGGCGTCGAGCACGTGGACGGTGGTCTGCGGCACGGGACGGCCGATCGGCACCCGGTCACCCACCGGCCCGTCGCCGGCCATCAGGTGACAACTGGTCAACGTCGTGTTCTCGGTCGGCCCGTACGCGTTGACCAACGGCAGCCCGCCGCGCGCGGCGAGTACGGCGCGGACCGTGCCCGGGTCGGCCACGTCCCCGCCGGTGAGGAGCTGCCGGACTCCCGCCAACGCCGTGGCGTCGGCCTCGGCGAGCTGCCGGAACAGCCCGGCGGTGAGGAAGGCGACGGTCACCCCGCCGGTGCGGATCAGCGTGGTCAGCCGGGTGAGGTCCACCGGATCCGGCGGCGCGACCACCGCCGTGGCGCCGGTCAGCAGTGCACCCCAGATCTCCCAGGTGGAGGCGTCGAACGCGGTCGGGGCGAACTGGAGCAGCCGCTCGCCGGGGCCGAGGGTGGCGAAGTCCGGGCCGGTCACCAGCCGCACCACGCCCCGGTGGGTGATCCCGACCCGCTTGGGTGCCCCGGAGGAGCCGGAGGTGTGCAGGACGCAGGCGAGCTGCAACGGGTGGATCCGCGGCGGCGGCCCGGCCGGCGTCGGTGCTGCGGTGCCGCCGCCCGGACCGGCCGGCGCGTCGACGTCGAGCATCCGGACCGGACCCAGGTCGGGCAGGTCGGCGGCGATCGCGGGGTTGGTCAGCAGCAGGCGGGCACCGCTGGCCGCGAGGATGCCCGCGATCCGGGCGGGTGGGGACGCCGGATCCACCGGAAGGTAGGCCCCGCCTGCCTTGAGCACGCCCAGCAGGGCCCGGATCAGCGGTTCGCCCCGGGGCAGCAGCACCGCGACGGGGTCGTCCCCGGTCACCCCGTGGCCGCGCAGCGTCCAGGCCAGCCGGTCGGCCGCCCGGTCCAGCTGCGCGTACGAGACCGTGCGGTCGCCGACCACCAGCGCGGTGGCGGCCGGGTCGTCGGCGACGCGCGCCGCGAAGACCTCGGGGACGGACCGGTCGCGGGGATAGGGCCGCCGGGTGGCGTTCCAGGTGGCGCGCAGTGGCGCCTCCCGGGCGGCGCCGAGATCCAGCTCGGCCAGGCGGGTGTCCGGCCGACCGGCCACCTCGAGCACGGTGTGGTGCAGTTGCGCGAGGATCCGCCGCGCCGAGGCGGTCAGCAGCCCGGTGGCGTCCCACGTCACGCCCAGGCGCAGCTCCGGTTCGTCGAAGGCGTGCACCGTCAGCGGATAGCCGGGCATCCGGTGGACGCGGGCCGTGTGTCGCGCCGGCTCCGGCCCGCCCTCGGCCAGGGCGGTGGCCAGCCGCTGCCGTTCGAACACCAGGAGGGTGTCCAGCAGTGGTGTGTCGGGTGCCAGGCCTGCCCGGTCGAGGATGGCGTGCAGCGGTGTGAGCTGGTGTTCCCGGATCCGCCGGATCCGGTCGGCCACGTCGGCGAGGAACTTCCGCACCGTCCATTCCGGATCACACCGGATCCGCAGGGGCACCGTGTTGATCAGCAGCCCGAGGATCTGCTCGGCGTCCGGGACGCTGTCGTACCGGCAGGATCTGGTGACCGCGAAGGTGACGTCGTCGACCCCGCCGTAGCCGCCGCGCAGCAGCGCCCAGGCCGCGTGGACCACCGCGCTGACACCGGCCCCGGCCGTCGCGGCGGCGGCGCGGAGCCGGTCGGAGTCCTGCCGGGTCAGGACGACCTCGTGGGTGGCCGGCACGCCGCGTGCGCCGGGGGCCGGGTCGAGGCGACCCGGAAGCGCCCTGGGCAGCGGAACCCCGGCGAGGTGTTCCTGCCAGAACGCGTCGTCGGTGGACGGCTCGGGCCCGCCCGTGCGGGCGGCCCCGGCGACCGTGCCGCCCGACCAGTGCACGAAGTCCGCGAACGGCGGCCGGCGTGGCGGGTCCGGCAGCCGGCCCGCCCGACGCGCGGCGTAGTCGGCGAGGACCTCGTCGAGCAGCATCCGGGTGGAGCGACCGTCGAGGATCGCGTGGTGGAAGGTGACGACGACGTGGTGGTCGGCCAGCGTGGTGACCCGGAGCAGGGGCGCCCGACCGACGTCGAAGGGTTCGTACCGGTCGATGGGGAGGAAGTCGTCGACCGGCGAGTCCCGCCACCGCAGGTCGGCGGCCACGGTGGACGGTACGACCTGGACCACGCCGTGGTCACCGTCGACCTCGAAGGCCGTCCGCAGCACCGCGTGCCGGTCGGTCGCGGCCTGCCAGGCGGCGGTGAGGGCGTCCCGGTCCGGCGGACCGTCCCACCTGATCGTGACCTGCTGGACGTCGACGCCCGCACCGGGTTGCCGGAGGGTCTGTAGCACCATGCCGCGTTGCACGGCGAGGGCCGGGTACCGCTGGAGACTGTCGTTCATGCGCCCTCGTCCGGTGCGGCGTCAGCCGGTGGCCGCGTTCGCGTCCATCCAGCGCCGCAACGACAGCGGTCGCATGTCCGTCCACACCTCGTCGATCCGGGCGAGGCACTCGTCGCGGGTGCCGGTGGTGCCCTCGCGCCGCCAGCCGGCGGGCAGTTCCCGGTCGTCCCACCAGATGGAGAACTGTTCCTCGTCGTTCACCACCACGGCATACGTGCGGGTGTCGTCGTCGTCAGCGCTCATCGGACCCCCTTCGCCGGGAAGGATTCCAGTCGCGTCGATTCAGTGTCAAGGAGCCGTCCGGAGGTCCGCCGTCAGGCGGAGGCGGGTCGTCCGGCGGTCTCGGCGTCCGGTTCGGACGCTGCCGGCGGGATGGCGGTGGGCCCGCCGGTCCGGGGTGTCCGAGCGACCCAGCCGACGGCCGGGCCGGCGGCGAGCGCGCAGCCCACGAAGATCGCCGCGACGACCCACCAGCCCCAACCCCCGGTCTGGATCGCGAGGAGGGTCAGGCCGACCGGCGCGAAGATGTCCGCCGTCGAACTGATGGTCTGGGCCGCGCCGAGGTACACCCCCCGCGACGCGGCGGGCGGCACGTTGGTCTGGAAGAACCACAGGGCCGCCGAGAACCACAGCTCGGTGGTCGTCACCAGCACCACGACGCCCATGAGCACGACGATGGTCCATCCGCCGCCGGTGCGGCCCGCGAGCGCGGCCACGGGGCAGGCGACCGCGGTGACCAGCGCGCCCCGCCGGATCAGGCGGGCCGCGCCGGGTAGCGAGGTCGCCCCGCGCGCCGCCGGCACCTGCAGGCTGATCACCAGCAGCGTGTTGAGGGCCAGCATCGCGCCGAGCAACGGCTTCGGGGCGTCGGTGTGGGTGATTGCCCACAGCGGCAGGATCTCCACGAGGATCACCGAGTGGAACATCATGACGGCGAGCAGCGCGGCGGTCGTGACGTAGGGCAGGTCCTTCAGGGCCGCCCACCGCGAGCCGGTGGCCGCCCGGTCGTGGCGCACCACCGGTGCGGCCGGGAGCCGGGTCACGAGGCCGGCATTGAGCAGGGACAGCGCCGAGTTGAGCAGCACCATGGCGACGAGCGCGGCGGCGGTGTCGAACGCCAGCGCCAGGGCACCGAGGCCGGTGCCGACGGTGAACCCGGCGTTGAGGTAGGAGCGCGCGTACGCCATCGTGCGCACCCGGTCCTGCGCCGGCATGGCGGCGGCGGTGTAGATGGTGCGTCCGGCGTTGGCGAACGAGTCGGTGACGGCGGCCACCACCATCAGGATCGCGAAGCCCGCGAAGGACGTCACGAGCGGATAGGCGGCGAAGGTCAGCGCCGAACCGAGCGCGCCGACGGCCCAGGACCGCTGCCCGCCGATCCGGTCGGCCAGCGCGCCCAGCGGCAGGGAGGTGACCACCCCGGCGAGCCCGGCGATCGAGAAGCCGATCCCGATCTGCACCGGGCTCAGCCCGAGAACCTCGGTGAAGAACACGATGCTGCCGGTGAGGAAGGTGCCGCTGCCGACGGCGACCATGGCGGACCGGTACGCGATGGCCCGGGGCAGCCCGGGTGGTGGCAGGAGCCGGGACACGGCGAATCGGTGACCGTCCATGGTGCCGGTCAGGCTACCCGGCAGGCCGCCCCCGGCAGCACCCGGCGATCGGGTCGCTCGTGCCGGCCGCCGGGCCCCCGGAAGCCACGGGGTTCAGGCCCGTTCGCGGTGACTGCGGTGGAGGCCCGGCCGCACCGGGTGACGTCACCCGGTCAGCGGGGGGACGTGTGCTGGTCGAGCTGGTGGCGCAGGGTGTCGGCGAAACCCGTGGCGGCGGCCAACTGCTCACGCAGCGCGGTCACCCGGGCGGTGGCGACGGTGTGGAACATGCCGAGCCGGTCGAGCAGGGCCGGCCGGTCGTCCGGGTCGGCGGTGGGCAGGGCGTCGAGGACGCCGAGCAGGTCCCGCATCTCGTCGAGGGTGAAGCCGAGCGGTTTCATCCGCTTGACCACGGCGAGTCGGTCGAGGTCCGGCTCGGTGTAGAGGCGGAAGCCGCCCTCGCTGCGCGCGGACGGGACGATCAGCCCGGCGTCCTCGTAGTGCCGGATGGTGCGGATGCTCAGTCCGACGCGGTCGGCGGCCTCGCCGATCTGCATCAGCCGGCCGGCGGCCGGGCCGCAGGAGTGCTGCGGCCCGGTGTCCCGCAGGGCGTCCGGCATCAGTGGCCCGCGCTGAGGGTGCCGGCGAGGGTGCCGTGGATGGCGGCGCTGCTCTTGTTCAGCTCGATGATCTCGACGGTCTTGCCGCGGGCGGCGTACTTCGTGGTGATCGCGTCGAGGGCCGCGACGGACGAGGCGTCCCACACGTGGGCGTGGGTCATGTCGATGATCACGTTCTCCGGGTCGTTGGCGTAGTCGAACTGGTAGACCAGGTCGTTGCTGGAGGCGAAGAACAGTTCGCCGTGCACGGAGTAGATGCGGGTGCCGCCGTCGGGGTCCAGCACGCTGGTGACCTCGACGAGGTGGGCGACCCGGCGGGCGAAGATCACCATGGCGGTGAGGACGCCGATGATCACGCCGATGGCCAGGTTGTGGGTGGCGAGCACCGCGCCGACGGTGGTGACCATGACCAGGGTCTCGCCCAACGGCATCCGCTTGAGGGTGGCGGGGGCGACGGAGTGCCAGTCGAAGGTGGCGACGGCGACGATGATCATCACGGCGACGAGGGCGGCCATCGGGATCACCGCGACCACGTCGCCGAGGCTGACCACCAGGATGAGCAGGAAGACACCGGCCAGGAACGTCGACAGGCGGGTGCGGGCGCCGGAGGCCTTCACGTTGATCATCGTCTGGCCGATCATGGCGCAGCCGCCCATGCCGCCGAAGAAGCCGGTGACGATGTTGGCGACACCCTGGCCCCAGGATTCGCGGGTCTTGTTGGAGTGGGTGTCGGTGATGTCGTCGACCAGCTTCGCGGTCATCAGCGACTCCATCAGCCCGACCAGCGCCACACCCAGGGCGTAGGGGGCGATCAGGGTCAGGGTGTCCATCGTCCACGGGATCTGCGGCAGGCCGAGGGTCGGCAGGCTGTTCGGCAGCTCGCCCTGGTCGCCGACGGTGGGCACGGCCATGCTCGCGCCGACGGTGATGACCGTCAACACGATGATCGCCACCAGCGGGGCCGGCACGGCCCTGGTGAGCCGGGGGAGTCCGACCATGATCACCAGGGCGAGCGCGACGAGCGGGTAGACCAGCCACGGTACGCCGAGCAGGTAGGGGACCTGGGCGGCGAAGATCAGGATGGCGAGGGCGTTGACGAAGCCGACCATGACGCTGCGCGGGATGAACCGCATCAGCTTCGCCACCCCGAGGACCGCGAGGAGCACCTGGATGACGCCGCCGAGGATCACCGCGGCGATCAGGTAGTCCAGGCCGTGTTCCTTGGCCAGCGGGGCGACGACCAGAGCGATCGCGCCGGTCGCGGCGGAGATCATCGCCGGGCGTCCGCCGCAGATGGCGATGACCACGGCCATGGTGAACGAGGCGAACAGCCCGACCCGGGGGTCGACCCCCGCCAGGATGGAGAAGCTGATCGCCTCGGGGATCAGGGCCAGGGCGACGACCAGACCGGCGAGGACCTCCGTGCGGAACACCTTCGGCGACAGCCAGGACGGGCGGGACAGACGCGGTCGGCCGACCGCGGACAGCACAGAAGACATCAGCCGTTTCCGCTCGGGGTGCGCGTGCCGGGCACACACACGATGCCGTACCCGCCAGGGCACGGCGATTGACCTGCACACAACTACCGGTCGGAGGTTTCCGGACCGTTTCCGGGCACCGTCGCCCGGGAGAAGACCGCGAGGGGCCGACAGCCGCATCTCGACGACCTGCACCCGAACCTACCGTCCGGTGAGGGTAGAGTTCGTTCCTACGTGATGATCATCACCGGGCGTGTCGACGGGGAGCGCCGCTCGGGTTATGCCAGCGTGACGCGAGCGCGGCCACGGCATCCGCGACGTCGCTGATCGCCCCGACATGGCCCGCCAGGGCTGGTACACGGTGCTGAAATGGACCGGCGACGCGGGGCCCGCACGGTGGAGGGGGACCTGGGGGTGCGGTGCCCCGGCGGGCACAAGGCCCGACGCCGAACGCCCGCGTGCAGTGGATCGGCGGGCGGTCACCGCGGCACGAGGAGCCCACCCGCGTCAGTCTCCTCGCCCGTGAAACGACCCTCACGTGATGGTGGTGGTGCGCAGTGGTGACCCCTACAGGGGAACTCCGGCCGCTCGGTCCGTGCCGTGACTTGGGGACGCCTAGCGTGTGAGCCGTGACGAAGCCCAGCGGCGGGGGAGCGCGGGTGGGCGGCGGCACGACCGGGCTGCGGGCTCGCGCAGCCGAAGGTCTGCGGGAGCGGTTGCAGCGGCTGCGCGCTCTGGCGGTCGTCGTGCTGCAGACCTCGGTCGCCGCCGCCGTGTCATGGACGATCGCCAGCCGCCTCGTCGGTAATCCGGAGCCCGTGTTCGCCCCGATCTCCGCGGTGATCACCCTGGGAATCTCCACGGGGCAGCGGTACCGTCGCGCGGTCGAGTTGGTCCTCGGGGTGGCGCTGGGCGTCGCCGTCGGCGACGCGCTCATCTGGTTCATCGGCACCGGCGGCTGGCAGATCGGCGTGGCGGTGGCGCTGGCGATGGTCGCCGCCGTGGCTGCCGGCGGTAGCGCCGCCGTGGTTGCTCAGTCGGCCGCTTCGGCGGTGCTGATCGCCACTCTCACCCCACCCACCGAGGGCATCTACTTCTCCCGCGTCGTCGACGCCCTGATCGGTGGCGTGGTCGCCCTGGTCGTGATGGCGGTGCTGCTGCCGGTCGACCCGCTGACCGTGGTGTCCCGGGCCGCCAAGCCCGCCCTCGGCGTCCTGATCGACGGCCTGCGCGGCGCCGCCCGTGGTCTGCGCGAGCAGGACGTGGCGTTCGCTGACGACGCACTGACGCTGCTGAGCGAAGGCGAGGGCAAGCTGAGCGAGTTCCACCGGATCCTGCCCGAGGGGCAGGAGGCGGCGACGATGGCACCGCTGCGCTGGCACGCCCGCGGCGCCCTGCGCCGCTATCTCGAATCGGCCGAGTACCTCGAACGCTCGATCCGCAACGCCCGGGTGCTCGCCCGCCGGACGGTGACGCTGCTGCGCGACGGCGAACCCGCCCCGCCGCCACTCGGCGAGGCGGTGGCCGCACTGGCCGACGCCGCCGACGTCATCCGTCACGATCTCGGCCGGGGGCACGCGCCTTCGGGGGCCACCGACCTGCTGCGTCGCGCCGTACGCGCGGCGAGCGCCGCCCACCAGCAGGGTCTGGGCTTCTCCGGTAACGTCGTGGTGGCGCAGGTCCGGGCGATCGCCACCGACCTGCTCGGCACCACCGGGCTGACCCACGATGAGGCGGACCGCGACGTGCGCCGCGCTGGTGGTGTCCTCTAGGGCCGCTGAGGCCGCACCGTGCGCACCCTTCCGTGAGGGTAGGGTTGCGGTTCAGTTGGGCGGCCGGTGGGAGGTCCGCCGGGTCGCGGGCACGATCGGAGCGGGGCGGACGCCATGGGTGACGGCGCACTGATGCAGATCGGCGAGGTGGCCGAGCGGACGGGGCTGAGCCTGCGGACGATCCGTTACTACGAGGAGGTGGGCCTGGTGGTCCCCTCCGCCCGCAGCCAGGGCGGCTTCCGCCTCTACACCGACGCCGACGTGGACCGGCTCCAGGTGGTCAAGCGGATGAAGCCGCTGGAGTTCACCCTGGAGCAGATGCGCGATCTGCTGGCGATCGTCGACCGGCTGTCCACCGATGTCCGACAGGGCAGGGCCGAGCGGGAAGAACTGCTCGACACCCTCGCCGGCTACCGCGAAGCCGTCCACGAGCGCTGCGCGGCGCTGCGGGCGCAGCTCGCCACCGCGGAGGAGTTCGCCGCCACCCTCACCAGCCACATCGACGCGCTTCGGGAGTCCGCCGCCCCCCGCGCCGCGACCGGCAACTGATCCTTGCCGCCCCCACGCGGGTGGGCAACCCTCACGTGAGGGTATGTTGTGACGACTGATCGGGCCGGAGAGGGGGATGCGGTGCCAGGGGTGGCAACGACGTCCCTCGTCGCCGCCGAAGCGGCCCGACGGCGGACGTTCGCGGTGATCTCCCATCCCGACGCCGGGAAGTCCACCATCACCGAGGCACTCGCCCTGCACGCCCAGGTGATCGGCGAGGCCGGTGCCGTACACGGCAAGACCGGCCGCAAGGGCGTGGTCTCCGACTGGATGGCCATGGAACAACAACGTGGCATCTCCATCACCTCCGCCGTACTGCAGTTCGCCTACCGCGACCTCGTCGTCAACCTGCTCGACACCCCCGGTCACGCCGACTTCTCCGAGGACACCTACCGGGTCCTCACCGCCGTGGACTGCGCCGTGATGCTCCTCGACGCCGCCAGGGGACTCGAACCGCAGACCCTGAAACTGTTCGAGGTCTGCCGCGCCCGCCGCACCCCCGTCATCACCTTCATCAACAAGTGGGACCGCCCCGGCCGTGAACCCCTCGCCCTGCTCGACGAGATCGAAGAGCGGACCAACCTCCGCCCCACCCCGATCACCTGGCCCGTCGGCATCGCCGGACACTTCCACGGCGTCGTCGACCGTCGCACCGGCGAGATGACCGCCTTTCACCGCACCCCCGGCGGTGCCACCGCCGCCATCGAGGAACACCTCGCCCCCGCCGAGGCGGCCCACCGACACGGCGAGGACTGGCACCGCGCCACCGAGGAACTCGACCTGCTCACCCTCACCGGCGCCGGCCACGACCAGGACGCCTTCGCCGCCGCCACCACCACGCCCGTGCTCTTCGGCGCCGCCGTCGCCAACTTCGGTGTCCGGCAGCTGCTCGACGTCCTCGCCACCCACGCCCCCACCCCTCAACCCCGGCCCGACACCAGCGGCACACCGCGATCCGTCGACGCGCCCTTCGCCGGCTTCGTCTTCAAGATCCAGGCCAACATGAACAAGGCCCACCGCGACCAGGTCGCCTTCGTACGGATCTGTTCCGGCCGGTTCACCCGCGGCATGACCGTCACCCACGCCACCACCGGCCGGCCCTTCGCCACCAAGTACGCGCAGCAGATGTTCGGCGCCGACCGGGAAACCATCGACGAGGCGTACCCCGGCGACGTGATCGGCCTCGTCAACGCCACCGCGCTGAGCATCGGCGACACCCTGCACGACGGTCCCCCGGTGACCTTCCCTCCGCTGCCCTCGTTCGTCCCCGAACACTTCGCGGTCCTGCGAGCCGCCGACACCTCCACCTTCAAACGCTTCCGCCGCGGCGTCGAGCAGCTCGACGCCGAAGGAGTCGTCCAGGTTCTCCGCTCCGACCGCCGGGGCGACCAGGCCCCGGTCCTCGCGGCTGTCGGTCCGATGCAGTTCGAGGTCGCCGTCGCCCGCCTCGACGCCGAGTTCAACGTCACCACCCACCTCGAACACCTGCCCTACCAGGTGGCCCGCCGCACCGACCCGGCCAGCGAGGAACGCCTACGCGGCCAGCCCGACGCCGAAGTCCTCACCCGGGTGCGTGACGGCGTCCTGCTCGCACTGTTCACCAGCGGGTGGCGCATGGGCTCCATCGCCGACCGGCAACCCGGGCTCACCCTCGACCCGCTCCTGCCGGCAGGTTGACGAAGCCGGCAGAGGTTCACTCCGGCTGCTGTTCGACGGGGGCGCTGCTCAGCACCCCGTCGTCATGGATCTCCTGGCGCAGACGTGCGATGTCGACGAACCTTCCGTCGTCGAGCGGGTGGGCGTGGAGCAGCCGCAGGATCACGGTGCCGTACTTGGCCATCGTGTTGCGGCCCGGCATGAAGATCGCCAGTTCGTCGCGAGCGGCCTGCGCGTGCACGAGGAGGTCGGCGGGCAGCGCCGCCAGCGCAGCCGTGGTCGCGGCCACCGGAACCTCGACCATCCAGGCCGCACCCTCACCGTCGAGAACGCGTCGGTCCGGTGTCTGGGTCTCGAACGCCAAGGCTCGCCGCGGCCTGCCCAGGCACCTGACGCCGACCTCCTGCACCCTGGCGACCAGTTCGGCGGTGGCCGCCGCGACGGTGGCCTCGGCCCTGTCCCACTCCTGCGCGTCACGTCCGAGCGGTGTGCCGTGCACCAACATGGCCACCACCGTCATCGCCGGCACGTGCCGCAACCGGGGTTCCGGCTGCGCTTCGAAGACACTGCGGGCGGCCCGGATCGCCTCGTCCTGGGCCCCGCGCTGCCGATGGACCTCGTCGCTGTGCCGGTCGAGCAGGGCAACCGCCCGGTCCGGTTCGTCGAGGGCCTGCCGGACGAGCTTGACGCTCATCCCGGTGTCCCGCAGAAGCGCGATCAGCATGGCCTGTTCCACCTGGTCGAACGCGTACGAGCGGTAGCCGGTCCGCTCGTCGGTCTCCGCCGGCACGAGCAGGCCCTCGGCGTGGTAGAAGCGCAGGGCCTGAGGCGACAGGTGGCACATCTGGCTGAACTCACTGATCGACAACATGACACCAGGGTGACCCTTGCAGTAACCGGAAGGGCAAGTTCCCGCTTCCGACGGCCCACCCGACCACGTCAGCCCGCCCGGTAGTCGACGGGCTCGCCTGGTGCGCCGCGCGGGAACTCGACCCGCTGCGGCAGCCCGGCCCGGGCGCAGGGCGGCATCCCGTCCGGGCCGGGCCGCGACGAACCGGCCTACACTGCACACCGTGGCGTTGACGGCGTACGAGCAGGGTCTGCTGGCGGTACGGCGGGGGGAGTACGGCGTCGGCCGGGAACGGCTGGAGTCGGCCGGCGACGACTCGCAGGCGCTGTTCCTACTCGGCTGGCTCGCTGGCGAAGGGCTCGGAGAGCCGGTGGACGCGGCGAAGAAGGTGTCGCTGTTCGAGCGCGCCGCTGAACGGGGCAGCCCCGAGGCGGCGTTCAACCTCGCCGCGATCTGTGCCAACGAGCAGCGCTACCCGGCCGCTGTGGACTGCTACCGGCGCGCAGCGGAACTCGGCCGGCCGGAGGCGTACCGGATGGCCGGTGTCATGTACGCGACCGGACAGGGCGTCGCCGTCGACGACGTCGAGGCCGAGCGTCTCCTCCTGGCCGCGTTGGCAGGTGGCGACCACCAGGCCTCGTTCGAGCTGGGCATCCTCTTCGCCCACCACCGGCGGGACCCGGTGGTGGCGGCGCAGTGGTTCCTGCGTGCCGCGAAGGAGGGCAGCGCGCCGGCGGTGCGGGAACTCGTGCTGCTCGTGCCGCGGCTTCGCGAGCTGGCAGCCGCCGACACCCGCGCACGAACGATACTCGGCGTCGTCCTCGCCATCCATCTCGGCGAGCGGAACGCCGGCGCCGAGTCGCTGGAGGTCTCCGCGGCCGGAGGCGACCCCGAGGCGCAACGGGCGCTGGCCTTCCTGCTCGATGACGACGCAGGCCGGCCGGAGGACAGGGAACGGGCCGTGGCGCTGTTCCGGGCGGCGGCCGAGGCCGGTGACGGCTACGGCGCCTACAACCTCGGCGTCACCACCAGCGATCCACACGAGGCGGTGCGGTGGTTGCGGCGGGCCGCGCAGGGCGGAGTCTCCGAGGCGTACCCGCAGCTGGCGAATCGCCTCAGCGAACTCGACCTCGATGACGAGGCGCTGCACTGGTACGTCCGTGGCGCCGAGGACGGGCACGCGGGGTGCATGTTCGCCGCGGCCTGCTGGTACCGGGACGGGTTCGGTGGTCCGGTCGACCTGGTTCAGGCGCTGCGTTGGTACCTCCGCCTGCTCGACGCCGACAACGGCGACGGGATCCACGAGGCGCACAAGATCGTGCCCATGATGACCGACGACCAGATCCACGAGGCCGGGCGCCTTTCCGGTCGGCTCCTGGAGGCCGACGTCTTCGTGGTCAGCCGGCGTACGGCGTGACCCCCGGCGCGTCCCGCAGATGCCGTGCGTCACCGGCGGCCACCGAGGACCGCATGGGCGAGCACGCCCACGAAGCCGATGGCCACGGCGGTGACCGTGGCCGAGGTGGTGCCCGGCGGCTGCATCATCCAGGTCAGAACCTCGCGAAACGTCGGCGAACTCGCCGGCCCGGTCAGCAGCACCGTCAGGGTCCACCCGGCGGGCAGCAGCCAGGCCCACTGAGCCCCCCAGGCAACTCCTCCGAGGGCGAGCAGCCCGCCGAACCCGGCAGCGTCCCGCACCAGGAGCGCCACCGCCGCCAGTGGGTCGCTCACCAGTGCCGGCGCGGCGGCGACGGCCGCAGCGGTCGCCATGATGGCCAGGACGTGTGCGGCACGCCGGGGCAGCCAGGCCAGCGCGGCCGACCGGTCCAGGGCCGGGTCCGCCCCGGTGAGCCCTGGTCCGAACGCGACGGTCGCCACCAGCACCGTCAGCAGCGCGACCGACAGCCTGAGCCGGGGCACGTCGGTCGCCTGGCCCAGCCACCACAGCACCGTCGCGGCGGCCAGCGCCGCCGCCGCCGAGGCGGGGACGCCTCGGCACCGCAGGTGCAGCGCGAGCCATCTCATCGAGCGTCGCCGACGAGAACGTCGAGCAGATTCACCTGTACGCAGGCCAGTGCCGCCTCCCGCAACGCGGCGACGCGGGCCCGCTGCTCGGTTGCCGGCAACGATCGCAGCTTCTCCCACGCCCGAAGCGCCGCATCACCGTACTCACCGGACGGTGGTGGGGCGTCGACCAGCCAGGCCGCCGCCGCGAGCCGCGCGGTGTGGTGTGCTCCGGCCGCGTCCGGCTTGCCGAGGATGTACGTACACGGCCGCGTCCCGGCCCCGTCCAGCAGCCGCCACCGCAGTTCGTCCGGAGTTGCCTTCGTCCCTCCCCACGGGTCGAGTTCCAGTTCCACGAGCAGGGTGTCGTGTGGTCGTGCCCGGGCCTGCGCCTCGTACCACGGGACGGGGGTTTCCCGGACGGAGGTGGGCGCCTGCGGAAGCTTCGCCGCCAGTGTCGCGAGCGCCTGCCGCGCCGGTTCCCGCAGGTCCGCCAGGGCGGTGGCGTGCACCCTGGTGACACAGACCCGCGGCCCGGATTCGCACACGGGTGCGGCAGCCGCCGGGTCGGGCACCGGCAGCCGCTGACGGTCGGCGGGCAGCAGCGCCAGGGCGGTGACGGCCGCGACCGCTGCCGGCAGGAGGGCCACCAGCCGGGTGCCGCGGGTGGCACAGACGAAACCGGCGAGGCCGGTGACGGCCAGGCCGACGAGCCAGACGGTGTGCGCGACGCTGACTCTGCCGGTGACCGTCACGAAGTCGCCCCAGAACCCGAACGGCGACGGCGTCAGCAGGTGGACGACCTTGGGCACGTGGGAGTATCCACGATCGGTGATGGCGACCATCGCCACGGCCGCACCGACGACAGCGGTGACGGCCGGGGTCAGACGCGACGGCACGAGCGCGCCGACGGCCATGCCGAGCCAGGCACCGGACACCATCCAGAGGACGCCGACCCCGGCCAGCACCACGGACTGGCCCGGCAGGTAGCTGGCGAGCGCCGCGACCTGGGCCGCGCCGGTGGCGTACATCAGGACGTAGCCGGCGGCCGCCGACAGTGCCATCGCGGCGGCTGCCGGCAGGACCCGCTGCCAACGCGGCCGGGCGGTCGTCGAGATCAGCTCGTCGGTGCGGCACCTGCGGTCACGTCCCGCGTGCCAGGCGCCCAGGCCGAGGGCCATGGGCCAGAGGATGAACAGGTACTCCCGCTGCCAGAGCGCCAGGAGCATCCAGCGTCCGCCCCAGCCGCCCACGGCGACGTACAGCAGGGCGGCTCCGAGCAGGGCCGTCCCGGCGGCGACCCAGAGCGCGGCCGACCGGTGGATCTCGATGCGCAGGATCCGCCCGGTCATGCCGCGCCCTCCGTGTCCCGGTGCCGGCGCAGCAGTTCGGAGTACCCGCGTTCGGCCGCGCTGTCGCCCACCACCCCGTCCTGACCCAGCTCCACCAGGTCGGCGGGCACCCCGTGGAACACCACCCGTCCGGTGTCCATCAGCACCACGCCCGTGCACGCCGCCACCACGTCCTCCACCAGATGTGTCGACACCAGTACGCAGGTGTGGGTGCCCAGTTCCCGCAGCAACGACCTGAAGTCCGTCCGCTGCTCGGGGTCGAGGCCCACCGTCGGCTCGTCCAACAGCAGGATCTCGGGGTCGTTGACGATGGCCTGCGCGATCCCCGCCCGCCGGAGCATGCCTCCGGACAGCGTCTTCATCCGTGTGTTGCCGCGATCGGCGAGCCGCGTCCGTTCCAGCGCACGCTGGACCGCGTCCGGTACGTCGCGCGCGGGCATCTCCTTCAACCAGGCCATGTACTCGATGAACTCCCGCACCGTGAACCGGCCGTAGAAACCGAACTCCTGCGGCAGGTATCCGATCGAGCGCCGCAACGTCCGCAGGTCGAGGCGTCCGCCGGTCGCGTGACCCAGCAGTTCGAGGTCACCGCCGGCCGGGCGCAGCACGGTCGCCAGCACCCGCATCAACGTCGTCTTGCCGGCGCCGTTGGGCCCGAGCAGCCCGTGCACACCGACGCCCAACGACAGGTCGAGACCGTCGACGACGAGTCGCCGACCGGCCCGGACCCGCAGGTCCACCGCCCGGATCGCCCAGGCGTACGTTGTCGGCGCCGTGTGCGCGGCGCTGATCGCGTTCCTCATTCCGTACTTCCTCTTCATCGAAGTTCGGCGGATTCATCGAAGTTCGGCGGCGCTGTTGCGACGGGCCACCAGTACGACGGTGACGACCGCTGTCAGCGCGGCCCAGCCCGGCAGGGCGGCTTCGGTCAGCAGCACCGACATCCGGGCGGTGACGATGCTCGGCCCGATGACCACCGCCGCCCACAGCACCGCCAGCCCTGCCGTGGCCCGGGGCAGGCCGACCACCTCACCCAGCGCCAGCGCGCACATCGTGAAGGCCAGGCACGGCAGTAGCCAGCGGGCGGGGGAGGTGTCCACCAGCCAGCCGGCCACGGCGAGCACCGGAATGACCACGACGAGGACGACGAAGGTTCGCCGCAACACCAGACCGAGGCCCGCCCGCGCTGTCGCGGCGACCATCTCGTGGGCCGGATCGACCCGCTGCGTCCAGGCGGTGGCGACTCCGAGGAACGGCGCCACCGGAGCGAGGAGGACGACCAGCGAAGGCAGCGTCCCGCCGCTGGTCGCGGCCGCCAGGTCGAAGCCGAGCGCGACCAGGACCACGAGCACCGTCGTCGCGAGCCAGGGAACGACCACCGGCGTCACCCACCGGGTGGACCGGGACGGCAGCCACCGACGTCGGGCGGGGGCCGGCGCGGTGGCGGCGACCGCGGCGTTCAGATCCGTCCAGACCCGGGCCAGCAGCGCCGCCGTGTCGACGTCGCCGACCTCGGCCAGCCTGCCCCGGCAGTGCGCGCACTCCTCCAGATGTGCCTCCATCGCCCACAACACGTCCGGCGGGATGCCGGCGTCCCCGGCGACGTACCGGCCCAGCAGGTCGGTCGAGATGTGTGCGGTCATGACAGCGCCTCCCGCAGAGCCAGTCGCGCACGGCGGGCGCGAGTCTTGACGGTCCCCTCCGGCAGGCCGAGCAGGACCGCGGTCTCGTGGACCGTGAGTCCGTCCACCACCATGGCGTGCAGAACCTGGCGCAGCTCCGGCGCCAGCCTGCGCAGGGCGTCCCCGACGTCGTCACCGACCGTGCCGGCCAGTGCCACGTCCTCCGCCGCCGGCGGGTTCTCCAGGGCCAGCGGCAGCGGCACCGCCTGCGAGTCCCGCGCCCGCCGCCGGAACGCGTCGATCAGCCGCCGCGCGGCGATGGACCACAACCAGCCGAGCCCGCTGCCGGCGCTCACCCCCGCGAACGAGTCGGCGGCCCGCCACACCGCCAGATACGTCTCCTGCATGACATCGGCGACCAGGTCGTCGTCATCGCAGCGCCGACGCAGCCGGACCAGCAGCCACGGGGACGTCCGGCGGTACAGCTCGTCGAAAGCCGCCCGGTCGCCGCGCGCGGTGCGCCGCACCAGTTCGGTCTCATCCACCCTCACACCCATACAGACGCCGGAACACAAGATCAAGTTCTCTCGCGACGGGAGGAGCCGTCGTCACGCCACCGGGCGACGTGGGAACGGGAGGTCGCGGACCACCAGGAGACCGCGAGCGGGTGCGGTCCGTGGTCGGCGGTGTATGAGCCGCGCCGGCGTTGACGTCGGCTGCCGGAAAGGGGGCGCCACGGTCGTCGGTCGTGGCGGAACGGGTCGGGTCAGTGCCGGGTCGGGTCAGTGCCGGGTCGCGCCGGCCAGCAGTGTTCGCAGCCCCTCGACGAGGTCAGCGCCGCGGGCGACCCGACGGGCGAACGGCAGCCGTACGTCGGTGTGTCCGTCGGGCCTCTCGGCGCGGAGCACGATGCCGTCGGCGTCGACGGCGACCGGCGCGATCCGCGTCGACCGGGCGGTCAACGCCGGTTCGACCAGCGCCGCGAGCCGGTCGACGACGTCGCGGTGCCGTTGAGCGAGGTGTTGCAGGTGGCCGGCTTCGTCGGCGGCGAGCGGGTCCGGCCGTGCCGCGCGGTAGGCGCCGATGTCCACCGTGAGGCGGTGGGAGTCGCGGACGATGCCCACCTCGGCCGGTTCGACCGCCCACAGCGCGACGGGTGGTAGGTCGAGCAGCGACAGGATGGTGTCGCTGTCACAGTAGTCCAGGCTGCCCGGATCGAACCGGCGGGCGGTGCCCCGCACCCAGGCTTTGGCTCGGACCCGGGACCGTACGGTGACCGGGATGAGCTGTGTCACGTCGAGCCGTACCGCACCTGGTCGACCGCGGGTGGCGACGAGCAGGCCACCGGTCGGACTCATCGCGTCGACGGCGAGGACCACCGTGCCGTCGGGCAGGACGGCGTGGGAGTCGACGAGGTCGACGGTGGTGTCGCCGAGGCGGAGTCGCAGGGACGGCGTGGCGGACAGGACGGAACGAAGCGTCACGGCGTCCGCGTCGGTCGGCACGGTGTCCGCACCGACCACGGACGCCACCGTGGTCACGGTGGCGTCCGTGGTGGGCGCGCTGTCCGCCAGGTCTGCCGACCGTCCGGCTGGATGGAACGCCATGTCAGTCCCTTCGGCCACGAAGTGAGGTGGGGCTCGGCCTAGGGAAACAACCTTAGTAGGTTAGGCTAACCTTGCCAAGGCGGTGTGGTGTCGTACCGCCTCGGTCGCTGTGCGACCACGTGGCGCCGTGATCCCGGCGGATCGGCACCTGCGGCCGTCAGGCGGGCTGGTAGGTGAGGCAGTCGCTGGCGGTGGCGCCGGGGCCGACGGTGATGGACTCCGCCGTGCAGGCGAGGTTGGTGTTGTAGACGCACTCGGAGCGGGCGCAGGCACCCACGGCCCCGGTCACCTCCGCGACCCCGCCGCTCACCGACGACTCCACGAACGTCGCGCATGACGCGGCGTCACCCGCCGAGGCCACCGTGATCGCCGGAGCGTGGCAGCCACTGTCGTTGAAACTGCACGCCGTGGCGGCGCATTCGCGCACGGGGGGTGACTGCAGCAGGGTTTTCATGATGCCTCCACGAAGTCGGAGCCGGCGGAGTGGAAAAGGCGCGCCGGCTCGGCGTGCTCGTACGTCAGTTGTGTTTTCCGCGCAGGTGTCAAGGTAAACCCCGCCACCAGCCGGCAGTCGTGCAATTCGTGCTCGGAGCCACCCTAGCAGTGGAACAACGCCTGCGGAGCGTTCGTGCCCGCCTTTGACCCGCGCTTCGCGTCGCCGAAGAACGAAGATTAGCCTGGCCTTTGTTAGGTCAGGCTTGCTTTACCCGGGCCGCCGAAAGAATGGCCGCCACCGCCATTTCGGGGTGCCGGCGGAAAAGGCGGAGACCGGTTGCCACGAAAACCGTTCGACGGGGAACCTCGGGCGGGGGCAGCATCGCCTGATGCCGGCATCCCGTCTCGACCTGCTGCGGTGGCAGTTCGACCTGACCTGGTCGCTGTTCGAGTACCACCTGGAGCGGTTGGATCCGGAGGACGTCCTCTGGGCGCCCGCCGCGCACTGCTGGACGGTGCGACCCGGGCCGGACGGCGGGTGGGTGCCGGACTGGGCGGACGCCGAGCCCGACCCTGTCCCCGTGCCGACGATCGGTTGGATCACCTGGCACATCGGCTGGTGGTGGACCGTCACGATCGACCACGCTCAGGGGCGGACGCCACGGGAGCGCACCGAGATCGCCTGGCCCGGTGACGCTGGCAGGGCGGTGGCGTGGCTGCGCGACCTCCGTGCCCAGTGGTCGACGGTGCTCGACGGCCTCGACGACGCCGCCCTCGACGTCACCGCTCCGTTCCCGTGGCAGGGCGATCCCGACCACACGGTCGCCCACATGGTCGCCTGGGTCAACGCCGAGCTGATGAAGAACGCCGCCGAGATCGGTCAGCTCAGGTTGCTCCGGCAGGCGGGTGGCTGAGGCGGGCTGGCCGGGCCGGTGCGGGGCGGGCCGGAGTGGCCCCCTCCGGCCGGCGGTGTCAGACGACCGTGCAGGGCACGCCGTTGAGGGTGAACGAGTCCGGCCTGGCGGTGTCACCCGTGTGCGTGGCCTGGAAGCCGATGGTGACCGATCCGTTGACGGGGATCCCGGCGTTGTAGGCGAGGTTCCGGGCCGTGACCTGCCCGCTGGTCGGGGAGTAGGAGGCGTTCCAGCCCGAGGTGATGGTCTGCCCACCCGGCAGGGTGAAGGCCAGGGACCAGCCGTTGACGGCGCTGGTGGCGGTGTTGGTGACGGTGATGTTCTCGGTCAGCCCGGTGTTCCAGGCGTTGACGGCGACGGTCACCCGGCAGGCACCGGAGCCCGGCGGCGTGGTCGGGGTCGGCGACGCGGTCGGGCTGGGCGACGTGGTCGGGGTCGGCGACGTGGTCGGGTCGGGCGGGTCGGTCAGGCCGAAGAACTGGATGGCGGACGCGGCCATGCCGCCGCCGGGCAGGCTGTGCCCGGCGCCCTGGATGCTGTACGCCTCCACCTGGACGGTGCCGCTGGCGTCGGCGTACCTGCGCCGGTTCCAGTTGGCCTGGGGCGTGTCGGTGGAGGTGGGTGTCTGGCTCAGCCCGAACACGTTGGTCCACTGCTCGATCGTCTCCTGCAACAGTGAGAACGGCACGAGCGTGTCGTTGGTGCCGTGCCACAGCTGCACCCGTGGCCGGGGGCCGGTGTGGCCGGGATGGGCCACCCGGACCGGGTCGCCCCACTGCTGCGGGCTCCGGTTCATGTTCCCGCCGGTGCACTGGCTGCCCGGGGGCGGGAAGTCCGCCGCGTTGGCGAAGCAGTTGTACGGCACCCCCATGAACGCGGCGCCGGCCTTGAACAGGTCGGGATACAGGGCCAGCAGGTGGTTGGTCATCATCCCGCCGGACGAGCTGCCGGTGGCGTAGACCCGGTCCGGGTCGGCGCCGTACTGCTGCTGCACGTGGCGCAGCATGGAGACGATCGACACCGGGTCGCTGCCGCCGTCACGGCGTTTGGCGGCGTCGGACCAGACGTCGAAGCAGTTGCCGAACCCTGCCTGCTGGGTCGCCGTCGGGTAGATCACGATGAAACCGTGCCGGTCGGCCAGGGTGGCGAACTCGCTGCCGGAGTGGAAGCCGGGGCCGGATCCGCCGCAGCCGTGCATGGCCACCACGGTCGCCGGCCGGGCCGGGCGGGAGTCCGGCACGTAGACGTGCATGCGCATCCGGCCGGGGTTGTCGCCGAAGCTGGTCACCTCGGTCAGCGACGCCGCGTACGCGGGCCTCAACGCGGGGGCCACCAGCCCGGCGGTCACCAGGCCGGCGGCAACCAGTGACGCGACCAGGCCGAGCAGCACTCTCCTTCTGATTCTCACGGGACGACTCCTTCGGTCACCTGTGCGGTCTGAGATGGGTGCGCGTTGCGGTCGCGGGTGCGCCCGTCTTCCCGCGGTGATCGCACGCGGCCCACCACCTGTGGCTCGCCCTGCCCGGCTCGTGTGGCGTCACGTAGCACTTAGTGTTCCTGCCGGTCTGACAAGTGTCAATCCAAGTCCCTCGATGAAGACTGGGTCGCGCCTGCCACGGTGAACCGGCCCGCCAGCGGCCCGTCTACAGTCGTCACACCGTCCCCGAGCCGAGCCCCGGAGCGCCTATGGCAAGCCCGTTCGACATCGAGGACATCTACCCGGACGACACCGACCACCCGCTGCGGCTGCCCCGGCGGCAGGTCGGCACCTCGACCCAGGGCGTCGCGGTGACCCTGCTGGCCGACTACACCCTGCGGACCCGTGCCGCGCTCCCGTCCGCCGCCGTCGTCGCGCTGCTCACCGAGACCGGGGTGACGACGGCCGGCGCGCGTACCGCGATCAGCCGGCTGGCCCGGCGCGGCGTACTGGACGGCAGTCGGCGGGGACGGCACAGTTCCTACCGGCTCAGCCGCGCCGCCGCCGCCAACCTGTCCGCCGGCGGCCACCGCATCCTCGCCCCCACCGACACGACGTGGGACGGGTGCTGGACGATAGTCGCCTTCTCGCTGCCGCAGGAGCGAGGTGCGCAGCGCCGGGCCCTGCGCGGCCAACTCCGCTGGTGCGGCTACGCGCCGCTGTACGACGGGCTGTGGATCTCGCCGTACGACCTGACCCCGCCGGCCCAGGCGCAGCTCGCCCAACTCACCCCCGGTGCCGTCACCGTGTTCCGCGCACGGCAGACCGCGCTTGCTTCGACGGGCAGCCGCGCCCCCATCGACGCCTGGGACGTCGACGCGATCGGCCGGCACTACGAGCAGTTCCTGCGGCGCTGGACACCACTGCTGCCCCAGGTGGAGGCCGGCCGGGTCGACGGCGCGGCGGCGGTGCGGGCGCGTACCGAGGTCATGGACACCTACCGGCGCTTCTCCACCCTCGACCCGCAGCTTCCCCTGGAACTTCTCCCGCCGGGATGGGGCAGGCGGCCGGCCCGCGAGCTGTTCTCGGCGATCTACGACGGCCTCGCCGAACCCGCCCAGCGGCACGTCCGGGCGGTCGTGGCCCGGTTCACCGACGGCACGCAGCCGGGCATCCAGGCCCACACCACCGCCGACCTGCTCATCGGGGTGCGCGACGACGCGAGCGGCCCGTAACCGGCTCGGGACGAATCGGCCTGTTGACACCTCCGCCGACCGCCCCACCGTCGGCGGAAAGCGCCACGATCACGGAAACCCTCTGCAAAGATCTTTCCTGCTTCGATATTTGATGATATCTATCTCTCACTGAACCTCCCACCATCACCGGAGCGCGACGTGCAGAGATCCCGTCTGGCAACAATCACCCTGAGCATGGTCGCGACCCTGGTCGCCACCCTCACCCTGGCGACACCCGCCCAGGCCGCCCCCAGCGACCACTACGTCGCCCTCGGCGACTCCTACTCCTCCGGGGTGGGCGCCGGCAGCTACACCGCCGAGAGCGGCTCCTGCAAACGCAGCACCAAGGCCTACCCGGCGCTGTACGCCGCCGACGTGCGACCCGCGTCGTACCGCTCGGTGGCCTGCTCGGGCGCCACCACCACCAGCGTGGTCAACACGCAGCTCGGCGCGCTCAGCGCCACCACGACGCTGGTCAGCGTCACGGTGGGCGGCAACGACGTCGGCTTCGCCAACATCATGACCACCTGCGTGCTCTACGGCACCACCAACTGCGTCGCCGCCGTGCAGGCCGCCGAGGACAAGGCCCGGGCCGAGCTCGCCACCATGCTGCGTAACGTCTACAACGGAATCCGCAACCGGGCGCCCTCGGCCCGGGTGGTGGTCGTCGGCTACCCGGTCTTCTACCAGTTGGGCACGACGTGCGTCGGGCTCAGCGCCACCTCGCGTGCGAAGATCAACGAAGGTATCAACCTGGTGAACGACATCACCCGCAGCGCCGCCGTGGCCGCCGGGTTCGCCTTCGCCGACGTCCGGTCGCAGTTCGTCGGGCACCAGCTGTGCAGCTACGGCACGAAGTGGTTGCACGCCCTCAACATCGCCAACATCGGTGTCTCCTACCACCCGACGGCGGCCGGCCAGTCCGGCGGCTACTACCCGGTGTTCCGCTCCGCGGCCGACTGACGCCTGCTTCTCCCCGCGGTCCTCGCTGAAGGGGCCCTTGCCTGGCAGGGGCCCCTTCAGTCCGTGGAGCGGTCTGGTCGCCGTGCCGGCAGCCGCCGTCGGCCACCCTCCCGTACGGCGAGTCCGAGCCCGACATCCCTCGCGATCGCCCGACCCATTGGCTGAGAGCGATAACAGCCCTGTCGTTAAGTGTCCGCCGGGGCACCCGTCACGTCTTGACGAACGACATGTTATCGCTCACCCTCGATGTCGAATGACGACTCCTGTGGCTCACCGGGCGAGCCGCACAGGTCGAATCTCGGGCATTGCGGCGTCCCCAGGGCATGCGACGTCGCCTGCGAGTTCCCCGTAGCTGCCGGCCACGCGCGCCGGCCCGCGCGTGCCGGGAGTGGCGCTCGTGCACCCCGCTGACCGCACGACGATCCGCACCGGCCGTCGCGAGCCGACCCCACACCCTCACCACCACCACGGAGAAGGAACGACATGACACCCAGAAGAGCCCTGGCGACGGCGACACTCACCGTGGCACTGATCGCGGGCATGACGACGGCGCTGGCTCCTGCGGCCGGTGCCGCCGGAACGACACTGAAGGCGGCGGCGGCCGAGAAGGGCCGCTACTTCGGTGCCGCCGTCGCGACGGGCAAGCTCTCCGACGGCCAGTACGTCGGCATCCTCAACCGCGAGTTCAACAGCGTCGTCGCCGAGAACGAGATGAAGTGGGACGCCACCGAGCCGCAGCAGGGTCGGTTCACCTACACCGGCGGCGACCGCCTCGTCAGCCACGCCCGGGCCAACGGCATGAGCGTACGTGGCCACGCCCTGCTCTGGCACGCACAGCAGCCGGGCTGGGCGCAGAACATGTCCGGCAGCGCGCTGCGCAACGCCGCGATCAACCACGTCACCCAGGTGGCCACCCACTTCCGGGGGCAGATCCACTCCTGGGACGTGGTCAACGAGGCGTTCGCCGACGGTGGCAGCGGCGCGCGGCGTGACTCGAACCTGCAGCGTACGGGCAACGACTGGATCGAGGCGGCGTTCCGCGCGGCCCGGGCGGCCGACCCTGGCGCGAAGCTGTGTTACAACGACTACAACACCGACGGCATCAACGCGAAGTCGACCGGCATCTACAACATGGTGCGCGACTTCAAGGCCCGGGGTGTGCCGATCGACTGCGTCGGCTTCCAGTCCCACCTGGGCACCTCCCTGGCGGGGGACTACCAGGCCAATCTGCAGCGCTTCGCCGACCTCGGCGTCGACGTGCAGATCACGGAACTGGACGTCATGACCGGACCCAACCAGGCCAACATCTACGCCGCCGTCACGCGCGCCTGCCTGGCCGTCGCGCGCTGCACCGGCGTCACGGTCTGGGGGGTGCGCGACAGCGACTCCTGGCGCGGCAGCGACGACGCCCTGCTGTTCGACCGGTCGGGCAACAAGAAGGCGGCGTACAACGCCGTCCTCGACACCCTCAACGCAGGCACCACGCCGCCGCCGGGTTCCCCGGTGGACACCAACGCCTGGTACGTGCTGCTCAACCGCAACAGCGGCAAGGCGCTGGACGTCTACAACTGGTCGACGGCCGACGGCGGTCGCCTGACGCAGTGGCCGCGCACCAACGGCACGAACCAGCAGTGGCAGTTCGTGGACTCCGGCGGTGGCTACTACCGGCTGAAGTCCCGCCACTCCGGCAAGGTGCTCGACGTCTACAACTTCTCCACCTCCGACGGGGCGGCCATCGTGCAGTGGGCCGACGGCAACGGGGTCAACCAGCAGTTCCGGCTCGCCGAGTCGTCCGACGGTTACCTGCGGCTGATCAACCGCAACAGCGGCAAGGCGGTGGAGGTGCAGGGCGCGTCCACCGCCGACGCGGCGAACATCGTCCAGTACTTCGACTGGGGTGGCAGCAACCAACAGTGGCAACTGATCCGCATCGGATAGCCGGGCGCCCGCACAGAGCTTCGGGGAGGGACGTTCCTGTGAGACCCATGAATGACAGGGCGGCGGCCGGCGCGTGGTCGACGCCGTACCGCGCCCGCCGGTCGTGGCTGGCCGTGCTGCTGGCGATGGCGACGGCGATCGCCGGTGGGGTCGCGGTCGTGGTGGCCGCACCGGCCGCGTCCGCGGCGACGGTCGACACGAGTGCGTGGTATGTGCTGGTCAATCGGCATAGTGGCAAGGCGTTGGATGTCTACGGCTGGTCGACGGCTGATGGTGGTCGGTTGGCACAGTGGGCGCGTACGGATGGGGCGAACCAGCAGTGGCAGTTCGTGGATTCCGGTGGTGGGTTCTACCGGTTGAAGTCCCGCCACTCCGGCAAGGTGGTGGATGTCTTCAACTTCTCGACGGCCAATGGTGCGTCGGTGGTGCAGTGGGCCGACGGCAACGGGGTCAACCAGCAGTTCCGGTTGGCGGACTCGGCGGGTGGTTACGTGCGTCTGGTCAATCGCAACAGCAACAAGGTGGTGGAGGTACAGGGTGCCTCAACCGCTGACGGTGGCAGCATCGTGCAGTACGACGACTGGGGTGGGGCCAACCAGCAGTGGCAACTGGTCCGCGTCGCCGACACCGGCAACCCGCCGCCGGACGGCACCGGATGCGGCAGGGCGCCGACGCTGTCCAGTGGCACGCACACCATCCAGAGCAACGGCAGGAGCCGCTCGTTCATCCTGCGGGTGCCCGCCGACTACGACGCCAACAACCCCTACCGGTTGATCTTCGCGTTCCACTGGCGGGGCGGCACCATGCAGGAGATCTCCTCCGGCGGCACCAGCGGAACCCCCTGGTCCTACTACGGCCAGCAGGAACAGTCGAACAACAGCGCGATCCTGGTCGCGCCGCAGGGGCTCGGCAACGGCTGGGCCAACACCGGCGGTGAGGACGTCACCTTCGTCGACGACATGATCAGGCGCATCGAGAGTGACCTCTGCGTCAACCCGAGGCAGCGGTTCGCGCTCGGCTTCAGCTGGGGCGGCGGCATGAGCTACGCGCTGGCCTGCGCGCGGGCCACCGTCTTCCGGGCCGTCGCGGTCATCTCCGGCGCGCAGATCAGCGGGTGCAGCGGCGGCACGCAGCCCGTCGCGTACTTCGGGCTGCACGGCATCTCGGACAACGTCCTGTCCATCGCCCAGGGCCGGTCGCTGCGCGACACGTTCGTACGCAACAACGGCTGCACCGCCCAGAGCCCACCCGAGCCGGGGGCGGGCAGCCGCACGCACATCACCACCACCTACTCGGGATGCCGGGCCGGCTATCCGGTGCAGTGGGCCGCGTACGACAACGGTCACCTGCCGGGGCCGGTGGACGGGACGTACGCCGAGAGCGGCATCACGACCTGGACCAAGGGTGAGATCTGGAGGTTCTTCGCGCAGTTCTCCTGACCCCGCGTGACCGACGTCGATGCTGGACGGCAGCGCCTGCTCCCGCACCAGGGAACAGGCGCTGCCCGCTCTCGCCCACGTCTGGTAGAAGGAACAGGGTGACCACGAAGGCCCCGCAGGACCTGGCCGACCTCGCGCGACGCACCGCCGACCTGCTCGCCGCCCGCCACGTCGGCGTCGTGGTCGGCGCCGTACGCGGCGACGAGAGCGCCGTCGGGGCGGCCGGGCGCACCGGCGTCGACCACGAGGGTCGCCCCGACGCCCACACCCTGTTCGAGATCGGTTCGGTGACCAAGGTGTTCACCGGGTTGGCGCTGGCGCGGCTGGCCCTTGCCGGCACCGTCGACCTCGACGAGCCGGTACGCGCTCTGCTGCCCGCCGGCACCGCCGTGCCGTCGCGCGGGGGCAGGGAGATCACCCTGCGTCACCTGGCCACCCACACCTCCGGGCTGCCCCGGCTGCCCGCCGGTGTGCGGTGGTGGGCTGCGCCGTGGCGTACCCCGCCCGATCCGTACGCCGGCTACACCGCCGACGTCGTCCTCGCCGGCCTGGCCCACACCGGGCTGCGCGCCACGCCCGGCGACCGGTGCCGCTACTCCAACCTCGGCGCCGGCCTGCTCGGCCTGGCCCTGGCGACCCGGACCGGCACCGACTACGAAACCCTCGTCGCCGCCGACGTGTGCCAGCCCCTGGGCCTGACCGACACCGCGATCACCCTCGACGCGGCACGGCAGGCACGGCTCGCCCAGGGGCACACCGGGCGCCGACGCCCCGTCCCACCGTGGCACCTGGCCGCCCTCGCCGGCGCCGGCGGGCTGCGCTCCACCGCCGCCGACCTGGTCACCTTCCTGCACGCCCAGCTCGACGCCACCACCGAAGGCACCCGTCAGACCGCCGCCGGCCCCACCGCCGATGCCATCCGGCTCAGCCGCGAGATCACCCATCCGATCAACCGCTGGACCTGGACCACCCTCGGCTGGATGGGGCTGCGCCTGCACCCCCGCTTCGGCTCGGCCCACCAGTTCTGGCACAACGGAGGCACCGGCGGGTTCCGGTCCTGGATCGGGCTCATCCCCGACCGACGAGCCGCCGTCGCGGTGCTGACCAACACCGCACACGCACCCGACACCCACGCCTTCGACCTGCTCCGGGCCCTGGCCTTCGGCGGCGACCTGAACGGCAGCAGCCGGCCGTGAGCGAGGCGCGCCCGGCCAGTTCGTCGGGGCCGAGAAACCCGTCCGGACGCACGACATCTCCCTGCAAACGTGGTGGGGGAGGGAGGTAGTGGGGCGATGCCGCTGGCGGCGTCGAGGTGGACGGTGCCGCTGTAGCGCGAGGTCCGCACGTCCTCGGCATAGCGTTCACTGACCTGCCAGGTGCCGTCAGGAGGCAGGAGCGGCCGCAGCTCACCGCTCAGTGGGGCGTCCAACCGGGCGGTGCCGGCTGCCACTCGTACCCGGTGATGGCGTTGGCCAGGGTGTCTGGTCGCAGTACGACCAGCGCCTCGATGCGCATGTCGGTCGGCCCGGACACGCCGCCGGTGTCGATTCCCGCCGGTGCTGCCTGCCAGTGGGCCTCGGCGAAGTCGCCGAGGTGCGGGAACCGTTTGGCGATGGGTTCCCTGTCGGTCCGTACCGGTGCTGGGCTCACGCTGGTGGTCCTGCCCGTCGGGTCCTTGCGGGCGGCGATCGAGGGTGCGCTCGACGAGCCCTCGCCGGCGGCAACCGGCCTGCTAGCTGTACTGCCAGGGACGTTGGTCAACCTGGTGGTGGGCGGTTTGCCGCTGGTAGCGGTGTGGGGCCGGTGGTGATTGTAGTGATGGAGCCAGGCGGGTAGGGCTGCTCGTCGGGTGTGCTCTGAGTTGTAGAAGCGTCGTGGTGCCCAGCCCTCGGTCATGGTGCGGTGGAACCGTTCGACCTTGCCGTTGGTCCGAAGACGGTAGGGACGGGTCTTTTTCGGTTTGATGCCGAGATGGTGGCATGCTTCGCGCCAGGCGTGTGATCTGTAGGCCGAGCCGTTGCCGGACAGGACGCGTTCGACGGTCACGCCGCGGCCGGCGAACCAGGCGACGGCGTTGCGCAGCACGTCGATCGCCGTGGCGGCGGTTTCGTCGTCGCGGACCTCGGCGTAGGCGACGCGGGAGTGGTGGTCGATGTGCACGAACGCGGTGCCGATGTTCGGTGCGTAGCGGCTGTTGCGGTCGCGCTGTAGAGCTTGCACATGACCTTGGCGTCGACGTGGCGGACCGCGCCTTCCGGCAGCGCCCGCATCTTTACGGCTCATGTCTCGGTGGCGGTCCAGTGGTCGTTAGGCGCGTCCGGGTCCCCGCCACCGGGGGTGGCGGGGACCCGGACGCGCCGATGTCAGGACGAGATGGTCAGGTGGAACGCCCGGTCGGCGGGCGCTCCCGCCGAGTTGAACGTCTGGACGAAGACGCCGTTCGGCACGCCGAAACGGCCGACCACGGCGATCTCGCCGCTCGGCGAGGAACCGATGGAGCCGGTCAGGCCGAGGCTCCCGACGTACGCGGAGCGGGTCAGGTCGTGGCTGAACACGACCTGGTACTGCCCGACGCCGAGGCGGGTGGCCGAGACGGCCCCGAAGCCGCGGGCCAGAACACCGTTGGACTCGACCACAGCCCAGAAGAGCTGCGCGGTCGGCGGCATGCCGGTGAAGGTGGCGGGGACCAGGAGTGCGCCGGCCTCGGCGATGTCCTTGGCGCTCGGAGCGGGCTGGTCAGCTGTCTTCTTGGGCTCGTTGGACATGGTGACTCCTTCGACTGTTGCCGCGAGGGTGCGGCCCACTTAGAGGGGGAAAAGGGCAAATCTGATGATCAGACGTCACTTGCCGGTTGAATCTGATCAATACCCTTTATAGGTCAAACGGTAGCCGCCGTGACCCGCCCCGAACCAGGGATCAGGCGTGACCAATCATGGACAACCGACTATTTGACCATGGCTCTGAGCTGCGCAGACGGTGCCACCTGTGGCACCGCAGTCTGGTCAACTGCTGGTGGGCCGCCGCCGCATGTAGGTGGAAGGCGATCGCCTCGTCCGCCTGCCCCCAACTCCCGGTACGCCTCGCCGGCACCGTCGAGAGCCATCGCCTCCTGACTGCGGTCACCGAGTTGGCGCTGAATCGCCGCCCCCCGGTGCACGGCCTCCAACGCCTCAGCGGGCCGACCCGACGCACGCCGCACCCTGGCGTACTCGACCAGCCAATGCGCCAGCCGGGTTGGCGTCGCCTTCTGCGATACCAGCGCCCGCGCGATCGCTCGCCGGGATTCAGGAGCAGCGGCAGATCCCCAGCAGTGACGGCACCACCCCCCAAACGAGACAGGCATCCGGGTGCGGAGCCCGTGCAGCCGGAAAGCTACCGACGCTGTCCGCGGGACATGTGGCAGCGCTGTTCGCTGCCCTGATGGTGTGCGCCACCTCGGCGAGAGAAGGCTTGGCTCCCCGCATTCGTTCCTGAAGGGCGCGGGCGGCGTCCGCCAGATCCCGCTGGCTGGACTGGATTCGACCCTTGTACCCCGAGGTGCCGGAGGGCGCGGAACCACGGAGCCGGTCGAGCCAGCATCAGGAGTGCGGTCGGGTCGGTCGTCGTTCTCCCGGTCACGCCGGAAGCTGCGCCTGGCGGCCCGACGTGTCGAGGGCGAGGTGGACCAGGTCCGCGAACGCCCCGCGCTTACGCGTCGCGTCCGCGCCCTTCCACACAGACAACTTGAACTCGGCGATCGCCGGTCGGTCTCCAGGTCGTACGGCCGGCTCGGGTCGTTGCCCGCCGCTAGCGACGGCCGGCGGACCACCCGTTCATCCTCTTCGAGAGGATCAACGGCAGAGCCTGGGTGATCACGGCGGCGCCCGCAGGGCGATATGCGAGGTGAAAGATCTGCCCATCCAGCCGGAAACGGTGCGCGTGTCGTCTGGTGCGACTCGTGTCCGTCATGTGAATCCGGCTACTCCGGCGTCGGGTCGTCGCAGACTACGAGCGACCGACGCGACGACCTGTCGCGAATCCGGCTCGCTCTCTCTTGAGGACGGCAGGTCAACCAGCCGAGCCGGGCGCCGTTGGGCCGCCCCCTGCTCGTGAGTATGTGCAGCGCAGCAACTGTGGTGGCTATCAACAGGACGGCCAGTGAAGTGATCTCCGCGTTCTCCGAGGCATCGCATTGATCAAAGGGGGGCGTTGCCCTCGGCGACGTACGGGTAGGCGGTCGCCCTCGACACTCCGAATCCCGCTCCGGGGGTGGTGGTCTTGTTCTCATCTCCGCAGAACCACACCAACACCAGAAGTGCCTGGTAGAAGCACGTCGGCTTTCGGACTCGACGGCGAGTACCCCGCCTACCGAGGCACCCCCACGCGCAGTCCCCAGCATTGTCCGTTCTGGACGCTACGTTCATGTGGGCCCGATAGGTGCTCCGATCCCTGCTGAGATCACCCCACTCTCTGCCAAACAGGTAATCCGCCTACTTCCGGATGCCGGTCGTCGTTGGAGCCGGCACCATTATCAGCCTTTGTCGGATCCCCCCGTGCCGCGTCACTATTCTCCTAGATGAGCTGTTTGGTTACGTGGTCGGATTGCGGTGCGCCAACAGGCTTCCCCTTCCCTTTTGTACCTTGACACGCAGAGGCGATGCGGCCATTCTCATTGGCATCCTGTTCGTGTAATTGTTACGAGTAGAGGAGAAAGTTGATGGCTATCCTGACTCTGGCACGGGCGAAGGTCACCGCCGGTGGTGTCGAGGACGTCGCCTTCGGTGGTGTCGAGGACGTCGCCTTCGGTGGTGTCGAGGACGTCGCCGCCAGCTAAGACAACGCGGCTGGGGCGCTGGTCGTCGGCGACATGTCGCCCAAGCCGATACCACGTTGACCAGTTCGGGCTCGACCGTGGTCTCGGCAGTTCCGAGCGCCAGCTCGATGGGCTGGCGCTCGGCTTCTGGGAAGGAGAGCGGGCCCGCCGACGTCCGCTACTTCCGGGCGCCTCCTCGTTCGACAGCCCGCCGATGCCGTTGTCATCGGCGGGCTGTGGAGACAACCGGAGGTCGTGCGGTGGCCGTGTGCCCCAGAGTAGACATCCACCGGGAATCAGACGTGCGCGGGAAGTTCGCCTTGGCCGCGCGACCAACCAGGGCGGTCAGGGTGGCATCCACTCCGGCTCCGACGACGACGCCCCAATCGGAATGCCCTCCGCCAAGGTGATGACCGACCGCTGCGTCCGGTACCTGGCCAGAAGCATTCCTCGCCACCGGCGGCGGTGACGCCGGTCAGCTCGCCGTCTCCGACCTCGACGCCTTCGAGCCCGCCTCGATGGCCGTCACCGAGGCGGGCTCGAACTCACCCGACAGGCCGAGCTGGCCTGGCCAGACAAGCGGATCGCCATCGTGCTCACCGGGCCGTCCGACGACCCGGAGACCGAAGACCGCGACCGGGCCTACGCGGAGGCGGGCTGGCACGCCCGCACCGCACGGGAACGGTCGGTGGACGAGTTGGTGGCACAGATCAAGGCGACGAGCGGGGGAGGACGTCGATGCACACCGGGGCAACCCCGCGGATGCTGTACCGCGCCGACATCGGTGCGGTCCACGAGTTCATGCACAAGTTCCGGCACGCCCCGGACAATCCCGGGCTCGCACTGAAGGCGCTCAACAGCGTCGACGGCGTGCCGGCCCCACGAGCGGGCACGCGCCGGTTCGCCATGTCGGCAGTTGGCGGCGGTTCGGTCGATGTCGTCGTGCGCAGCGCTTTGAAGGCGTAGCGCATCGGACCGGGACCGCGATCCCGATTCACCTGCGAGTCCTGGCCCTGCTGCCGATCCTGCTGGTCTTTGTCGGTGGTGTCCTCGGCGGACTCGTCGGAGCCTTCGGTGTACTGGCGAACCTGGCCGTCGCCCGTGCCCGGAATCCTTCCACCGTCAAGGCGGCGATCATGGTCGGTGTCGCAGTCGGGGCGTCTGTCGTCTGGTTCGCCAGCGCAATCGCGGTGCGGGCAACGATCAGCTGAGCTCGTCGAGCGTTCGGGGGTTCCAGTCGCTTGAGATTGCCGGACCGGCCGTGACATTCTTGGCCGTCGATAGCGTTCCGTGTCGCGCGGGGCTGACCGCCGTCCGAAGGGCAGCCGGGATCCGATCAGGACCCCGGACGGACGGGCTACTCACCATTCGTTCATCGTGAAGGAAGCCAGCCCCATGCCCGTTCCGAAGAGTCGCGTGGCACTCCTGACGAGCCTGTTGCTCGTCGCAGCCGCGCTGCCCGGCATCAACCCCTCGACCGCCAGTGCGGCACCCGACCCGGTCACCGTCACCGTGAACGCCCGCGCGGGCCTCGCGCCCGTGCCCGACACCGCGCTGGGCATCAACCACGCCATCTGGGACCAGCACCTCGGCAGCGTCGAGACGTCGGACCTGCTGCGCGACGCCGGCGTGCAGATGATGCGCTATCCCGGTGGCTCGTACGCCGACATCTACCACTGGAAGGACCACACCGCCCCCGGCGGGTACGTCGCACCGAACACCGACTTCGACACCTTCATGGCGGGGGTCCGGCGGGCCGGCGCCCAACCGATGATCATTGCGAACTACGGCACCGGTACGCCCGCCGAGGCCGCCGAGTGGGTGCACTACGCCAACGTGACCAAGGGCTACGGCGCGAAGTACTGGACGGTCGGCAACGAGAACTACGGCAACGGCCACTACGGGTCGGCGTGGGAGGCCGACGAGCACCCGGACAAGAGCGCGTCGTACTACGCGCGGTTGGTCGTCGAGTACGCCGACGCCATGAAGGCGGTGGACCCGAGCATCGAGGTCGGCGCGGTGCTGACGATGCCGGGCAACTGGCCGGATGGGATCACCGCCGGCGACGATCCGGGCCCCTGGAACCAGACCGTGCTCTCCATCGCCGGCTCCAAGATCGACTTCGTGGACGTGCACTGGTACCCCGGTGGCAGCGCCGCCCAGTCACTGGCCCGCACCAACCACGTCGCCGAGGCGACGTACCTGCTGCGGCAGCAACTCACCCGGTACGCCGGCCCGAACGCCGACCGCATCGGCATCAGCCTGACCGAACTGAACGTCGACGAGGGCCGCAACACCCAACCCGGGGCGCTGTTCCTGGCCGACGCCTACAGCGAACTGCTGGCCAACGGCGTCTTCACCGTCCAGTGGTGGAACGTGCGTAACGGCATCGGCACCGTGTCGCAGGTTGCCGGCGAGACCGACTACGACGACTACGGCATCCTCTCCAGCGGTGGCTGCACCGAGGACGGCTCGGTCTGCCAGCCGCCGCTGAACACGCCGTTCGCGCCCTACCACGGGCTGACGATGATGAAGCTGTTCACCACGGCCGGTGAGCAGTTCGTCCGAGCCGGCACCGACGAGCCCCTGGTCACCGCGCACGCCGTCCGCCGCCGCGACGGCGACCTCGCGGTACTGCTGGTGAACAAGGACCCGGACAACGCACACCCGGTCACCATCGACTACGCCGGGTTCACCCCGTCGGCCGCCGCCCCGACGGTGTCCACGTTCACCAACGGTGCCGCCGGCATCACCACCGGCCAGTCCGGCTCCGCCACCGGCCGGACCCTGCCGCCGTACTCGTTGACGACCCTGGTGCTGCGGCCGGCCGGCGTGACCGCCGGGCGGCCCGCGGCACCGGGTCAGCCGGCCGTCGGCGGCGTCACCGAGCGGTCCGCGACGATCTCCTGGCCGGCGGCCACGCCGGGCGGCAGCCCCATCGCCAAGTACGAGGTGTACCGGCAGAACGGCGCCGTCAGCGAGCAGCTCGGCGAGACCGCGAGCACCTCGTTCACGGTCGACAACCTGGTGCCCGGCAGCAGGTACACCGTGAACGTGCTGGCCCGGGACACGGCCGGACGGGTGTCCTGGTCCTCACCGCCGCTGACCTTCGCCACCGGCGCCCCGGCCACCAGCTCGTGCAGCGTGCGCTTCACCACCGACAACGACTGGGGCAACGGCTACATCGGCGGCGTCGAGATCACCAACAACGGAACCCAGCCGATCAACGGCTGGACGCTGACCTGGACGTGGCCGACCGGCTGGCAGCAGGTGAGCAGCGGCTGGAACGCCACCTGGGAGCAGGTCGGCACCGGCGTGCGGGTCACCCCCACCGACGACAACCGGCAGATCGCCGCCGGCGGCAGCGTGAGCGGCGGCTTCGTCGGCGCGTACAGCGGGCCGAACGTGCTGCCCACCGTGTTCACCCTCAACGGCACCGTCTGCACGACCGGCTGACGACACGGTGGTCCGGTCGGCCTGTTCCTCGGGCTGGCCGGACCACCGGTGCGGCGATGCCGCTCGCGGCAGGGTCGTTCCGTGCCACGTGACCCGGACACCGCCCGGTCAGCGCCCTGCCCCGCTGCTTTCGCTCGCGGTCACAGAGACACGATGACAGGCTGCACCTGAACGTTCCTGGTCAACTGCTGGGGCGAGGGAACGGGCGTGCTGACATTGACGGACAGGTTGTAGCCGTAGATGACGACCCCGTCGAGGTGGTTGGCGCCGGGCCAGTTCGATTCCAGGCGGACCGCCATCTGAGTCGGAAGAATTGTAGGTCCAGCCCCAGTCCCTGGCGCCGGCCTCGGCGTCCCCGATCTCCAGGTCGTTGCCGTGCGCGCGGATGCACAGCGGCTCGCCCGCCTGCACCCCCGCCAGGTAGGTGGCCAGTTGCCGATCCGCCTCGGCCTGCGTGAGGCCGGCGTCGATGGGCAGGAGCGCGCCCCATGCCTCCGCACCCGATTCGGGTCTCTCAGACTGACCGCGGGTGTTCGGATCCTGCGTCGCCACGATGAACATCTGACTCCTCCCCTTTGGATCTGTCGTCTGCCTAATTTCGTCGAAAGCAGGTTGGCTCGGTGGCCGAGGAACCGCCCTGTCGGCTTTACGGCTCAGGGGACCGGCGATTGCCGACGGCAGCGAAGGTGTCCGCAAGAAACGGTATGGGACGCAACCTCCGCGTCGGCCGTGTGGAATGTCCACTCCCGATAACTGCGACGACAACGGGGGTGCCGATGACCATTCTGGTGTCGCTGTCGGAACACTCGTGAGTCTCCGACGGGTGCCTGACAGCGCTGCCCGCCCGGTGAGGACACTCACCAGGCGGGCAGCGGCGCGGATCGGTGTCAGTTGCCGGCGGACAGGCCCTTCAGCATCTCGGCGAAATCGAAGGTCTCGGCGGCCGGCGGCGTCTCGATGTTCACCGGCTTGCCGTAGTCGGTGTAGTCGACCGTCATGTCGCCCATCTTGCCCATGTTCATGCCTGCCCGACGCGGCCGGTACTCCTCGTCGACCCAGAGGTCCATCGTGACCTCCTTGACGCCCTGCTTGGCGTACTGCTTCTCGACGCCCGACCGCAGTTCGGCGTCGAGGTGCCCGAGGTAGGTCGCCACCGGGGCGGTGACGGTGTAGTGGACCGTGCGTGCCCCGTTGACGGTCTCCTCGCCGACGACGGTGACGCCCTCAAGGGCGAGCAGCGTCTTCACCTGCTTGATCGGGTCGATGTTCTCGAACTGCTTGGTGAAGTCCATGCCCAGCTGCTCGCCGGCTGCGGAAAGGTCCAGCTTCATCCAGCGCTTCCCGTCCATGCCCGCACGCTCCTCCGCCGGAACCTCGACGAAGATCACGGTGCCGATCAATCGGACGATGGTCGGGGCACCGTCGTCCGGGCCCGACGTCGTCATCTCGGCCTTGACCGGGTCGCCCAGGTCGAAGACGCCCTGCATGGAGATCTTCTCGGCACCCATCGTGCCCTGCATCGCCGCGGTCACCGAGTCGCTCTTGTCGGTGGCCTCCATCGTCTTCTGCAACGAGCCCCTGAGATCAGTGGCGAGCAACTCCAGCACGCTGGTCTGTTCGGGCGCGTCGGAGCCCGGCTTCGAGCCGCAGGCGGCCATCGCGAAGGCGGTGAGAGCGGAGACCAACACAACGGTGGTCTTCTTCCGAAGTGACACGTGACAGCTTCCTTCCCCCGGGATTCTGGGGTGGCCCCAGATTTGACCAGCGACACGCTATCCCACCCGGTCGACCCCGGATGCCCTGCTGCTGCAGGCACAGAACGGCTGTCCCGGCGGGGGTGGACGCCCCACCCGCCGACCACCACCGGTCGACCTCGGGGTTGGCGCGTAGCCGTTCCAGAATCAACGTGTACCGAGGGTCGTCGGTGAGTCCGGCACTGCCAGCCCGGACTTCCGCAACCACCCGCCGGGCGTGATCGGACCAGTTGACGGGGCGCGCCCGGATGACGGGGTGGAATGTCAGCACTGCCACGTTGCGCTCGTCCGCCGGCACGCCGGAGTAGTGCCAGAGCGCCGCAAGCCTGCGTCGCGACCGCGCACCTTCGGATGTGGCCCCACCCGGTACGCCCGCGCAGCTGACACCGCCACCTGGCCGCTGACGCCGCCACCTGGCCGCGCGCTCGGTGACCCGGCCGGGGCGACGTCGGTCGGGCTGTCAGGGGGCCAGGTGCAGTTCGGCGAGCAGCGCCCGAACCCGGTCGCGGATCTCGTCGCGGATCGGGCGCACGGCCTCGACGCCCTGGCCGGCGGGGTCGTCGAGCTTCCAGTCCTCGTAGCGCTTGCCGGGAAAGACCGGACACGCGTCGCCACAGCCCATGGTGACGATGACGTCGGACGACTCGGCGGTGGCGTACTCCAGAAGCTTCGGCGTCTGGTCGGTGATGTCGATGCCGACCTCACGCATGGCCTCGACGGCGGCGGGGTTGATCTGGTCGGCGGGTGCGCTGCCGGCGGAGCGGACCTCGACGGTGTCGCCGGCGAGGTGGCGCAGCCAGCCGGCGGCCATCTGGGAGCGGCCGGCGTTGTGGACGCAGACGAACAGGACGCTGGGCTTGTCACTCATGAGTGCCTCTCTCGGTGCGGTACGGGTCGCGGATCCGGTTGACCGGGGCGTCGTCGACCTGGTCAGGCGGGATGTGGTCGGCGGTGCCGTTGCGGTCGACCAGGCGGTAGCGGCCGGGACCGTACCGGCGGTTCAACAGGCACGAGCGGGACGCCCGGTGGTCGTGCCGGGCTGTCACGGCCGGGGACCGGTGGTGGCGTCCTCGTCGGTGGGGACGACGACCTGGTCGGCGGCGGCACCGGCGTCGGGGTAGAGGGCGGCGAGCAGACCGACACCGACGGCGAGGCCGACGAGTTGCGCGAGGACGAACCCGGGCACCGACCCGGGGGCGATGCCGGCGAAGGTGTCGGTGAACGCGCGTCCGACGGTGACCGCCGGATTGGCGAAGGAGGTGGACGAGGTGAACCAGTACGCGGCACCGATGTAGGCGCCGACGGCGGCGGGAGCGACCGGGGCGCGACCGGAGCGGGCGAGGGCGAAGATCAGCAGGATCAGCCCTGTGGTGGCGACGACCTCGCCGAGCCACAGGTTGCCGGCCGCGCGGTCCTTGCTCGAGAAGTCGACGGCGGCCAGGTCGAACATCAGGTTCGCCAGCACCGCACCGGCGATTCCGCCCAACACCTGGGCCACCACGTAGCCGCCGAGGTCGCGGCCGGTGAGGCCGGTGCCGGCGCGGCGGCCGAGAAGCCAGTCGGCGGCGGACACGACCGGATTGAAGTGTGCCCCCGAGACCGGGCCGAAGGTCAGGATCAGCGCCCCGAGAGCGAAGGCCGTGGCGACGGAGTTCTGTAGCAGTTGCAGGCCGACGTCGCCGGGGGAGAGGTTGGTGGCCATGATGCCGGAGCCGACCACGGCGGTGACCAACAGGGCGGTGCCGGTGAACTCGGCCAGCAGGCGCCGCCGAAGTGCGATGGTCATCAGTTCTTCTCGCTCCTGGTGGGGCGGTCCCGGCAGGTGCCGGGACGGTGACGGCTATCGGGTGGTGGTGACGGTCAGGTCGTCGAGCAGCCGGCGGACGCGGCGTTCGATCTCGTCGCGGATCGGCCGGACGTCGACCAGGTCGAGCCCGGCGGGGTCGTCGACGGTCCAGTTCTCGTAGCGGGTGCCGGGGAAGACGGGGCAGGCGTCGCCGCAGCCCATGGTGACCACGACGTCGGCGGCACGCACCACCTCGTCGGTCCAGGGTTTGGGGAACTCCTGTGAGATGTCGATGCCGCGTTCGCTCATCGCGGCGATCGCGCGCGGGTTGATCTCCGTGCCGGGTTCACTGCCGCCGGACCAGGCGATCGCTCGGTCGCCGGCGAGGTGGGTGAGGAAGCCCAGGGCCATCTGGGAGCGGCCGGCGTTGTGGGTGCACAGGAACAGCACGACGGGCCGGCCGTCGCGGTGGTGACCTTCGACCCGGGCCAGGGCGTGCAGCCGCTGTCGGGCGAAGCGTTCGGCCAGCAGCGGCAGGTGGTGGGAGATGGTGGCGACGGTGGCGAACTGGTCGTAGCTGTGGTGCAGGAACTTCTCGATGGTCTCGGTGCCGTAGCTGCCGTCGAACTCCACCGCCAGGCGGGTCGCGGCGGTGTGCAGGGCGACCTGCTGGTCGATGGTGAGTGGCGGGTGGACGTCGGCGCTGGCGCGGGTCATGGGGTGCCTCTCGAGGTGGAGGTGGGGGCGAGGCGGCCGACGCGGTCGGCGAGGTCGGCGTAGGCCGCCTCGAAAGCCTCGTCGGTGTCGATGCGCACCGGATCCGGCACGGACCAGTGCAGGCGGGGGCGAACCGGGCCGGTCAGCTCCTCGTGGGCGTTGTCGCAGACGGCGATGACCAGGTCGTCGTCGCGGACGACGTCGTCGACGTGTGCGGTGCCGGTCGGGTCGAGGTCGAGGGCGTGGCGGTGGGCCACGGCGAGGGCGCGGGGATGGACCCGGGCGGCCGGCATGGTGCCGGCGGAGGCGGCGGGGCCGCTGGTGCGGTGTTTCCACAGGGCGGCGGCCAGCTGCGAGCGGGCCGAGTTGTGGGTGCACACGAACACCACCCGACCGACGCCGGCCAGGCGCGGGGTGGCGAGGGTGGCGAGGGTTTCGGGGCGTAGCCGCAGGTAGATGCGCCGCCGGTCGCCCTCGGAGCGGCCCCTGGCGACCAGACCGGCGTCGGTGAGGACCTTGACGTGGTGGGCGACCAGGTTCGTCGGCATGTCGAGGGCGTGGGCGATCTCCCCGGGGGAGGCGTCGCCCAGGCTGAGCGCGTCGACGATCGCGAGGCGGGCCGGATCGCCGAGCGCGGCGTGGATCCGGGCCCGCCCCGCCAACGAGGAAAGGTCAGTGCTCATTGACTCAATGATTACTGAGCGATCCTGTGGAGTCAAGTCGGTCGAGAGCAGTCGGCGTACGGTCGCCGAAACCGCAGAGCGGGGTCGCTAGACGACCGGACATGCGGTTGAGCCGCGCAACTATGGTTGCCGCCCGACCCGGTGGCTGTACTGGTGACATGACTGAGAACGCACAGCTCACCAAGACCAAGCCCATCCTCGTCCTCGGAGCCACGGGCAAGACCGGGCGCCGGGTGGCCGAGCGGCTGACCGCCAGGGGACTGCCGGTGCGGGCCGGCTCCCGTACCGCACCGGTGCCCTTCGACTGGGAGGACCAGAGCACGTGGGGTCCGGCCCTCGACGGCGTCGGGGCCGCCTACATCTCCTACTTTCCCGACCTCGGCTTCCCCGGCGCTGCCGATGCCGTCGGCGGCTTCGCCAAGTTGGCCGTGAGCAAGGGCGTCCAGCGGCTGGTGCTGCTCTCCGGCCGTGGTGAGCAGCAAGCCCGCATCAGCGAGGAGGCGGTGCAGGAGACCGGCGCGGCGGTGACCGTCGTCCGTGCGAGCTGGTTCAACCAGAACTTCAGTGAAGATATCCTGCTGGAACCGGTGCTGGCCGGGGAGATCGCCCTGCCGGCCGGCGGCTCGGCCGAGCCGTTCGTCGACGCCGACGACATCGCCGACGTCGCCGTCGCCGCGCTCACCGAGGACCGGCACGCTGGTGAGGTCTACGAGCTGACCGGCCCGCGCCTGCTCACCTTCGACGACGTCGCCGCCGAGATCTCCCGGGCCACCGGTCGCGAGGTCCGGTACCTGCCGGTGACCGCCGAGCAGTACGCCGCCGTGCTGCGTGAGAACGATCTGCCGGCGGAGTACGTCGAGCTGTTCACCGTCATCCTCGACGGGCGCAACGCACACCTGACCGACGGGGTCCAGCGGGCGTTGGGCCGGGAACCCCGCGACTTCCGCGAGTTCGCCCGTGACACCGCCGCCACCGGGGTATGGGGCTGACCGGTCGTCGACGACGGGGCGGGAGGGGTGCCGATGACTGCGCGTACACCGAAGGCGTTCCTCGGGGAACGGCGTGGCGTCCGGATCGTCGTGGGCACACCTCCACGCAGCGCAGCCGAGGCGGCAGGATCTGCCCGACCAGCGGGCCACCGGTGGTGCGGCAGGTCACGCCAGGGCCAGGGCTGCGCAGAGGCAGCCGAAGGCGGCCACGCAGATGAGGGTGCGCAGGTGGTGCCAGCGGACCCACGGCTGTTCGAAGTCCCGCCGCGCCGCCCGGGGGTCGGCCAGCCGGTCGGGCGGGCCGGCGCGGTCCAGGCGGTTGTTGAGCGGAATGTTCACCGCGAAGGTGATCACCAGCGTGACGAGGTAGCCGGCGACGCCGGCGACGACCCAGCCCCGGACGTCGGGGTGATCGAGGTGCCACCAGGCCGCCGCACCGCCGGCGACAAGCGCGCCCAGGAAGACCAGGCCGAACAGGACGTTCTGGATGGCGCTGTTGACCTGTTGCATGACCCGGACGAACGTGGTGTCGTCGACCCGCGCGAGTGCGGGCATCACCGCGACCGAGAACCCGAAGAAGAGCCCGGCCACCAGACCCGTCGTCACCGTCGCGATGACCAGCGCCGCCACCGACATGTCTCCTCCTTCGACGGCACCGACCGCCGGAGCCTCCTGTCCTGCAGAACGTTAGGTCGCACATCACCGCGTGAACCATGGCTGCGCGACTCGACCCCATGCGTGAGCGTCTAGCCTGTGGCGGTGGACGCACTCGCCGAACTGCTCGACCAGCCTCGGGCACGGGGGGCCTTCCTGCTCCGGTCGATCCTCACCCCGCCGTGGTCCCTCCGCGTCGAGGACCGGGCGCCCCTGTCACTGGTGACGATGATCCGCGGGCACGCCTGGATCCTGCCCGACGGTGGCGAGGCGGTGCGGATCGAGCCGGGCGACGCCGTCCTGCTGCGTGGTCCGGACAGCTACACCTTTGCCGACGAGCCGGGCCGCCCGGTGCAGATCGTCGTCCACCCCGGGCAGCGGTGCACCACCCCCCAGGGGCGGGACGTCGCCGAGACGATGCAGCTGGGTGTCCGCACCTGGGGTGCGGACGGCGACGGTGCCGCCGTCATGCTCAGCGGCACGTACCAGATCGACAGTGAGGTGAGCCAGCGTCTGCTGCGTCTGCTGCCGCCGGTGTTGATCCGCAGGACCGAGGCGGCCGACGCGCCGCTGATCGAGCTGCTCGGCCGGGAAGTAGTGCGTGACGAACCGGGTCAGGAGCTGATCCTCGACCGGCTGCTCGACCTGCTGCTGGTCAGCGTGCTGCGTTCCTGGCTGTCCAGCGCAGAGACGCCTGACGCGGGGTGGTACCACGCGCAGCACGATCCTGTGGTGGGTCCGGCGCTGCGGCTGCTGCACGCGGAGCCGGCGTACCCGTGGACGGTGGCGGACCTGGCGGTGAAGGTCGGCGTCTCCCGCGCGGCCCTGGCCCGCCGGTTCACCGCGCAGGTGGGCGAGGGCCCGATGACCTACCTGACCTGGTGGCGTCTGGACCTCGCTGCCGACCTGCTGCGGAGAAGCGACGCGACGGTCGCGGCGGTGGCCCGGCAGGTCGGCTACGGCAGTGCGTTCGCGTTGAGTACCGCCTTCAAGCGGGTCCGTGGGGTCAGCCCGCAGGAGCACCGGCAGGCGGTCGTACCCGCCGCGCTCTGTCCTTCCGCCGGGCCGACAGCGGGCGGCCGTGGGTGAGCGTGGCGGCGCTATCCTGCGCGGTCATGGGATACGCATTCAGTCTCGATCCGCCGACCGAGGAGGGTTACCTCAGCACCCCGTGTGCGTTCAGCGGTGAGCAGATGAACTACGTACGGATGATCATGATAGAGGCCGGGGTGGTGGCGGGGGACGGCGTCGCGCAGGTGCTGGACACCCGGGGGCTGGAGGTCACCGAGGAGACGCTGCCGACGCGCCGGTTCCTCTACAACGAGGGGCACACGACGGCGGCCGAAGCGGCGTTCGTCGCCCGTCGGCTGCGCGCCGCCCTCGACGCGCAGGTCGTGGCGGAACTGCTGGTGTTCCTCGACGATCACCCGGGCGAGGACCAGGTGACGGAGTGGGTCAGGCAGTTCGCCGCCTTCAACGAACAGGCGGCGCAGCAGAACGGTTACTACAGTTGCTGACCACGACCGGGCGGTGACGCCACCCGTGGGCCGGGCTTTCGGCCCACACACGATCACAACGGATTCGGGAGCAGCAATGGTGATTCGGCGGACGTCCGTGACGCTGGTGCTCGTCGCCGCGTTGGTCCTGGTCGGGTGCGGGAAGGATGCGGCGCCGGGGGACGACGGCGTGGGGCCGACACCGGCAGCGGCGGCGGATCTGACCTTCACTGTCGCCACTGTCGACGGTGGCACGTTCTCCGGTGACCGGCTTCGGGGGAAGCCGGCGGTGCTGTGGTTCTGGGCTCCGTGGTGCTCGACGTGTGTCTCCGAGGCGCCGACGGTGAAGAACCTGGCGGGCGAGTACGCCGACCGGGTGGCGGTGGTGGGTGTGGCGGGGCTCGGCGAACCGCAGGCGATGCGGGAGTTCGTGACCATGACCGGCATCGACGGGTTCCCGCAGCTCGCCGACACCGAGGGCCTGCTGTGGAAGCGGTGGGAGGTGACGGCGCAGGCCACTTTCGTCGTGCTCGACTCCGAAGGGGCCGTGGCCGCTCGCGGTCACCTGGAGCCGGACGAGCTGAAGCGGCGGGTCGACGGACTGGTGGGCTGAGCGTTGAACGAGGCGCCGTTGGCGTTGGCGGTGGCCGCCGGGACGCTCGCGGTGGTCAACCCGTGCGGATTCGCCCTGCTGCCGGCGTACCTGTCGTTCCTGATCGTCGGTGACGGCAGCGCCGGTCGTGGGGCTGCGGTGCTGCGGGCGCTGGTCGCCACGGCGGCGATGACCGTGGGGTTCGTCGCCGTGTTCGGCGTGTTCGGGTTGCTGGTGGCGCCGGCCGGTGGTGCCGTGCAGCGTCACCTGCCGTGGGTGACGGTCGTGATGGGCGTCCTGCTGCTCGGGCTGGGCGGTTGGCTGTTGGCCGGCCGGACGCTGCCCGGCCTGGGCCTGGCGGCCGGTCGGGGACCGGCGGTGACCCGGTCGCTGCCGTCGATGGTCGCGTTCGGTGTGGCGTACGCGGTGGCGTCGCTGTCGTGCACGGTGGGGCCGTTCCTGGCCATCGTGGTGACCAGTTTCCGGGCCGGTTCCGTGGCTTCGGGTGCCGGCTTGTTCGTGGCGTACGCGGCCGGCATGGGGGTGACCGTGGCGGTCGCGGCGGTGGCCGTGGCGCTGGCGCGCGACGGCCTGATCCGCCGGGTCCGGCGGGTCGCTGCGCTGCTGTCGCGGGTCGGTGGTGTCCTGCTGGTGGTCGCCGGCGGCTATGTGGCGTGGTACGGGTGGTACGAGATCCGGGTCCTGCGGGGGAGCGCGTCGGGTGACGTCGTCGTGGACGGCGCGGCCGTGGTGCAGCGCTGGCTGGCCGAGGTGCTGTCCCGCACCGGCGCGGGCACGCTCACGGCCGTGCTGGTCGCACTGCTCGCCGTGACCGGCGGGCTCTGGTGGTGGCGACACCCGAGGCTCCGGTCCCGGCTCCCGTCCGACTGAGGGCCGGGGACCCGGTGGGGCGGGCACCCACCGCGGGACGGCCTCGGGCCGGGGCCACGTCCGTATGATCGCGCCACGAACGGGGTACCCGAACGCGTGCATTCGCTCGATATGGGTTACGCGCTGATCGGATCGCTCGCGGTGCTGCTGGTCTTCTGGTCCAGCGCGATCCGCAACGCGATCATCAGCGAACCCCTGCTCGCCCTCGGACTCGGCGTGCTCGCCGGCCCCGTGCTCGGCGTCCTCGACATCGCCGACGCCGACGTGTCCATGTTCACCTTCGAGGCGAGCCGGCTGCTGCTGGCCATCTCCCTGATGGCGGTGGCGCTGCGGTTCCCGCTGGCCGCCTACCGCGCGGTCGGTCGACCCGTCGCGGTGCTGTTGACGGCCGCGCTGCTGGGCATGACGCTGGTCAGCTCCGGGCTGGCCTGGCTGGTGCTCGGTCTGCCGCTGTCCCTGGCGGTGCTGCTCGGCGCCTGTGTCGCCCCCACCGACCCGGTGCTCGCGGCCAGCATCGTCTCCGGTGGTCCCGCCGAACGGGAGTTGCCGGCGAGACTGCGGCAGATCATCAGCGCCGAGTCGGGTGGCAACGACGGGCTGGCGTTCCCGCTCGTGGTGGTCGTACTGGCAGCAACCGGGGCCGGAACGTGGGGCGAGCGCACCGTCGAGGCGCTGTGGGGGGTGGGCGGAGCGATCCTGGTCGGGGTGGTGGTGGGGGCACTGGCCGGATGGGCGGTACGGGCCGCGCTGCGCAGGGAGGACGTGGACGAGGGTTCACTACTGATCTTCGCGTTGGTGCTGGCGGTCGCCGCGCTGGGAATCGGTGCGCTGCTGCGTACCGACGACGTGCTCGCCGTGTTCGTCACCGGGCTCGCCTACAACGCCGTGATCAAGGACTTCGCCCGGGTGTCGGAGCAGAAGCTGGACGACTCCCTCAGCCGGTACCTGTTGTTGCCGTTGTTCGTCCTGCTCGGCCTCGAACTGCCGTGGCGGGCCTGGCTGGACCTCGGCTGGCCGTTGTTCGCGTTCGTGCTGGGCGTACTGCTGCTGCGCCGGCTGCCGGTGGTGCTGGCGTTGCGGCCGGCGCTGGCCATGTCGGCACGGGATGTGGTCTTCCTCGGCTGGTTCGGGCCGATCGGGGTGTCCGCGCTGTTCTACGTGACGTTCAGCGAACACGAGGGGGTGCGGGACCCGCGCCTGTGGGCGGCGGGCAGCCTGGTCGTCGTGGCGAGCACGGTCGTGCACGGGATCACCGCGACGCCGGCCCGTCGCCGCTACGCGGGCGCGGCGCAGGCCCGGGGCGGTGGCGGTGCAGGACAACGTCGAGACCGATGATTCGCCGCACCAAGATGATCATGACGACTGTCAGGAGTCCCTGCCAGGACGGTGGCTGCGCCAGGCGGATCAGCCCGGCGGCCAGCCACAGGTCGACCAGGACGCGGAAGGCCAGGGGGACGTTCCTGACGACGAGCAGTGCCACTGTCGCAGCGACGACACCGCCGACCAGGCAGACGAGTGCCGCATGGTGCAGCACCGTGGTCACGACAGCACCGGTCAGAGTCAGCGGGTCGCCGTGGTCGGCGTCACGGTCGCTCGCCGGGTCTCACCGTCGCGCAGGTACGTCACGGAGATCCGCTGGCCGGGCTCGACCGAGCGCAGTGCGCCGAGGAACGCCTCCAGGGTCTCGGTGCGGTCGCCGGTCACCTCGGTGATGATGTCCCCTGGGCGGATGCCGGCCTCGGCTGCCGGGCCGTCCTCGTCGACGTCGCGGACGAGCACACCCCGGTCCGTGCCGGCACCGAGGGACTGGGCGATCTGCGAGGTCAGCCGAGCCACCGCCACGCCAAGGTACGGCTGGGTGACCCGACCGTCGTCGAGCAGGTCGTCGGCGATGTCGAGTGCCGTGGCGGCGGGGATGGCGAACCCGATGGACACCGCGCCGGTCTGCGGCGGCAGGTACGCGTCGTTGATGCCGATCACCCGTCCGGAGAAGTCGACGAGCGCACCGCCCGAGTTGCCCGGCGAGATCGCGGCGTCGGTCTGGATCAGGTCGACCAGGGCGTTGCCCTGGCTGGCCGACCCGGGAATCTCCCTGCCGACGCCGGAGACGATGCCGGCGGTGACGCTGTTGAGGAAGCCCAGCGGGCTGCCGAGGGCGAGGACCGGCTCGCCGGGCGAGGGCAGTTCGGTGCGGAACGGCGCGGGCGGCAGGTCGGTGCGCTCGGCGCGCAGCACGGCGAGGTCGGTGACGGCGTCAGCGGCGACCACCCGGGCCGGGATCCGGGTGCCGTCGGCGAGGGCGACCTCCACGTTCTCCTGGTCACCCACGACGTGCTCGTTGGTCAGAATCAGCCCGCCGTCGCGGAAGACCACCCCGGAGCCGATGCCCTGGCCCACGCGGACGGTGACGACGGAGGGCTGCAGTTGCGCGACGATCTGCGGCAGGTCGGCGACGGCCGGGGCCGTCGTGCTGGTCGGTGCTCCCGTCGGGGTCGCCGTCGCCTCGCCGCCACCGTCAGTGGTGCAGCCGACGGTGGCGACCAGCATCGCCCCGCTTCCCAGTAGGGCCACCCAACGCGATCGACGTGTCACTTCCCTGTCCTCCCCGGGGGATCGTCCGACGGCGCACCTGTGCTGGCGCCCTGATGAGCCGCTACCCGACTCCTTCGGTGGCAAACGCCGCAGCCCCTCGGCGCCGCGGGTTGTCACACGAGTGGCCGGCAATCGTCACCGTTCCGTCGTGTTGTCAGCGCCTGACCGGGGTAGCGCAGTGGCATCGGAAGTTACGGAAGGAGCAGCTCATGGCAGACGAGAGCACGGCGACGCTGATGAAGCTCGGCGACTCCGGGCAGACGATCGCGGCGCCCGGTAAGGATGTGCGGGGCCGGCACGTCGTCGACGCCGGCGGCGAGGAACTGGGCAAGGTCGACGACCTCCTCATCGACAGCGAGGAGCACAAGGTGCGGTTCCTCCGGGTCGAACACGGGGGAATCCTGGGCATCGGTGCCACCGCCACCTTCATTCCCGTGGAGGCCGTCAGCGACATCGACGACGACACGGTACGGGTCGACCTGACCCGCCAGAAGATCGAGCAGGCACCGACGTACGACCCGGAGGTCGTCGACGACACCGGCTACTACGCGGAGCTCTACGGGTACTACGGCTACCCGCCGTTCTTCGGTCCCGGGATCACGCCCGTGCAACCGCTTCCCCCGATCCGGCGCTGACCCGGAACCGATCCCAGCCCAGGCGGGGTCCGGCCGGCCGCTTCGGCGGTCGCCGGCATCCCGCCACCCCGTGAGGAGTTGACGGTGAGCTACCCCTGGTTCCCCTACGACCTTTCGTCGGCCTTCCAGACCGGACCCACCTGTGAGGACGCCCAACTGGCCTGCCGGCTGCTCGAGCGCATGCAGCGTGATCCCCTGCTCCGCCACGAGCGCATCTGCATCGAGGTGCAGAACCGGGTCGTCATCCTGGAAGGGTCCGCCAGCGACGCCGACGTGATCGCCCGGGCCCACGCCCTCGCCTGGGGCAGTCCGGGCGTGCACGACGTCAACAACCGGCTGCGTCACCACCAGGGATGAGCGGGCCCCGGCGTCCGTCGACGGCGGCACCGGGAAGGACCACCGCTCAGCCTGTCGCGGCCCGCCGCCGGAGTCGGGGTACCGCCGCTGGTGGAGCAGTCCCGGGCGGTTTCACCGGTCCGACCCTGTGTCGTCCCGACCGGCTCGGGTCCGACCGACGAGGAACAGCCCGGCTGCGACAGCGAGCAGCAGAACCATCAGCACCACGAACACGACGTTGCTGGGGACCTCGACGTTCAACAGGGGAATCCGCACGCGTCTCATCCTCCTCGAAGTTCCGGTCGGCGGCGACCGGACGACGACGGGATCAGGGGCGTTCCCAGAAGTCGGGGCCGATGGGTTCGTTGTAGTCGGCGGACGCGACGAAGAAGCCCTCGTCGTCGACCTCGATGGGCAGTTGGGGGAGACGCCGGCTGGCGGGGCCGAAGATGGGCTCGGCGTTGTTGGTGATCAGGAACTGCGACTGGTGGCAGGGGCACAGCAGTCGGTTGGTCTGCTGTTCGTAGAGGCTCGCCGGGCAACCGGCGTGCGTGCAGATCTTCGAGTAGGCGATGTAGTTGCCCCACATCCAGTCGATTTTGCCGGCGTCCCGGTTGTTCTGACGCGCCGTGAGGGCGTCCTCGGCGCGCAGGTGGATGAGCAGGGTGACCGAGTCGGCGTACTCGTTGCTGACCCCGTTGGGGATGCCGGGGAAGACGGTCACCTGGGCTCCGGGCAGCAGGTCGGCCGGACGAACCGGGCGTCCGTCCTCCCGCACCAGGCGGATCCGGGTGACGGGGCCCTGCTCGTCGGCGGGCGCGAACCCGGTCCGGAAGAGTTCACTGTCGTCGTGCGGGTCGCTGATCAGGCCCCCGACCAGGGGCGCGGCGGCAACGGCGCCGACCGGGACGAGCGCGGCGAGCAGGGACACCCCGAGCAGGGGGCGTCGCTTCACGCCGAGCTCGTCGGCCATGAAGAGCATGGTCTGCCCGGCGACGCGTCGGTCGTCGGCCGAGACCGCACCCTCGTGCCGGTCCTGGATGGACACCTCCTTGGGCAGCAGCTTCTTGCCCCAGACGAGGATGCCGAACCCGACACCCAGCAGCGCGACACCCATCGTCGTGCCGAGCAGCGGGGTGTAGTACTCCTCCATGTCGGCGGCCAGTTCGTACCGCCACGGCCACCAGATGTAGACGACCAGAAAGGCGGTCGCGGCCACCGCGGCGACCAGGAACAGCGCGGCGACGATACGCACCAACCGGCGCTCCGCCTTCGAGCCCGGCGTGACCTGCGGGTCGTAGTGGACGATCTCGATGTCGTCGCGGCGTGCGCCTTCACGGACGATCTCGAACCGCGACAGCCGGCCATCGCCGACGTCCACCTGTTCCCGGCTCTGCTGACTCTGGTGTTCGCTCATGACTTACCCGCGATCCACAGGCTGGCGAAGACCAGCGCGACGATGCCGACCAGGAAGATCGCCACACCCTCGGTCGAGGGACCGTACCGGCCGAGGTTGAATCCGCCCGGGTCGGTGTCGGACTGGATCACCTGCTGGATGTAGGCGATGACGTCCGCCTTCTCCTCGGGGGTCAGGGTGGTGTCACCGAACACCGGCATGTTCTGTGGCCCGCTGAGCATGGCCGCGTAGATGATCCGGTCGCTGGCCGGATAGAGGCTCGGCGCGAACTTGCCGGAGGACAGCGCGCCGCCGCCACCACCGAAGGCGTGACACTGGGAACAGTTGATCCGGAACAGCTCCCCGCCCCGGGCGAGATTCGCGTCCTCGACGAGGGCGTCGACGTCGTCCGGCACCACCGGGCCGACCCCGAGCGACTCGATGTAGGCGGCGAGCTGCCGCACCTCCTCGTCGGTGTACAACGGCGGTTTCCGCAGTGCCTGCGCCTCCTGCCGGGCCAGCGGCATCCGGCCGCTGCCAACCTGGAACTCGACGGACGCCCCGCCCACGTTGATCAGACTTGGCCCCCGCCCCTCCACACCACCGGCGCTACGCCCGTGGCAGGTGATGCAGCCCACCTCGAACAGCGCCTCACCCTCCGCCGCCGCCGCGCGGTTCCCGGGCTCCTCCTGCGCCTGCGCCTGGGGTGCGAAGACCGCGTAGAGCCCGCCCGCCAGAACCAGGGCCGCGACCATCCGCACCACCGCACCGACACGTCTTCCGGTCGGACCGGAGCGACGACGTCTCCGGAATCGGGCACAAGCGTGAGACAGTCGATCTGCCATGGCTCTCCTCACGTCGCGGATGCGGGTGGCGGTGACGAGCGCGCCGATTTGCCACCGTACAAGGTTTTCGTCACCCATGCTGGGCGAATGCTTCGTCTGCCCGGCCCGACGTGGCTGTCACCGACCTCCGTGCCGGCTACTTCCGGCCTCCGGCGGCCTGTGATCTGATGTCGCCACTGACGAACGGAGTGGAGGCACACCGATGGCAGTCGACCCGACCGGCAGTGACCTGAAGGAGTTCCTCGCCGCCGACCCCGAGGAGCCGGTGGTGATGCTCAACCTCCTGCGCTTCGCCGAGGGTGGCAGGGAGTCCTACCAGCGCTACGCCGCCGCACTACAGGAGACGTTCCTGCCGCGTTACGGCGCAAAGGTGCTCTACGCCGGTGACGGCGGGCCGGCCCTGGTCGCCGAGGAGGGGCAGGCGTGGGACGCCGTGGTGCTGGTGCGGTACCCGAGCCGGTCGGCCTTCAGCCGGATGGTCGCCGACCCGGAATACCAGGAGGTCACCCGGTGGCGTACGGCTGCCCTGCGGGAGGCCGTCCTCCAGCCCACCAGCCGGTGGGTCGACGGCTGACCGGGGTTGGCTCCGGCCGAACGCCGTGGGGTGCCGGTGTCGGTCGGGGCGCCGGTTTCACCGGGTGCCCCTGACCTGGACGGCGTGGGTCAGCGTCATCAGCAGCAGGCCGCCCAGCAGGTTGCCGGTGCCGGAGAGGACGACGTTGAGGCCCAGGTCGGCGTAGGAGACGTCGGCGCCCAGCCAGATGCCCGACAGCAGGTGCAACCCGGAGACCACGACGTGGTCGAACGGGCCGAGGGCGAGGAAGAACCCGACCACGTACGCCAGGGCGATGCGGCTACCGGCCGACCCCACCGCGTGCAGCAGGTAGGACAGCAGCGTCAACAGGGTGCCGGCGGCCACCCCGCGGGTGACGGTGGCGAGGCCCTCCTTGGCGGCGATCTCCTCCGCCATCAGGGCGAGGGTGTGGTGGGCGCCGGCGGGCAGCGTCCCCTCGACGGTGAAGACGGCGGCCATCACCGCGCCGCCGACGAAGTTGAGGACCAGCACCAGGGTCCACAGCCGCACGAGCTGCCAGATGGCGGCGGGCCGTCGGCGGTGCAGTGCCGCGGCGACCGGGTCGAAGAAGTTCTCGGTGAACAGCTCGGTGCGCCCGACGACCACGAAGACCAGACCGATGCCGAACGCCAGCGCACCGACCAGTTGGCCCACACCGTCGGCGAAGTCGGGTGCCACCAGTTCACGGACCATGCCCAGCGCGACGATCCCGAACACGATCGTGACCCCGGCGATGAAGCCGGTGGAGGCCTGTTCCAGGGCGCTCATCGACAGCCGGCGCTCGCCCTCGGTGCGGGCACTGGCGTAGACGTCCTCCGGTCTCGGGGCTTGAGCCATCTGTGCCGGATACCCCGTCCGACGCGACCGAACCGCCCCGGGAAACGGGAAGCGTGCTACGACGACGAGGCGAGCCGACGGCTGATCGCCGCCCGGTGGGCGGGAATCGCGACGGTTGCCAGGTCGTCGACGATGGCGTCCAGCAGTCGCACGATGCGCGGCTGCTGGTCGGCGAGGAGCCGGATGTCGTCGACGACCATCGCCAGCAGAGTGTCGTACGGCACGCCGCGGACCTCAACGCGCACCAGACCGTCGTCGTCACGAACAAGATGGACCGGGTCGGGTCGGGTCGCGAGTCGGCGGAGGAGTTCGTGCAACTCCTGCACGGCCCGGATGGCCGTGGTCACGTCGTTGAGCGACGGGGACAGCGCGCGTTCGGCGATGTCGGCGAGTTGCCGGAAGCCGAAGGCGACGTCCTGGCCCGGGGTCCGCTCCACACCGATGGTCACGCCCTCGCCGGCCCGGTCGTCCGGAACCGGGTGGGGCTCGCTGCCGGCTACCCGGTGCACCCGAACCAACGGGGCCCCCGTGACGACGAAGTCACCCGGTGCGGGGGCGACGGTGAGGGCGCAGTCGTGCTCACGGGCCAGCCGGGCGAGCAGTCGGAGATCGACGTGGCTGACCATTCCGGGCGCCGGAGCCGGCACGGTCTGCGTGATCACGCCGGTGACGGTCGCCTGCGGCTCGTCCGCCGGGGGCAGGTGTTGGATCGACCGTCGTGTCTGGGCGCCGATGGCGGCGATGATGTGCGACACCCGCATCACGGTGGTGATGTGGTGCAGGTAGTAGATGAAGGTGCCGCTGCTGGCGAGGACGAGCAACATCGACACCGCGAGCGACAGCTCCGGGAACCGCTCGCCGTCCTCGGCTGGTAGGGCGGCGAGCACCACCATGGCGAACAGGAAGGTGGCGACGAAGATCCCGAGTGTCGCCTGGATGGTCCGGTCCTGGAGGAAGGTTCGCAGGACCCGGGGGGAGTACTGGCTGCTGGCCAGTTGCAGGGCCACGACCGTGATGGAGAAGACCAACGCGGTGAAGGAGATCATCGCCGTGATGATCGAGGACAGCAGTGAGCGGGCACCGGCGGGGCCGCTGGGCAGGATCCCGCCGAAGGTGAGGTCCAGTTGCAGCTCCAGGGCCGCCAGGCCGACCGCCGCCAACACCGCGCCCACCGCGAAGACGGCCGGCACGAGCCAGAAGCTCTCCCATATCTCGGAGAGCCGTGCGGACACGGTGCGGGGCCGTTTCACGATGCCCGGTTCCTCGAGGTCACCCGTCCATCGTGGCGTACGCGGGGAGGTGGCGCTCCCCAACCATCGAGGCGGGCCCGCGGAATCCGGTCAGGGAGGTAGCGGCTCGCCCCGGCGGCTACCGGCGGTCAGCCGGGCCGGTGACGGCCCCCGAGGCCTGGGGTGGATGGATGGTGATGTCCTGGGTCACGGAGGCCACCCGTATGCCGCGCTCCGCGAAGCGGTCCAACACCCGCCGGGTGACCTGGTCCTTGACCTGGCGGGCGGAGCGCACCGGCACCACGAAGCGGGCTGACAGCTCCACCCAGTTCGGGGTGGCGCGGACGAAGACGCGAGCATCGACCTCCGCCTCGGCGACCGGGTAGCTGTGGCGCATCTGTTCGATGGCGCGCCGCGCGTCTGCCGTCGAGGAGATCCGCTGTGCCTCCTCGCAGAGGATGGACTCCGCCAGGTGCCAGTCGGCCTCGTAGGGAACGGGCAGCGTGAGCTCCTCCCACAGGTGATCCAGGACCGTACTGCTGTTGTACACCGGCGCCGTGAACACGAAGCGGTTCGACAGGGAGACCACCCGCCCGGTGTACTGGCGGCCGCGGATCCAGGATTCCGGGTCGGAGGAGGAACCGCTCTCCAGAATGCGGGTACGCAGTGGGGTGATGTCCAGGACGTCACCGCGTACCCCGCACATCTGTATCCGGTCACCGACCCGGTACTGCCGTCCGGTGAGGATGCTGACCCACCCGGCGAACGCGCCGATGACCTCCTGCATCGCCAGTGCCAGACCGGCGGCGAGCAGACCGACGACCACGCCCACCCGACCGGCGAACGGCCGCCACAGCAGCACCAGCGCGAACAGCACCGCCACGACGATCAGGTAGTGCACGGCCTTGCGCAGGTAGTACCGGTTGGTGGTGTCCTCCACCCGACGGACGGCCAGGCGGCCGACCAGGGGGGCGAGCACGATGGCCAGCACGACCAGGACGATGCTGGTCACCAGGCGACCGCTCACGCTGCTCGTGTCCCAGACAGCCTCCAGGAACCGCTCCATGCTGCCTGCCCATCGTCCTCGGCGGCGACCCGGCCGATGCGTCGCGTCATCTCCACCATAGGCAGCCGGCAGCGGTCGGATCCCGGAAAGCGCCTCGTGCGGGCAGCCTCAGCGGGACGATTGACGACGGTCGGCGGCGGTCGCGACCAGGATGACGGTCAGGGTGGCGCAGCCCGCCTGGGCGAGAACGCCGGGAAGGCCGAGGCTGCGGGCGTCGATGCCGCTGAGCACGGCGAGGATGGTGACGAGCATGGCTGCGGTCACTCCCAGGACCATCGCCAACCATCGCGGGATGGCATCGCAGGCCGGCACGGCGAGCCGGCCCAGCGCGCCGGTGAACAGACCGACGACGATGGCACTGACCAGGACACTGACTGTCATGCTGCTCCTCCGTGAGTGGTCGGTGGCCGGTACGGATCCCTCGACGCGTCCTCCCCGGCCGGGCGGCCCTGCCGCCCTGTCGTCCGCGGTTCCTCCGCCGCGCCGTGCCGCCTTCAGGAGGACTTCCCCGTCAGGTGGCGGCACGACCGCAAAGCCGTGACAGTTGTGTGACGACCTGTTCCGACCCTGCGCAGCGGCCCCGATCAGCGGGTTCGGCCCGGGCCGCCAGGCGCGGTGAGCGGGTCGCCGACATGCCCATCGGCGGCAGCCACGGCCGGGGCACGGTCACCGCTGACGGGACCGCTCTTCGTCGATCTCGACGGACACCCGGATCAACCGGAGGCCGGTGACGAGGCCGACGCCTCCGACGATGTTGCCCAGCGTCGACCAGCCGAGGGCACCGAGCCAGGCCAGGTAGCCGAAGGGGGCACGGTCGGTGGTGAGGGCGGTGAACATCATGATCGAGTCGAGGACGCTGTGGAACAGCTGCCCGCTGGCGAGCAGCGCGCCGAAGATCAGCGCCGGCACCAGGCGTACGCCGAGACTCTCGGTGGCGTGCTGCATCCGGGTCATCAGGGTGATCACCATTCCGGCGAGCACGGCCAGCGTGAAGGAGCGCAGGTTGACCCCGAGGGTGGCGAAGTGGGTGCCGGTCTCGATGGCGGTGGAGCCGAGTTCGGGGAAGCCCTGGGTGATCAGCCAGGCCACCAGCCAGCCGCCGAGCAGGTTGCCGGCCAGGGTCACGGTCCACAACCGCAGCAGTGCCCGGAGGGTGTTGCGGCCGGCGACCAGCGCGGTCACCGGCACCAGGAAGTTCTCGGTGAACAGCTCGCTGCGGGCCAGCAGCAGCGCCACGAAGCCGATGCTGAAGGCGAGCCCGGCCAGCAGCGTCTGCCCGGTGGCCTCCTTCACCAGAAGGTAGGCCAGCACGCCGGTGCCGACGTCGACGCCGCCGACGATCCCGGTGACGATCAACGGGGCCCAGGGGCGGGCCAGCCGGATGGCGCCCTCCTCGACCACCCGGTCGAACGCCTGCCGCACCTCCGGCTCGGAACCGGTCCACCGATCTTCCCTCACACCGGAGCCTGCCCGTCGCAGTTGATGGTGCCCACGCCACGGTGCGCCACGACCGGGACCTTGCCGTCACCGGTTGCTGTGGTTGCTGGGATTCCTGGGATGACGATGGTTGCCTTCCCAGTGACCACCCGGTGCCGGGGTGTCGGTCCGACTCGCGGTGTGGTTCCCGTCCAGGCCGTTGTCGACGACCTGGCAGTCGAAGCAGTTGCCCCGGTCGGTGATCCAGATTCCGTGGGTCTGGGTGTGTGAGCCGCTGTCGCGGATGAGGTTGCCGCGGATGGTCACCGAGTCGGAGGTGGCGTCGATGGTGATCCCGGCACGACTGGGCGGGGCCGGTGGCAGCTCGTACGGCGTTCCGGGCAGCGGCGTGTCGGCGCTCCACGCGCTGTCACTGCCGGGGCGGATGGGCGCGAGGCTCAGGGTGTTGGCGTTGTTGGCGGCGACGACGGCGTACCGGTGGCCGACGCGCAGGACCTTGCCGCGATGGCCGTCGGCCGGCCAGTTGGCGTGTTGGTCGACGAGGGTGTGGTGGGTGTAGCGGACGGACTCGCCGCCGCCGGAGGTGGCGTCGGCGCACTGGCGACCGTTGTTGCGGATCCGGTTGTTGATGATGACGGCGTCGCGCAGCGGCCGGTCGAAGCGGATTCCGTCGAGGCTGTTGCCCCAGATGTCGTTGCTCTCGATGACGATCTCCTCGGCGGCGGAGCGGTCACCCTGACCGAGGTCCTGGTGGTGGTAGCCGTAGCGGCCGTTGCCGGAGATCCGGTTGCCCCGGACGGTGTACGGGCCGGCGGTGTTGCCGATGTTGATCCCGTCGCGCAGGTTCCCGTCGATCAGGCAGTCGGTGAGCAGACCGCCTTTGCCGGAGATGCCGGTGGTGCCCTTCGCCGACACCTGGAACCCGGCCTCCAGGTTGCCCATCATCGTGCAGCCGGTGACGATGAGTCCGTCGGCACCCCAGTCGGAGATGCCGAACCGGTTGCTCTCGGCGTGGCAGCCGACGATCCGGATGCCCCGCGGCTGCGGCCGGTCGGAGAACTGCATCTCCAGGAAGATGCCGTTGGTGGCGTTGCCGACAGCCACACAGTTGGCGATGGTCAGCCGCTCCGTCGGCCCCCACCCGCCGATGCCGACGCCGATGCCGGCTCCGCCCATCTCCGCACCGTTGTCCATCCGGCCGCACTCCAGCACCCGGACAGCCTCGACCAGGGTGTCCTGTAGGAAGTCGCAGCCGAAGCCGGTGGCGGCCGTGTGATGGATGAACAGGTTCCGGAACAGGCCACCGGTCACGTACTGCAACCCCAGGCCCTTGGCCAGCGGATTGTACTGCGCCGACGCCACCCCCGAGCCGTCGATCTCGAAGTCGGCGAACGTGCAGTAGGCGAGACTGCGATCCGGGCTCGCCCCGTGCAACTCGGTCGTGTGGAACGCCAACGGTACCGGTCGGGTCCGGTTGCCCTCGTTGCTCAGCACGAACCGGGTGGCACCGGGGCCCGCGCCCATCAGGGACACCCCGCTCCGCCAGACCGTGCCGGCGTCGCGAATGGCGTACACGCCGGGCGGGCAGTAGATCACCCGCGCACGCCCGTCCGCGGCGAACGCGTCTCCCAGCCGATCGACGAGCGCCGCGAGGGCAGGTTGATCGTTGGTCGTGCCGTCACCGGTCAGACCGTGCCCCCGCGCGTCGCAGAGCAACGGCGCCCCGGCCACCGCGTACGGGCGTACCCCCGGAGCGGACGCCGCCTGACCTGACACCGGACATCACCTTCCCACCGGCGGGCAGATCGATCCGACCTTCGCCCACCCGCCAGCGCCGCGATACTGGCCTGCCCCGACGGTACGTCGGTCACGTCCGCGCCGAGGGTAGATAGCCGAGAGTCGGGCCCCGGTCACCCGACCGCGCCGGAGTCACGCAGCCGGGCCCCGACGCCGTTATCGGCGAAGACCCGCTCCGTACGCAGGACGCTCGCTAGTGTCGTGGGTGTGAGCGACAGCGCCGCGGAGCCGGGCCGGCTTGTCGTGCGGCCTGCGACACGCCGCGACCTTCATGCCACGGCCCGCGCCCACGTCGACCTCCTGCCGGTCGGGTTGTTTCCGTCGCTGGGCCCCCGGTTCGTCCGCCGGTGGCATCGCACCTTCCTCGACTCCCGACACGGCGTCGGCTACGTGGCCGTCGATCCGAGCGCCCCGGGAGAGGAGTTCGTCGGCTTCCTGTTGGGCACCACCGACCAGACCGCGCACATAGCCGCGCTGCTGACGGACCGGCGCGCGGTGGCGTCCCTCGCGGTGGCCGCCGCCAGCGCGTTGGTGCGTCGGCCCAAGGTTGCCACCCGCCTGCTGCGCTCGCGGGTGGGGCCGTGGACCCGCCGGTTCCGCTCCCGGAAACCGCGAGGTGACGGGCCGGACCGGCCCACCGCCGCGCCGCAGGTGGCCGTGATGACCGCATTGGCGGTACGCCCGGAATGGCGGGGAACCGGCATCGGTTCGACACTGGTGACGCACTTCGTCGAGCACGCCCGTCTCGCCGGGGCGACGACGGCCGAGCTGGTCACCCCGACCGGGCCCACCGGGGCGCCCACCTTCTACGAACGGTTGGGCTGGGAGGCCGGGCCGCAGGAGAGCACCCCCGATGGCGAAGGTCTGTCCGTCTACCGCCGCTCGCTGCGTGACGCGGACCCTTCGTGAGATTCGACGCCGATCGCGCTCCTGCCCGCATTGCTGTCGCCACTACGGGCATCCCCGGAACTTCCCACGGTGCCCGCGCCCCGGATCGCCGCTTCGATCCGCAGCAGCAGGGGCGTCGAGCGCCCTCCGGCCCCGGCCTGGCCGGGCGAAGCTTCCGTTCGAGGAGGGTGAGTCCATCCCGGAACTCTAGACGCCTGATCATCACTGACCGTCAGTCGGTGTCGGTGGCGGCCAGCACGGCGAGGTGCCGCCGTCCGGTGATACCACCGCCAGGCCGATGTCCCACGCGACGCGGTCGAACCAGTCGCTCGCGCCCGCGAAGGAGTACCACGAACACCGCTGGGCCAGCGCCTCGACGTCAGCGGCGGACGCACGTGCGCGGCACCGGTGAGCCCGCTGACCGTACGCCAGGCCAGGAGCCTCCCGTACGCTCCGAGTTCGCCGGAGCTGTAGGCGCCGCCTGCCGATGCCGCCGCGAACAGCTGCTGCCAGCCTGCGTCGCTGCTGATCGGGAGGATGTCGGTCGGTCGTTCTACGGTGTGCGCCGTGAACGTCGTCCAGACCTACCGATACCTCCAGCCGTCCGCCCTGCGCGACACCGGTCTCGATCTGCAGACCTGCGGCGGGCCGGCGGCAAACCCGCGGTTCTGCTCCGGGTTCCTCACCACCCCCGCCGCGGCGGCCGCCGGCCTGCTCGCGGTGGCCGAGGTGGCCCGCACCCGCTACCACCAGCCGGTCAGCCCCGCCAGCCTCGACCCGGTGGTCACCGGCAGCCAGGACCGGCTGCGCTTCGAGTCGTTCTCCGGCTGCTGCGGGGTGTACGCCCGGATGGACGTGGTCCCGGCCGGCTTCGACGGCGAGATCGTCGGCCACGGCACCACCAACGTCGACGTCAACCCGCCGCTGCGCGAAGCACTCGCCCGGGTGGGTGGGATCGACCCGCTGCACCTGGCCGTCGGCCCGGACGACCTCACCGTCTCCACCATGGACGACACGGTGGTGGAGCGGAAGGTGCCGCTCCCCGGGCGTTGGCTGCGTGGTTTCGCCGAGGTGCACGTCCTCACCGCCGGGTTCGAACCGCGCGCCGAGATCCCCGCCGCCGAGGCGACCGCGTTCCTGCGGCGGCTGCCCTCCAATGACCGCTCCGTGCTGTGGGCGGTGCCCGCCGGGCGTACCCTCCGGCTGACCTCGAGGCCGACGCCGGGCGCGGTCTGCCTGGCCGGCGCGGGGCGCCTCACCGCACTGCGCGGGCTGCTCCGCCACGCACACACCCTGCGCGTGTACGGTCCGGCGGTGCGCGCCGGCGCACCGGCCGTGGCGAGCACGTGGGAGCTGGACACCGGGGCACTGCGACTGTCGCTGACGCTCTCACCGGAGCCGTACCGGGGGTTCTCCGGCGAGGGGGCCGCTCTGCTCGCGCTCGCCGGTGACGAGGTGATCGACGACGCGCAGCTGGTCGGTGCACTGCTGTCCTGGGAGCCGACGATCGACGTCGCCGCGCTGGCCGACGCGGCGGGCCTGCCCGACGACCGCGTTCGCGCCGCCCTCGCGCAGCTCGGCACCGCCGGGAGGGTCGGCTACGACGTCGCCGAGGGCGCGTACTTCCACCGGGTGATGCCCTACGACGCGGGGCGGGCCGAGCGGGACAATCCCCGCCTGGTCGGCGCACGGGCGCTGGTGGAGCAGGGCGCGGTCCGCCGGGACGGCGAGCATGCCACGGTACGCGGCGGCGACGGGGACTATCGCGTACGCCGGCTGCCCGACGGGAGCCGCACCTGCACCTGCCGGTGGTGGGCACGACACCAGGGGCAACGCGGACCCTGCAGGCACGCCCTCGCGGCATCCATGGCGGCGGCGGAGGTGGGGGTGTGACCGCTTTCCGAGAGTCCCTGGTTCGCGGCGACGTCGCCGCCGTCGAGGCGCTGCTGGCCACGCTCGACGAACCGGCCCGACGCAGGCTCGGCGACGAACTGGTCGACCATGTGAGGCATCAGCAGGTCATCTGGTGGCGGACACCGGAGGCGACGGCCCTGGCGGTGGCCGCCGTGGGCACGCTGAGCACCGCGACGAAGGTCGCGACGCTGCTCGGCCGGCGAACCGTCATGCTACGGAACGTCGACGTCGATTCGGTGATCGCCGTCGCCCGTCAACGCGGCGTGACCTGGCTGGCCGACCTGGGCTACCGGCTGGCCGAGCGGCTGCGCCGCAACGAACCGTGGGCGAACTGGCACTTCACGGCCGGGATGTTGATGGCGGAGAAGGCGGCACCGCCGACCGGGGACGCGTTCGTCGTCGGCTGGGCGTACGCGATGTCGTGGCAACCACCCCACAACCGGCGGCAGCCTCCGCCGCCCCTGGTCGACCGCCTCCGCGCCGACCCGTTCCTGGACGCGCTGCTGCCCCGCCTGTTCGAGGTCGACGGCGTCGGCACCGAGCTGCCGTTCGACGGCGACGACACGTCGGTGCCCCGGGCGTTGGCCACGCTGGCCGCGGAGGGGCGCCTCGACCGGGCGGCGTTGCTCGACGGGGTCGTCGGTCGGCTGCTGCGCGGCGACCGACCGGCCGCGCTGCGTCCGTTCCTCGCCCTGCACGACCACCTCGAACCCACCCCCGGCGAGGTGGCGGCCCGGGTCGACGCGTACCTGCGGCTGCTCGCCGACGCGCCGGGGCCGGTGGCCGCCCTGGCCCAGCGGACGCTGCGGGACTCCGACGGTGGCGCGGAACTCGAATCGCTGCTCGACGCCGCGCAGGTCGTGCTCGGCCGGCCGGAGAAGGCCCTCGTGCGGGCGCAACTGTCGTGGCTGGACCGGCTCGCCGGGCAGCACCCCGTGCACGCGGGGAAGATCGCCGAGGTGCTCGCGGTCGGTGCCGAGCACCCGGCCGCCGATCTGCGGGACCGGGCGACGACGCTGGCGCAGCGGCACGGTCACCGTCCGGCCGCCCCGGTCACCGTGACGGTGGCTGGTGACGAACTCCCACCACCGGTGTCGCCCGCGCCCGCGCCACCACCGATCACGGAGGTGGACGAACTCGTCGAGGAGGTCGCCGGGCTGCTCGGCCACCTGTGGCCCGCGCAGGCCGTGGAACGGGTCCTCGACGGGCTGGTCCGGCTGACCACCACCGACCGGGACCGGCTGGCGGCCGCACTGCTGCCGGTACTGCGACGCGAACGGGTCGGCGCCAGCGACCGCCTGTGGGCGGTGTTCAACGTGCCGATCCAGCTGCACGGCGTCCTGCTGGCCGCCGCCGCACCGGCCGAGGCCGCCACCCGACGCGCCCAGTGGTCCGAGATCCTCAACGCATCGTCCGCCTGGGCGCTGCGCCCGTTCCGGAACCGGCCGGCCGCCAACCCACCCCAGCAGTCCGCCCTCACGCTGCTGTACTGCGCCCGCCTCGCCGAGATCGGCCAGCGGTTGGCCGGACGGCAGGACCCGGGGCTCCTGGCGGTGCCCACCTCCACCACCGGGGCCATCGACCCGACCGCGCTCTACGAACGGCTCGCGGCCCTCGGTGACCGGCCGGTCTGGCGATGGGACCTCACCCAGGCGCTGCTGCGACTGCCGGCCGGCGTCGACGGGCCACTCGCGGCCCGCGCCGCGGCGCTCGGCACCCCGGCCGGGCGGGAACTGGCCGACTGGCTGCGCGGGGACACCCTGCCGACCCCGGTCTACCGCATAATCACGGTCGACCGACGGGAACGGAGGGGCAGCTACGACTTCGGCTACGACCGTCTGCCGGTGCGGCGCACCATCGTCGCCAGCACTCCGCCCGACGGCGTGGCGGATCCCCTCGGGCTGCTCACCGTGCCGGCACACCGCAGCGGAGAGGTACGCAGCCGCTGGCAGCACCTGTGGCCAGCGCTGCTGCCGGGGCACCGTGGCCTGGCCGCCGCCCACCTCCTGCCCGAGATCGCCAGGGCCGCGCAGGAGGACGCGCGGGGGACCGCCACCGTCCTGACGACGTTCGCCGAGTGCACCGGCGACGGCGGTCCGGCGCTCGACCTGGCTCTGGCGTACGGGCTGGGTGCCCGGCACGAGGTGGACCGCGCCGCCGCCCTCGACGCGCTGCTGGCACTGGCGGCCGCCGGCGACCTCGACGCCCCGGGCATCGGCGGGCACCTGGGCGCACTCGCCGCCGACGGCCAGGTGACCCTGAGCCGGGTGGCGGTGCCGCTGCGCGACGCGGTCACGGCCGGTGCTCCGCTGAGTGTCTGGCGGCTGCTCGCCGCCGCCCTGCCGCCGCTGCTGACCGCCCCGACCCCGCCCCGCGGCACACCCGACCTGCTCACCCTGGCCGCCGAGACGGCCGGCGCGACCGGGGTACGCATCGAGGTGCCGGGACTGGCCGACCTGGTGGCGCGAGGCGGCGCGAGCCGGCTGGTCACCGAGGCCCGCCGACTCGCCGCCGCGCTGGCCGCCTGACCTGCCGAGTAGCCCGCACTGACGGCCGGGTCGACCATTCCGGTCGACCCGGCCGGGCGCGGCGGCCCGGTGCCGGTCACGTGCACGGGTACGTCGGGAGATCAGCCCGCCCGGGCGACGCTGCCGTCCGCCGGGCTCAGGTCCAGGCGCATCCGCAGGTAGTCGGTGCCGTCCGGGCCGGGACGGCGGTGCCCGTCCGGCTGCCAGCCGTGTCGCAGGTAGAAGGAGTGCCCGCGCGTGTTCCGTTCCCACGCCTCCAGTCGGCCCGTCATCATCGCCTCCGACCGCAGATAGTCGACGAAATCCGCGTGCAGGTGGCCGCCGACGCCACGTCCCCAGCATTCCGGGTGCACGTGGATCTGGTAGAGCTGGCCGACACCGGTCGGCCCTGCGTCGTCCAGGAAACCCGCGTCGTCCAGCGGCGGCCCCATCGCCGCCACTCCGACAATCCGGCCGTCCAGCTCCGCGCAGATCACCCTCTTCTCCGGGGCACGGATCGCCTCCTGCCAGCCTTCGTGGCGCCGCAGCTGGTCGGCGGGGTTGTCGATCTCGGTGCCGGTGAGCCCGCCTGCCCGGTAGTAGGCGGTACGGGCGGCCACGTGCACCGCGACGATCTCGGCCAGGTCGGCGAGGCTGGCGAGGCGGACCCGGATCGAGTGATGACCGTCCATGCGGTCGACCCTATCGCGGGACCGCTGTGGACAGGGTGCAGCAGGCTGGCGGAAGCCCGAGTCGATGGTGACGACTCTCGTCCGGGCCGGTGGCGGCTGCGGCTGGTACTCCGTGGCGTCCTCGTCGTACGGTCTGCCCCGAAGGTGGCACGGCGTACCCACGCACGCGCTGCCACAGCGGCAGGCGAGAATCCCGGTCAGCCGTGAGGAGCAGGCCGTTCGTCAGCGCGGCAGCGGCCAGGCGGCAGGAACGCGTTCCAGGACCCCACCGGCGAAGACGTCCCGAAGGCCGAGTGGTTTGAGGTGGACGTAACCGATGTGGCAGTCGCAGATCGCGTTGCTGCACAGCCGGGGCCGCAACGCGGCCCGCCACGATCCGTCGTACAGGTTGCCGATGGGGGTGGGGATGAAGTGGCAGCGCCGAACGGTGCCGTCGCCGAGCACGGAGATGGCGCTCTCCCCGGCATGGCAGGGACGATCGAGCGACAGGTGTGGACGGACGCTGTAACCGAAGTGCGGGTCCAACCCGGTCCAGGTGGCCTCCTCGGCGGCGTCGTAGCGGCGGCCGTCGGCGGCGTTCACCCACAGGTAGACGTCCTCCGGGAGCGCGGCGCGCAGCGCCCGCGCCTCGTCGAGGTGTTCCGGCAGGCCGACCACCCCGACGGAGTAGCGGACGCCCAACTCGCCCAGACGGGCGCAGCGGCGCAGGAACTGTTGCCGGTCGATCTGCCCCGGATGGAAGGTCGTCCACAGGGCAGCGGACCGGGGGTCGGCGTCGGCCAGCCAGTCGACGCGGGCGGCGAGATTGGTCTGGATGACCACCCGTTCCACGTGCGGCAGGTGGGACAGCGTCACCATCGCCTCCCGGTACCAACTGCGGGTCAGCCCCTCGCCCCACGGGGTGAACAGCACCGACAGCCGCACGTCGGTGGTCGCCGCCACCCAGCCGGTGAACCGGGTCAACGCGGCCCGGTCCGCGCGCAGCAGCTCCGGCGGGTCGTGCCGCTTCGCGAAGGGACAGTACGGGCAGTCGTAGTTGCAGCTGGCGAGCGGCCCGCGGTAGAGGACGGTCAGGTTCACCGCAGCACGAACCCGGTCATCGCGGCGCGGATCTGCGCGGAGGTCAACCACGGGCCGATGGCGTCTGACCGGGCCAGCCCCGCAGCCGTCAGCCGCAGCCCACCGTTGGTGGCCCAGCCGCGCTCGACGAGCCGACCGAGCTGCGGGAAGTCGTCGGTCGGCGGGCACCCGAACCGTGCCCGGTAGGCGTCGGCGTCCACCCCGTCGACCCGCAGCAGCGACGTGAGCAGCCAGCGGCGGCGCTGCTCGGCATCGTCGAGGTGGAACCCGACCTCGGCGTACCGGAAGTCGTCGGCGGGTCGGGCCAGGTAGTCGTCGAGGACCGCCCGCACCTGGGAGACGCTGACCGCGTAGTCGAACGAGTAGTGCAGGCCGGTGGTGTAGGAACGCGCACCGCACCCGAGGCCGACCATGCCGTCGTCCTGGCAGCAGTAGTCCGGGCCGTCGGGCACCGGCACGTCGCGGCGGCGGAACTGGCGCATCGACTCCTGCCGGTACCCGGCCGCGCCGAGGGTCTCCACGGCCTGCCGGTAGAGGGCCAACCGTTGGGCGTCCCAGTCGGCCCGGTCGTGGGCGCGCCGGCCGAGCCCCGTCAGCGGCCGCACGTACAGCGGGTACAGGTACAGCTCCTCGGGCTGCCAGGCCAGTGCCGCGTCCAGGCTCTCCTGCCAGGTGCCGGCGTTCTGCCCGTCGATGCCGTAGATCAGGTCGATGTTGAGCACCGGGATGCGGGCCTGCCGGATCGCAGCCAGCGCCGTCTCCACCTCCGTGCAACGCTGTGGCCGGCCGGCGGCACGGGCCTCGACGTCCAGGAAGCTCTGCACGCCGATGCTCACCCGCGTCGTACCGTGCGCGGCGAGCACCGCGAGCCGGTCCGGCGTGGCGGTGGCCGGTGAGGTCTCCACCGACAGGGGTACGCCCGGCAGCCGCGCGCCGACCGTGCCGGTGGCGATGTCGAACAGCTCGGTCAGCTCCCCGGCGGTCAGGTACGTCGGGGTGCCGCCACCGAACGCGGCACGGGCGTATCCCGCGTCGCCGCCGAGGGCGTCGGCGACCTGTTCGGCCTGCCGGCGCAGCTGCCGCAGGTACGCGGTCACCTGCTCCTGTGGGGCGTGGGCGCGGGTGAACAGGTTGCAGAAGCCGCACCGCATCTCGCAGAACGGCACGTGCAGGTAGAGGAACAACGCCTCGCGTGGTTCGGCCCGCCACACCTCGGCCAGCGACGGGCGGGGCCGCAGCGGCCGGTAGGACGTCTTGTGCGGGTACGCGTACAGGTACTGCTGGTACGGGGAGCCGTCGAGGCTCGCCTCGGTGCTGGTCACCATTCCCCCGGAGACAGGACGAAGTGGGCGTACGGGACGGTCCACACCACGTCGTGGCCGATGCGGTGGCCGGTGTGGCCATCCTCGCCGTAGGCGGTGCCGTGGTCGGAGCAGATGATGGTGAACACCGGCCGCCCCCGGCCGGTGACCAGGGCGAACAGCCGACCGATGCGCCCGTCGACGTACCGCAGCGCGGCGGCGTGACTGGCCCGGCTGTCGGTCTGCGCGCCGGGCAGGTGGTGCCGGTTGGGTTGGTGCAGCGCGGCGACGTTGAGGAAGGTGAACAGCGGCTGCGCCGCCGGCACCCGGGGCAGCACCTCGGCCAGCCGGTCGAGCTGCGCGTCCAGGCAGGTGGGGGAGGTGACGCCGAACTCCGGCTCCCAGTGCGCCTCGGCGAACATGCCCGGCAGCACCGCCCCCAGCGGGCTGCACCGGTTGAAGAACCCCACTCCACCCAGGCAGAGCGTGTGGTAGCCGACCTCGGCGAGGGCGGTCGGCAGGTCCGGGGCGTCGAACACCCACGTGTCGGCCCCGGAGGTCGCACTGCCCGGGAACGCCGCCGAGAACAGCCGCTCGTGGTGGCCCGGCCGCACCGGCGTGGGCAGGAAACCGGCGAAGAAGGCGTGGTGCGCGGCGTAGGTGAAGCTGGCGGGGGAGTGGCGTCGTTCCCACCGTCCACCCGGCAGCGCCCGCGCCAACTGCGGGGTGCCCCCCGCCGCCGCCACCTCCGCGGCCACGTCGTATCGCAACGTGTCGAGGGTGACCAGCAGCAGGTCGTGGCTACCGATCAGGCTGCGCACGCGACCTGCTCCCCGCCCGAGGCCGCCCCGACGGACGCCCGCCACCGCTGCCACCGACCACTGGTCAGTGCGTGCACCTGCTCGGCGTAGCTGTCCCGCCCGTCATGGAGCACCCCGGGCAGCAGGTCACCGAACGCGTTGACCTCGGCCACGGCGTGCCGACGCCAACCGACCAGGAACATCAGGTCGACCCCGACGTGCAGCGACCCGGGAAAGCACGCCCCGACCCGCTCACACGCCTCCATCGCCGCCGACCAGGCGCGTACCCCGGCCGCCGCCCGCAACTCGGCGAGATCACCACGCGCGTTTCCCAGATGCAGGTTGGTCAGTGGCCCCCGGGCGGCGCGGACCACCGCGTGCGTGGGCCGCCCCGCGACCACCAGCACCCGCACGTCCACCACCCGGTCACCCAGCCCGGCTTTGGGCAGCCATCGTTCGACGTGCAGACCGTCCGGGGCGAGCCGGTCGACGATCGCGGCGACCTGCGACTCGTCGGTGTAACGACGCAACCGGAGGGAGTTGAACAGCGCCTGCGGGGTGTGCTCGATCGTGGTGACCGCGTGCACCCGGCCGCAGCGGTGCCGCCCGGGTCGGCCCGCCGCACGTGGGGACCCGACCGCAAGTGCGATCACCCCGGCCGCGGACGACCCGTGCGCCGGCTTCACGAACACCCTCGTCCAGCCGGCCGCCGCCATCTCCGCCCGGAGTTCGGCGTACCCACGGACCGGTGGCAACGCGGCCGGCACCGGCAGCCCGGCCGCCGACAACACGGCGTGACAGCGCCGCTTGTCACACAGCACCGCGACGTCGTCGGGCTGGTTGAGCAGTTCCGCGCCACCTGCCGCCACCCGCGCCATGCCGTCGACCAGACCGGCGTACGCGTCGGCCAGGCCGACCAACTCGCCCGGCCGGGTGGCGGTGGCCGACCGGCGCAGCAACTGGTCGACCTGCGGATCCTGACCGGGGGAGTCCACCCGCACCAACGCCCCGGCCGGTGGCGGCGCGGCCCCGGTCAGCACGTCGACCCAGGGCAGCACCTCGGGCCGGGGCAGACCTGCGGCCAGCGCCGCCCGGGTGAACATCTCCACCCGGCGACGACCGGCGTTACCGACCACCGTCAGTCGCATGTCACGCCGACACCGCCGGGTGGACCGGCCCCGCAACCCCGACGGCCGGCCGGCCGTCGGACACCCGGACCCGGAAGGGCAACGCCATCCCTGTTCACTCCCCGACCGCGGTGTAGCGGTAGATCGTGCCGTCGTAGTCCTCGGGTTCCTGCGGGTCGGACACGTCGACCTGCACGCCCGGCAGCGCGGCGACCACCGCCGCGGCCGTCTCCTCGGACAGGTAGTGATGGTGCAGGTCCAGGCGGCGCAGGTGAGTCAGCGGCTGACCGGCCAGCAGCGCCGCGCCGCCCTCGTCGGTGAGCACCCCCATCGACAGGTCGAGGACCTCCAGCCGGCCGACGACCGGGGCGCTGGCCACCGCCGCGGTGACCGCGTCGGCGTTCTCCGCGTTGCACAGCGCCAGGTGCCGCAGCGCCGGCAGGTTGCTGCCGGCCAGGATGGTGGCGAGATCCTGCACCGTGCTGTCACCGTAGTAGTCCTCACAGCCCAGCCACAGGTCGAGCCGCCGCAGCTGCGGCAGATCACACGCCCCGACCGCGCGCACCACCTCGCCCGGCAGGCCACCGGACTCGATACGCAGTTCCCGCAGCCCGGTGTGGCGCACCGGAGTCAACTCCAGGCCGTCGGCGCCGCGGATCCACAACACCTCCAACGCCGGGCACGCCGCCAGCAGCGGAGTCACGTCGTCGTGGCTCAACCACGAGATCTCGCACTGCTCGCTGAGCAGGTCGGCGAGGAAGACCGCCCGGAGGTGCGGCCACCGTCGTGCCGCGTCGACCAGCAGGTCGACCGGCAGCGTGCGGTCGTAGGCCTCGCCCCATTCACCCACCACCACGGCTCGCACCGACTCGTGCGGCACCTCGTCGAGCATCGCCCGGACCAGGCCGGTGAACTCCTTCGGCCCCGCCTCGGAGTTCTCGACCTCCAGCCGCCACGCCACGGCGGACGGATCCTCCGGCAGTGTCATGCCCGGTGTGAAGGGCAACACCGGTAACCCGGCGAACGACGACGCGTGCGAATGGATCACACCAACCTCCGTACGACTGCGGCAAGGGCGGCGAGACCGTAACAGCCCACTCCGACACGATGATCCGCAGCCGTACCCCGGGGACGTCCCACGGGGTTCGGCGGGTGCCCCGCCGCTTACGGTAGGTGCCGCCGGCGGCGGACACGGGCCGGCGGCGTGCTGCTGGCCACCGCTGCCGTCAGCCTCAGGCTTCGCGGGCGAACAGGGCCAGGCGTACCCGGTTGGGGCTGTTGGTCTTGGTCATCAGGCTGGTGATGTGGGTCTTGACGGTGGTGACCCCGATGTGGAGCCGATCGGCGATCTCCGTGTTGGACAATCCCTCGGCCACCAGGTGCAGCACGTCCTGCTCACGGGCCGTCAGACCCGGGGCGGGCCGTGGCGTTTCGGGCCGGGCGTGCACGGCGCGGTGGACCAGCCGTTGCAGCACCTGCTGGCTGAACGGACTGTCCCCGGCGGCGGCCCGGCGGACCCCGTCGACCAGGTCGGCGGGCGGGGCGTCCTTGAGCAGGAACCCGCAGGCCCCGGCGGTCAACGCCGGATAGAGGTGGTCGTCGTCGCCGAAGGTGGTCAGCACGAGGATCCGGGTGGCGGGACGATCGGCGAGGATCCGGCTGGTCGCGGTGATCCCGTCGACGCCGGGCATCCGCAGGTCCATCACGACGACGTCGGGGACGAGTCGCGCTGCCAGCAAGACGGCCTCGCGGCCGTTGTCGGCCTCGCCGACGACCTCGATGTCCGGCTGAGCGTCGCAGAGCATCCGCAGGCCCGCGCGGATGAGATGCTGGTCGTCGACCAGCAGGACGCGGATCATGCCACCTCCGACGCGGGGGGCCCGGTCGCCGTTCCGCGATAACGCGACGGACCGGCGGACCCGGCCGGTAGGACCGTGGCGACCCGCCAACCGGCACCGGCCGGCCCCACCTCCAACCGGCCCCCGAGCAGATCGACGCGCTCACGCATGCCGGTGATGCCGTGACCGCCGCCGGGCGGCACCGGTGCCGGCACCGAACCCCGCCCGTTGTCCGTGACCTCCCAGTGCACCGCCCCGTCGACCACCGACACCGACAACCGCGCCAACGCGGCCGGGCCGGCGTGCTTCACCACGTTGGTCAGCGCCTCCTGGGTCAGCCGCAGCACCGCCAGGCCCCGTACGGCGTCCAGTGAACCGACCCCCGCGTCGACGTCGGCCTCCACGGTGACACCGGCCTGGCGGGCCCGGTCGACCGCCGCACCCAGTGCCGCCGGCACCGCCGACGGCTCTATCGCGGTCAGCGTCGCCTCACCGCGCACCGCGTCGGGGTCGCGCAGCACCGCCACCAGCCGGCGCAGATCCGCCAACGCCGCCGTTCCCGTGCTGTGCACGTCGTCGAACACCTGGCCCACGCGTGGGTCCACGTCCGTGATCACGTGCCGGGTCACCCCGACCCGCAGCACCATCGACGCCACGTGATGCGCGACCACGTCGTGCAGCTCACGGGCGATGGCGCTGCGTTCGTCGGCACGGGCGGCCCGGTGGTCGGACTCACGTCGCCGCTGCTCCTCCCTGGCCCGCTGCTCAGCCTGTCGGCTCAGCTCCCGGGTCGTGCGGATGACCATGCCGAGCAGCAACGGAAGACCGACCTGCACCGCCAGCCCGAGCACACCGACGGCGAACTGCCGCACCGTCACGCCGATCGAGTCGGACAGGGCGACCGTGGCCAGCGCCCCGGCCGCCAGCCAGATGACCCGAGGCCGACGGGCCCACACCGTCAGTTCCACCAACGCCCAGCCGGCACCCACCTGGTGGATCGTGGTGTCGTCGACGACGACGATCGCGACCGCCAGCAGCGCGGTCTGTCCCGCCAGGTTGGCCAGAGGCCGGCGGTGCAACGCCAACGCGACCGCGAACGCGACCACCGCGAGAATCCACTGCGGGACCGTCGGCGGGTGACCGGCCGGCGTACCGAAGAGCAGATAACCCACGCCGGTGAGGTCGAGCAGCAGGATCCGCACGAGCGTGTCCCGCACGTCGAACAGCCGCCCCGCCCACCCCACGACGTCAGCCTAGGGGCTGGCGCTCGGAGCCGGCATCCTGCGGCCGGGCCCACCTGAGGCGCACCCCGAGGTAGACGGCCAACCCGAGCGGCCCCAGCAGGATCGTCAGCACCAGGACCGGGGCCATGACCAGCGCCGGCACGCGCCGTTCCCGACTGTCCAGCCACGCCCACCGCCCGACGAACAGGTCGAATCCGATCATGTGCGCCCAGCCCGCAGCCGCCCCGGTGTCGGTGCCGAGCAGGTCGCGTACCCCGTCCAGGGTCGGCGACGTGACGGCCGGCAGCACGTCGCCCATCGCCGGGATCACCAGCAGCCCGTAGATCACCACGACCGGCAGCACGATCAGCGGCGACCTGACGATCCGTTCGGTCCAGGACCAGCGCGGAAGCAGGATCATCAGCGCCCAGAACGGCGCGGCCACCGCGAAACTCAGCTCGAACAGCACGCCGGTCACGCCGCCAGCACCAGTTCCGGGCGACGACGGTGGGCCACGACCACCCCGGCGGCGGTCGCGGTCGCGGCCACCAGGGCTGCCACCGCGCCGAGGGTGGCCGGGTCCGGGCGCAGCAGCGGCTGCCCGCGCAGGGCCTGCCAGGTCAACAGCATCGTGAGTACGCCGTACGCCGCGCCCGCGACCACCAGCAGCCGTACGCGGGTCCGCTCGTCCAGTCGTGTCCCGAGCCGCTGCAGCAGGATCGCCAGGATCGGCAGCACCTGCAACGCGTGCAGCCCCACGAAATGCCCGATACGCAGGTCACCGCCGGTGGTGCTCCATCCGACCAGCGGCAGCCCGGGTCCGCCGTCGGGCACACCGACGCTGTGCGCCCCGGTGATCCCCTCGACTGCCGGGGCCTGGCTTGCCCGCACCATCGGTATCGCGACCAGCATCCCCAGGCTGGACAGGCCGATCCCGAGCCCTACCGCCACCCTGGTGGCCCGGTCCCTGACCGGGCGGAACAGCAACGCGACACCGATGACGACGTGCGCCCCGAACAACACCATGATCGACGCGCCCATCACCTGCCACATGACGGTGTCGAACGGGGTCGTGCCGTTGTAGTGGCTCGTCGTGCCGCGCAGCACCTGCACGACGATCACCACCAGCTCGGCCAGCGACATGGCGACGATGACGGTCGCCGACCATTCCGCGACCCGGCTACGGCGCCGCAACTGCGACAGCATCCAGGCGAGGGTGACGCCGTACAACCCGAAGGAGACGGCGAACTTCAACGGCTTGAGCCAGATCGGCACGCCGGTGAGAATGCGCGGATCGGTGAACACGCCGACGGCGGCGACGACGGTGAGCACCGCCATCGCCGAGGTGAGGAGCATGAGCGGGCGGTGCCAGTGGGCCGCCCGGCGCAACGCGGTAGTCATACCTGTAGAGACTCGTCACCGCGCCTGCGCGCCGCGTCCGACCGCAGGCCCCGGTCGCGGCCGACGGTCGGAGACGATCTCCTCCCCTGGGAGGAGACCGACCGGTCGCCACGCCCGGATCAGCCGCCGAGGGCCACCGGATCTTCGCCGGCGACCTCGCGGCACCCGGCACGGCCACCCGACGCTTCGGGAACCTCGACGTCGCCGAGGAGATGACCGCCGAGGCGTTCGCGATCGCCGTCGAGCGCTGGCCGGTCGACGGCGTTCCGCGCAACCCCGGCGGGTGGCTCACCGTCACCGCCCACCGCAGGGGCGTCGACCGGATGTGGCGCGAGGTCAGGCGCGAAGAGAAACAGAAGGAGGCACTGCTGCTGTCGGACACCTCCGAGCCGCTCGGTGTCGTCGACGACGATCGGCTCCGACTCATCTTCACCTGCTGCCACCCCGCTCTCGCCGTGGAGGCGCGGGTCGCGCTGACCCTGCGGATGGTCGGCGGGCTCACCGTGCCCGAGATCGCCCACGCCTTCCTGGTCCAGGAGCCCACCATGGGCCGGCGGATCACCCGCGCCAAGGCGAAGATCAGAGTGGCGAGGATCCCCTACGGCGTACCGCTACGCGAGGACCTCCCGGCCCGGGTCACCGGGGTGCTCGCCGTCCTCCACAGCTGGCCGAGCCGTGAATCACAGGGCGGACCTGATGACCACCGACGCGGGCCGGGCCGGTCGCGTCCGGCACGGGCGCGGCCGTCACACGCGGCTCCACCGCTGGTTGGTGCCGCCGTGACAGGTCCAGAGGATCACCGTGGTTCCGTTCGCCGTGCCGGCGTTGTTCACGTCCAGGCACAGCGCCGGGAAGCGGCCGTTGCTGACAGTGCCGTCACCGGTGAACGTCCACTGCTGGTTGGCGCCCCCGTGGCAGTCCCAGATCTGCACCCGGGTGCCGTTGGCCGCGTCGAGCGGCACGTCCAGGCACTTACCGAGCATCCGCAGCGTCTGACCGTTCTGGCTGATCCGCTGGTTGGCGTTGCCGTGGCAGTCCCAGACCAGCGCCCCGGTGCCGTTGGCGGTCTGGGAGTTGTCGACGTCGAGGCACCGGCCGGCCGAATTACTGCGCAGCCGGAACGTGGTCGGCGGCGGAGGGTCGGTGGTGCCGCCGCCGCTGATCCGGTAGACCACCGTGCCGTGGGCCGGGACGCTCGCGGAGATGGCTCCGGTGGTGGTGGCGGTGCCGTTGGTCCACGCGTCCCGCAGGGTGAACGAGGTGCCGGTCTTGCCGATCGCCGCCGCCGTGGTGGAGATCGTCGTGGTGGAGCTGCCCTGGTTGAACAGGGCGACGGCGACGTCACCGTTGCCCAGCCGTTTGGCCAGCACCCGCCGGGTGCCGTCATGGGAGACCTGCACCGCCTGGCGTCCGAGCGCATCCTGGTTGATCGCGATCAGGTGCTGGTTGCGCAGGATGTTCAACGTCGCGGTGTTCGCCGAGCGCAGGTCGTTGCCCATCATCAGTGGCGCCGCCATCATCGCCCACAGCGCGAAGTGGCTGCGCATCTCGGTGTCGGTCATACCGCCGTTGCCGACCTCCAGCATGTCCGGGTCGTTGAAGCCGCCCGGCGCGGCGTGACCGGCCAGGGGCACGTTGACGTCGACGATGTTCTGGATGCCCATCGGGTAGCCGTTGGTCTGGCCGGTGTTCCACGCGTTGGTGATGTCCTCGGTGGTCCGCCAGAGGTTCGCCACATCGCTCCAGTCGCGCTGCGGCCCGGTCTTGGAGTGGATGCTGTTCGGGTTGATGCTGTAGACGATCGGCCGGCCGGTGGCCGCCAGCGCGTCGCGCATGATGGCGAACCTCGCCACCTGGTCGTCGATGGTCCCGGTGGGGGAGCACCAGTCGTACTTCAGGTAGTCGACGCCCCAGGCGGCGAACTGCCGCGCGTCCTGGTGTTCGTGGCCGAGGCTGCCGGTGGAGCCGGGAAAGGTGTCGAAGTACTGGGCGCAGGTCTGGTCCAGCGGCGACTGGTAGATGCCGAACAGCAGACCCCGGGAGTGCAGGTAGTCGCCGAGGGCCTTCATCCCGCTCGGGAACCGCTGGGGATGGGCCTGGAGGTTGCCCTGCGCGTCCCGGTTCGGATCGAACCAGCAGTCGTCGACGACGACGTACCTGTACCCCTGCTCCCGCAGGCCGTTGTCGACGATCGCGTCGGCCGTCTGCCGGATGAGGGTCTCGTTGATGTCGCAGCCGAACGTGTTCCAGGTGTTCCAGCCCATCGGTGGGGTGCGGGCGACACCGTTGTCCAGTGCCTGCGCCGGGCGGGGTGCCGCGGCCGGTCCGGCGACGGCTGTCACGAGGATGGCCGTCAGCACACCCAGGACCGCCGGCGCCGATGTCCTGCGTCCACGCATGTGAGTTGCTCCTTGTGATCGGATCCGACAGGCCGCTACCGCGCTGTGTTCGAGGACCGCCGCGCCGGGTCGTCGCTGACCCGGCCGGTCAGCTGTGGTCACCACGGGTGCGGGCCGTCGGCCCGTACCCGTGGCTCAGACCCGTACCCGTGGCTCAGATGAAGCGCCAGCGCTGGTCGGCGGCCGCACGGTCGTCGCCGAGGACGATCCGCGCCCCCTGGCTGGTGGAGCCGCCGCTGACGCCGAGGACGCGACCACCGTGGGCGCACTGGATGCGGAAGTGGTCGCCGCCGCCGTGGCGCAGCCGCCACCGGTGGTCGGTGGCACCGTTGTCGGCCCACTGGACGATCCGGGCACCGGCGGCGGAGGCGCCGCCCTCGACGCCGAGCACCTTGCCGCTGTGTGAGTTCCGCAGCCGCAGGTAACCCCCGGTGTCCACGATCGCGGTCCAGAGGTGGTCGGCGGTGCCGGTGTCGCCCCACTGGATGACCGAGCCACCGTCGGCGGTGGACATGTCCTGTACGCCGAGCACGAGCCCACTGGCGAGGTTCTGGATCCGACGGGCCCCGTTCGGCACGAACCGCCACTGGTTGTCCAGGCTGCCGTTGTCGGGGTCCTGCACGGCCTGGGCACCCTGGCTGGTGGAGCCGCCGGAGATGGCGAGCAGCTTGCCGGTGTGCACGTTGCGCAGCTTGTGGGTGCCGTCGCCCACGTCGACGATCGTCCAGAGGTGGTCGGCGGTGCCGTTGTCTGCCCACTGGAGGACGCGGGCGTTGTCGGCGGTGGACATGTTCTCCACTCCGAGCACCTTCCCGCTGTGCGCGTTGCGCAGCTTGACGGCGGAGCCGTCGACCAGGATCTGCCAGTTGTGGTCGGCGGTGCCGGTGTCCCCCCACTGCAGGGCGAGGCCCCCGTCGGCCGTGGACATGTCCCGGATGCCGAGTACGAGGCCGCTGGCCGCGTTGACCAGACGGAAGCTGGCGTCGTTGCCGCCGCCTCCGCCGGTGTTCCAGTAGACCGTGTAGTTGTGCCCGTGGGCGTCGTGGAACGGCCCGAGACTGACGGTGGTGCCGTTGGCGACGGCGGTGAACGCCAGCGCGTTGCCGCCGGTCCTGGTGATGGACCCGGTGTTCAGCGCGGGCAGCCCGCTCAGGCTCGTGGTGCCGTAGTTGCCGGAGAGCACCACCGGGCCGTACGTGATCGCCTGTACCGCGGGGTCGTCGTTGGCGGCGACCATGAGGACCCGCATCGGCAGTCGCACCGTGACCACGTCCCCGGAGGCCCAGGAGCGGGTCAGGCTGGCGTAGCTGCCCGGCGTGGTGGCGATGGTCTGCGGTGTGCCGTTGACACTGACGGTCGCCCCGCTCGTCCACGCCGGGATCCGGATCCGCATCGTCCACGATCCGCCGACCGAGCCGGTGACGGTCAGGGTGGTGGTGTCGCTGACCGGGTACGAGGTGGACTGGGTGACCGTGATCCCGCGCTGGGTCCAGGTCAGCACCGACGGCATGAACAGGTTGACCGTCAGGGTGGTGCCGTTGTGGAAGTAGACGGCGTCCATCAGCGTGGTGTTGCTCTCCAGCCCGGTGCCCTGGCAGCACCAGAAGGAGTCGTAGTCGGTGCTCCACGTGCCGCCGCCCCACGCCGGGCCCACACCGCGCCGGCCGCCCGGTTGCAGTGGCGTGAAGTAGGTGATGTGGCCGTGGTTGTCGGTGGGATTCTGCGCCCCGATCAGATGGTTGAGCAGGGCCCGCTCGTAGAAGTCGAAGTACGCGGCCCGGTCGGGGTCCAGTTGCCACAGCTCCCGCGTCAGCCTGAGCATGTTGTACGTGTTGCACGCCTCGCAGGTGTCGTTGCGCAGGTAGCCGGCGATGGCGTTGGGGGCCCGGAAGTGTTCGGCCTGACTGTTGCCGCCGATCACGTAGCTGTGGGCGTTCACCGTGAGGTTCCACGCGTTGGTGGCGATGTCCCGGTACCGGGTGGTACCGGTGGCCTTGTACTCCCGTGCCGCGCCGATCCACTTGGGCACCTGCGTGTTGGCGTGCAGCCCGTTGAGCTGGTCCTGGTTCGCCGCGAGCGGGTTGAACACGGCGGCGTGGTCGAACCGTCGGGCGGCGGTCAGCCACCGCGCGTCACCGGTCTGCTGGTACAGATCGGTCAGCACCGCGTTCATGCCGCCGAACTCGGTGCCCAGCATGGCCTGCATCTGGTTGGCGGTGAGTCGTCCGGTGCGCCAGTCGACCCAGCCGGCGAGCGCCAGCAGCACGTCACGGGCCTGCGTGTTGCCGATGAGGCGCCACACGTCGAGCAGGCCGGCCAACGTCTTGTGGATGCAGTAGTACGGCACGTTGCCGTTGGTCAGCGTGCGGGCCTCGAGGGCGCTGAAGTCGGCTTCGGGGAACCCCGACAGGTAGCCGGTGTGGAAGCCGGCGGCCGGGTTGTTCGCCTGGCACTTCGCCAGTTCGGCGACCAGGTGGTTGGCCTTGTCCCGGCAGGTGGTGTCGCCGAGCACCGCCCACGCCTGCGCCCACGCGGTCAGGAAGTGCCCCTGGACGTGGGTGCGGAACGGGAACGTCGGGGCGTCCCAGCCGCCGTTCGGCGCGGCACCGGCGGTGGACAGCCGGTGGTTGGCGCGGAAGTTGTAGAGCAGCCGGTTGACGTCGACGAACCGCAGGTAGTTCAGCGTGCGGCTCTGGTTGTCGTGCCAGCGGCTGCCGGTCAGCCGGACCTGGCCGGGCTCGAACGCGTACGCCGAGACGCCGATGTCGGACCGGACCGGGGGCAGCGCCGCCCGGGCGGCGTCCCCACCGGCGAGGGGCCCGACGGCTGACCCGACCGCGGAGGCGATGGCGGTCGCACCGGCGGCCCGTAGGACAGATCGACGGTTCAGGGAAGGAGAGGGCATCGCGGCCTCCGTAGCCTCGGGTCAGTCGCCATTCGTCAAGTCGGTGGACCGCCACGGCGTCGCCGGGTGTCACCCGCACACCGGCCGGACGGTCGTCGATCAGGGATGACGGCCCTCGTAGAGCCATCCGAACACCTCGATGTTATCGTTAACATACTCAGCATCGGACCTGCCCGCAAGACCTCGGCGCCCCAGAACGACCCGCGCCGGAAACCCCGCCGTAACCCGTCAGAACCGTCGCTCTGTCGGGCGTACCGGCGGTTGTTCGGGTGCCGCCCGGAAGCGCCCGCCGCGCCGCAGCCACACCGAGCCCTGCGTACGCCCGGCCAACCCCGACCACTGGCCGGAATCCAACCGCCCTCGCCTCGACGGTGGAGGTCGCGGTCGATGTGCCTGCTGACACGCACCCCGGCGCGGACGGACCGGGCCGGATCGTTGCCGATCCGGCTCCGGTCGGTGGCTGCACGGGATGGACCACCGGGCTCCGGGTGATCACCCGGAGCCCGGTGGTCCCGTCAGCCGTGTCGCTGCTGCTGGCCCGACGTCGGCCGCAGCCGAGTAGCGGTCAGCCTCAGACCTGGGTCTGGCCGGGGCACCACTCCAGAGAGCCCCCGTCGTTCAGCAGGTCGTCTCGGATCCAGCCGCCGACCTTCGTCTGCACGTTGACGACGTAGGTCCACGTGTCGATACCGTTGATGTCCAGCGCGTAGCAGTGGTAGTCGAGCGACTGGCTGGAGTACGAGATGCCGGCGATCGCGCAGCGGGTGCTGGACCCGACGCGCATGTTGGCGGACCCGGTGGTGTGGTGGCCGCCGGTGGTGTCGATGTCCGTCGGTGCGGCTCTGCCGCAGCTCCAGTGAGCAGACGCCGGTGCGGGGGCGATGACCGCGCCGGTGGCGATCAGTGCGATCGTGGCTGCGGCGACCGTCAGGGGCCGTCGGATAGTCGTCCTGGTCACTCTGCTTCTCCTCCGTGCGGCGTAGGGACGCGCTGGCCGAGCCTTCGTTGGCACCACGCCCTACGGGGTTCGGCGGCTCGATCGAGCATCGACCGCGATGAGAACATCGTGGCTGGCCCAGGTTGACCGGGAGCGCCATGAGGTTGTCGATGAACGCCCACCCTGTGCGGGTGACCTACGCGCTGGCGGTAGGTGCCGGTGGGGAAGGCGGCGACGGTGGCCCGACGGGCGGCGCGGTGTTACTCGAAGGGGGAGGGGTCGCCGGCGCCCCGGCGCAGCACCTCAGGCTCCGAGCCCGACAGGTCCACCACCGTCGTGGGTTCGCTGCCGCAGTCCCCGGCGTCGACCACGGCGTCGAGGAGGTGGTCCAGCCGCTCCTTGATCTCCCAGCCCTGCGTCATCGGCTCCTCGTCGCCGGGCAGGATGAGGGTGCTCGACACCAGTGGCTCCCCCAACTCGGCCAGCAGCGCCTGCACGACCGGGTGCCGGGGTACGCGGACACCGACGGTGCGCTTACGTGGGTGCAGCATCCGGCGGGGAACCTCGGGGGTGGCCGGCAGGATGAACGTGTAACTGCCCGGTGTGGACGCCTTGACCATGCGGAAGACGGCGTTGCTGACGTGTACGAACCGGCCGAGTTGGGCGAAGTCCCGGCACACGAGCGTGAAGTGGTGCCGCTCGTCGAGCCGGCGGATCTCCCGGATCCGGGCCAGTCCCTCCCGGTTGCCGATCCGGCACCCGAACGCGAAGCACGAGTCCGTCGGGTATGCCACCAGTCCGCCGTCACGGATCAGGTCGGCGATCTGGCGGACGGCCCGGGGCTGCGGATTGTCCGGGTGCACGTCGTAGTACCTCGCCATGGACAGAGACTAGCCGTCCCGGTACGCGAACTCCGCCGGGCCGGCGGAGGTGGCGGCCTGGTCGGCGCGCACCGCTGACCCGAGATCCGGTCCGCGTCCGACCGGACCGCCCTGACCCGTGCACAGGCTGACCGGTGCCCCGAAGCGGATCGGGGGCGGTCACAGCCCGAAGAACTCCAGGTAGGAGTCGATCTGCTGGGCGAGCATCGGCTCACCGGGGTGCCCGGCCAGCTGCCGCTGCCGCGCCGCCCTCAGCAGCGGTGTCTCGGCCGGAGACATGATGATCTCGGCGACCACGGCGTGTGCCGGCAGGTCGGCGACGGGGAACGGCAGCGGGTCGTCCGGCCGCAGGCCCAGCGGGGTCGCGTTGACGACGAGGTCGACGTCGGCCAACCGTGGCCGGGTCGCGGCGTCCACCCGCCCGGGGTACGCGTCGGACAGCCGCCGTCGCAACGTGTCGAGGCGGCCGGCATCCGTGTCGACCAGGCACAGCCCGGCCACGCCGGCGTCGAGCAGAGCGACGGCGATCGCGCTGCCCGCCCCGCCCGCCCCCACCACGCAGGTTCGCAGCCCGTGGGGACGGTGTCCGCCCGCCACGAGGCCGCGCACGAAACCCACACCGTCGAAGGTGTCCGCCGACCAGCTGCCGTCGGGTTCCCGACGCAGGGCGTTGACACTGCCGGCCAGGCGGGCCCGGGCGGTGACCCGGTCGGCGAGCGTCAGGGCCGTCGCCTTGTGCGGCACGGTGACCAGGATGCCGTGCACGTTGACCACCCGCCGCAGCCCGTCGACCACCGGCGCGACGTCGCCCGGTGCCACGTGCATCGGGACCAGCACGGCGTCGGTGCCGCGCCGCGCCAGCACCGGATTGAGCAGACCGGGTGCGCGTACCTGGGCGATCGGATCACCGAGCAGCACGTACACCCGGGTCGCGCCGCCGATCACGGGCGTGGGCGCGGCGGTCACGGCCGGCGTAGCCCGCGCAGCGCCCGACCCCACGCCACGACCTGGTCGAGCATGGCCGACACCGCCGCCTCCTGGTGGGCGGCGGGCCGGAAGTCGCGGAACGCCACGAAATCGGTGTGCAGGGACAGCGCCACCTGCGAGCGGACGTCGGCCACCTCCACCTGGGCGAGCACCAGCCGCAGGTGCTCGGCGGCGCGGGTGCCGCCGTGCATGCCGTAACTGACCAGGCCGGCGGACTTGTTGTGCCACTCCTGGTAGAGGTAGTCGACGGCGTCCTTGAGCACGCCGGGGATCGAGTGGTTGTACTCCGGGGTCACGAAGACGAACGCGTCGAGGGCGGCGATGGTGCCCGCCCACCGGCGGACCGTGGGGTTCGTGGACGGACCGATCGACGGTGGCAGCGGCGAGTCGAGGTGCGGCAGGCGGTGATCGCGCAGGTCGACCAGTTCCGCCGTGGCGTCGTCCCGTTTGGCGGCGATGTCGCGCACCCACCGGGCCACGGCGTCGGACTTGCGGCCGGGGCGGGTGCTGCCGGCGATGACGCCGATTCTGATCATCGTGGAGTCTCCTCCGCTGTGGGGTCGGATCGGTCACCGGCGGTTCCGGTGGCGAGGTCACGGGCCAGCCAGAGGGCGCCGTGCAGCGACGACAGCCCGCCGAGGGCGGCGGCCTGCACCACCGGCGCGGGCCGCCCGGGGCGGCCGGCCCGGCGTGCCGCCTGCCCGACCAGGTCGACGAAGCCGGGCAGCCCGCTGGCGAAGCCACCGCCCAGGACCGCCGTCGTCGGGGCCAGCAGCTCGCCGAGGCTCACCACGGCCGTCGCCAGCGCGACGCCGCTGTCATGGACCGCGTCGACCGCCCACGGCCGGCCGTCGCGCAGCCCGGTCCGCAGGTCGTCGAAGGTCACCTCCCGCCCTCGGGCGTGAGCGGCGCGACGCAGGGTGGCCGGACCCGAGGCGATCGACTGGAGGCAGCCGGTACGGCCGCAGTCGCACACCGTGCCGTCGAGGTCGACGACGACATGACCGACCTCCGCGGACGCGCGGCCCGGCACGAGCCGACCATCCAGCACCACACCGCCGCCGACCCCGGTGCCCACACCCAGGTAGACCAGGTTGTCCCGGCAGGCGTGCCGGGCCTCGGCGAGCGCGGCGAGGTCACCGTCGTCGGCGTACGCCGCCGGGCAGTCGGGGACCAGCCGCCGCAGCGTCCCGGCAAGGTCCAGGCCGGTCCAGCTCGGCCGGCCCGGCCAGGTCGTCACGGTGCCGGCGACGTCGGTCGACGCAGGCATGGCGACGCCGACCGCGTGCACCGGACCCCACGCCGCGCGCAGCGCCGTCAGCTCGGCGTGCAGGGCCGCCAGGTCGGCATCCAGAGTGCCGCCCGCCGGCCAGCGGAACGTCCGTTCGTACGCCGGCCGGCCGGCCGCCTCCGCCCGCAGCGCGACCTTGGTGCCGCCGACGTCGACACCGAGCACGCCCACGGCGGCACCCCGCGTGGCCGGCACCCGGTCAGCCGTTCGCCACGTGCAGGACGGCGAGCGCGGCCGCGGCAAGGGCGAAGGCCAGCGGCACCAGGGTCACCGGCAACGGGTCCCTGGCGCGGGCGTGGTAGACGACCGCACCGATCATCTGCAGGGTCACGCCGATCGCGGCGGCGACTCCGACCGGCCACCAGAGCAGGCCGAGCAGCAGGCCGACCACGGCGGCGATCTCCAGCACACCGAGCAGCCGGGTGAGGCCGGCGGAGACGCCGAGATGGGACATCCGGTCACGCATCTGCGCCTGGCCGGTGAGCTTCGGAACGGCCACGGCCAGGAACACCGAGGCGAGGATGACGGTCAGCGTGATGATGGCGATGCGCACGGAGTGTCCTTCGTGTAGTGGCTGAGGTGCCGACGACCGTACCGAAGGCTGTCGATCCCTCTCGGTGGGCCGCTCATTCGACGGTGTTCACCAGGGCGCGGGCGGCCAGCCGGTAGCCCAGCGCACCAAGTCCGGCGATCAAGCCGCTGGCGAGCGGGGCGAGGACCGACTCGTGCCGGAAGCTCTCCCGGGCCCAGACGTTGGACAGGTGGACCTCGAGCCACGGCCGGGGGTAGTTCGCCAGCGCGTCCCGCAGCCCCCACCCGGCGATCATCAGCGCACCGGGATTGACGATCGCGCCCACACTGTCGTAGTTGTCCTGCACGGCGCGGATCAGCCCGCACTCACAGTCGTGCTGCTCCGCGACGACCCGCCAGCCGCGCGCCGAGACCTCCTCGGCGACCGCCCGCTCGACGTCCTCAAGGGTGTCGGTGCCGTAGATCTCCGGCTGCCGCCGACCGAGGATGCCCAGGTTCGGGCCGTTCAACAGGAGCACGTCGGACACGGTTCACCTCACGGGAGCGGCCCCGTCCGCGACGGAACCGACGACAGTGTCGACAGTATCGCCCAGGCGCGCAGGCCGTCGTTCGGGTCGCCGGCCCGGCTAAGGGGTGGTTAGGGGCCGCTAGGGGCGCGGCACCGGGCCGCCCGCCCACCCGGGTCGGCCGGCACCCGGCTAAGGGTTGGGTAGGGGCTGTTAGGGGAGGTGAGCGGCCTGCCGGGTCCGTTAGCGTCCATCGCGAGCAGTGCACTCGCCGTGATCGGCGACGGCGTCCGCCTCGAACCCGACCGAGCGGCCCGGGTCCCACCCGGCGCCCGCGGGACGGCGCGCAGCCGCGGGACAGCCAGACCGCTGGTCCTCCTGGATTGGGATGTGGAAGTCATGAGTGGTGAGCCGTCGACGGTGCCGGAGTTCCCCGAGTGGCCGCAGTTCGGCGACGAGGAGCGGGCCGGTCTGATCCGCGCTCTCGACCAGGGCCAGTGGTGGCGGGTCGGCGGCAACGAGGTGGACACCTTCGAGGCCGAGTTCGGGGCCTACCACGGCAGTCCGCACGCCCTCGCCGTCACCAACGGCACGCACGCCCTGGAGGTCGCCCTGGAGGTGCTCGGCGTCGGACCGGGCACCGAGGTGATCGTCCCGGCGTTCACCTTCATCTCGTCGTCGCTGGCCGCCCAGCGCCTCGGTGCCGTTGCCGTGCCCGTCGACGTCGACCTCGACACGTACTGTGTCGATCCGGCCGCGGTCGCCGCCGCCATCACCGACCGCACCAAGGTGATCATGCCGGTGCACATGGCCGGCCAGTTCGCCGACATGGACGCGCTGGACAAGGTCGCCGCCGACGCCGGGGTGGCGCTGCTCCAGGACGCTGCGCACGCCCACGGCGCGCAGTGGCAGGGTCGGCGGGTCGGCGAACTGGGCTCCGTAGCCGCGTTCAGCTTCCAGAACGGCAAGCTGATGACCGCCGGTGAGGGCGGCGCGGTGCTCTTCCCCGACGCGGAACTGCTCGAACGCGCCTTCCTGGTGCACAGCTGCGGCCGGCCCCGCACCGACCGGGACTACCTGCACCGCACCAGCGGGTCGAACTACCGGATGAACGAGTTCAGCGCCGCCGTGCTGCGCGCCCAACTGACCCGGCTCGACGCCCAGATCGCGGTCCGCGAACAACGGTGGCCGCTGCTGGCCAGCCTGCTCGCCGAGATCCCGGGCGTGGTGCCGCAGGGCCGCGACGAGCGCGGCGACCGTAACCCCCACTACATGGCCATGTTCCGTATCCCCGGCATCACCGTGCAGCGTCGCCGCGCCGTGGTGGACGCCCTCATCGCCCGTGGGGTGCCGGCCTTCGTGGCCTTCCGGGCCATCTACCGCTGCGACGGCTTCTGGGAGGCCGGGGCACCTGACGAGACCGTCGACCAGATCGCGGCCCGCTGCCCCAACGTGGAGCAGATCCACTCCGACTGCGTCTGGTTGCACCACCGCACCCTGCTCGGCACCGAACAGCAGATGCACGACATCGCCGCCGTGCTCACCGACGTCCTCGCCGGATGACCACTGCCCCTGCGGCCGGCGCATCCCCGGTCCGGACCGCCGTGGTCGGTCTCGGCTGGGCCGGCCGGGAGATCTGGCTGCCGCGGCTCGCCGCGCACCCGGCCTTCCAGGTGACGGCGCTGGTCGATCCGCAGGCGGCGGTCCGCGACCGGGCCCGCGCGATCCACGCCGTGCCCGCCGCGTACGCCGACATCGACGACCTGCCCGCCGACGCGGCCGACCTCGTGGTCGTGGCCGTGCCCAACCACCTGCACACCGCCGTGGCGGCCCGGCTGCTGCGCCGGGGCGTGCCGGTGTTCCTGGAGAAGCCGGTCTGCCTGACCACCGCCGAGGCGGACCTGCTCGCCACCGCGGAACGCGCCGGCGGCGCGGTGCTGCTGGCCGGTAGCGCCGCCCGCTGGCGGGCCGACGTCCGCGCGCTCGTCGACGTGGCCGCCGAGCTGGGTCCGATCCGTCACGTCGACGTCGCCTGGGTCCGCGCCCGGGGGGTGCCCGACGCGGGCGGCTGGTTCACCCGCCGCGACCTGGCCGGCGGTGGTGCCCTCGTCGACCTCGGCTGGCACCTGCTCGACACGGCGCTGCCGCTGCTCGGCCCGACCCGGATCGTGCACGCCGTGGGCAGTGTCTCCGACGACTTCGTCAACGACAGCGCCGCCCAGGCGGCCTGGCGCAGTGACGCCACGACCGACGGCCGGACCCGCGGCGACGTCGAGGACACCGCGCGGGGATTCCTGCTCACCGCCGATGGCGCGTCCGTCGCCGTACACGCCTGCTGGGCGTCGCACGAGGCGCGGGACCGCACCACGATCACCGTCCAGGGTGTGGCCGGGTCGGCGACCCTGCGCTGCACGTTCGGCTTCAGCCCGAACCGGGAACCGACGCCGGTGCTCACCCGCACCCGCGACGGCGAAACCGTCCGGCTGCCGTTGCCCGACGAGCCGGTCGGCGCCGAGTACGACCGCCAACTCGACGCCCTGCCGGCACTGCTCGCCGACCCGGACAGTCGGGGAGCAGCCGCCGCGGAGGCACGCCGGACCATCGGCGTCATCGAACGCGTCTACGACTCCGCCCGGCCCACCGAGCCGCGGCGGCAGCATGCACTGGCGGGCCATCGCGACCGGTGAGAACCACCGGCGACCTCACTCGCTCCGGGGAGCAGCCATGAGCCAATCACCGTCCAGCGTCGACGTGTCCCCACCGGCCGCAGGCCGGGGTCCGGTCCGCGCGGTCGTGTTCGACCTCGACGGTGTCGTGGTCGACAGCTCGGCCGTCATGCGCGAGGCGTTCAGCATCGCGTACGCCGAGGTCGTGGGCGACGGGCCCGCCCCGTTCGAGGAGTACAACCGGCACATGGGCCGATACTTCCCGGACATCATGCGGCTGATGGGACTACCGCTGGAGATGGAGGAGCCGTTCGTCCGGGAGAGCTACCGGATGGCGCACCTCGTGCCGCTCTTCCCCGGTGTGCGGGAGACCCTGGAGACGCTGCGGTCCCGGGGCGTGCGGATGGCCATCGCCACCGGCAAGAGCGGCCCCCGGGCCCGCTCACTGCTCGACACGCTCGGCGTGCTGGGCCTGTTCGACCGGGTGATCGGCTCCGACGAGGTGCCCCGGCCCAAGCCGGCCCCCGACATCGTGCTCCAGGCCCTCGGCCACCTCGGCGTCGCGCCGGGCCAGGCCATGATGGTCGGTGACGCGGTGATCGACCTGCTCAGTGGTCGGGACGCCGGAGCCACCACGGTCGCGACCACGTGGCACGGCGGCGACGTCACCGCCCTGCTCGCCGCCGGTCCCGACCTGGTCGCGCACGCTCCGAACGACCTGCTCGCCCACTGCCCGGCGGTCCTCGTCCGCTGAGTTCCACCGGGCGGCACCGCGACGGGCCCATCCGCGTGTACGTGACGCGCCGGTCTCGGCAGGGCGCCCCTGGGCCGGCAGGGCACCCGCGATGTCGGCAGGGCAAGCCGGTCTCGGCAGGGCGCCCCCGGCCCGTCGGGGTTCCCTGCCGACGCGTCCGGGTCCCGGTCAGCCGGCCTGGGCGGCTGCCGGGGGACCGGCTTCGAGGAACCGCAGCATGTGAGCACCGATCTGGTCGACGAAGCTGACCGGGAGCAGGTCGGTGCGGAAGGTGATGCGCAGCAGGGCCCCGTCGTCGCGGGGGATCGCCTCCACGGTCAGCCCGCTCATCACCTCCCGGGCGTACGGGTCGACGACCTCCTCGGTGCGGCAGCCGGGCAGTTCCAGCGGCAGCACCACGTTGTCCTGGTAAGCGAAGCCGGGCAGGCTGGCGACCACCTCGCTGGGCAGGCCGACGGCCGGGTCGGCGGCGCTTTCGGAGAACGGGATGTCCTGGGCGGCCATCAGCTCGTCGATCGTCTGCTGGACGTGCTGGAGCAGATCCTGACCGGGCTGGAACCGCACCCGTACGCAGTTGGAGTTGATCCGGGTGGTGAACGCCGCGTCGAGGATCCGGCTGCCCCGCCTGGCGACGATCATCAGCAGGCCGATGTCGTCCTGTTGGTGGACGGCGCGTAGGGCGGAGGCGTACGCCGCGACGAAGTAGCTGGAGCGGCTGAACCGGTGTTCCCGCGCCGCCTCGTCCCACCGCCGGACGACCTCGGGTGTGACCGTGAGCAGCCGTCCGTCCTTGGGCCCCCAGGCGAGCGCCTGTTCGAGCGGGGCCTTCGACCCGCCGCGGCCCTGCTGGGGCAGGTCACGTAGTTGGTTGCGCCAGTAGGTGCGTTGGGTGGGGAGGTCGGCGGCGTTGCGGAGGCGGGTGTGTTCGTCGTGGGTTTGGCGCAGGGTGGGGGCGGGGTGGTTCCAGGTGGGGGGTTGGCCGTGGTGTCGGGCGGTGTAGGCGTGGGTGAGGTCGCGGACGAGGAGTGAGTGGGACCAGCCGTCGAAGGCGATGTGGTGGATGCCGATGCCGAGGAGGGTGCGGTTGGTGGTGCGTTCGCGGATGAGGGCGGCGCGCCAGTTGCGGCCCTGGGTGTAGTCGAGTGGCTTTTGCACTGTTGCCACGAGTTGGTTCATTGCTTCGTGTTCGCTGGTGGCGTCGGCGAGTAGTTGTACCTGTGGTCTTCCGGGGTTCGGGGGGATGAGTGCGACGGGTGGGTCGACTCGGCGGTAGCGGGCGTGTAGGGCTTCGTGTCGTTGGTGTACGTCGCCGAGTGCGGCCATCAGCGCCCGCAGGTCCAGGTCACCCTCGATCCACCAGGTGCTCGGACACACCAGTTCGAAGGGAAGCCAGACGCACTTGGCGACCGACGGCGTCAACGGAACCGGCTTGACCGGGCCGGAACGCGCGGCGGCGGACGGCTCGGGCTCGGGCCGGGGACGGCGGGGCGCGGTGGTGAGCCAGTGGGCGAGTTCGCGTGGGGTGGGGGTGCGGTGGATCTGGGACACCGGTACGACGGTGTCGGTGGCTTCGTCGATGCGGGTGGCGACGGCGGCGGACTGTAGCGAGGTGCCGCCGAGGCGGAAGAAGTTGTCGTTCGCGCCGACCCGGTCGATGCCGAGGACGGCGGCGAAGAGGTCGGCGACGAGTCCCTCGCGATCGGTGGCGGGCTCGACGTAGTCGACACCGGGGTCGGGGCGGTGTGTTCCGGGTTCGGGGAGTGCGTTGCGGTTGATCTTTCCGGTGTTGCCGGTGGGGAATGTGTCGAGGGTGATGATGGTGGCGGGGACCATGTATGGGGGGAGGTGTTTGGTGGCGTGTTCGCGGAGGGTGTTGTTGGTGGGGGTGTGGTTGTCGCGGGGGGTGACGTAGCCGATGAGGCGGGTGGTGCCGTGGCTTTCGTGGCGGATGACGACGGCGGTGTTGACGTGGGGGTGTTGGGTGAGGATGCTTTCGATTTCGCCGAGTTCGATGCGGATGCCGTTGATTTTGACCTGGTGGTCGATGCGGCCGAGGATTTCGAGTGCGCCGGTGGCGTTCCAGCGTGCGAGGTCGCCGGTGCGGTAGGCGGGTTGGCCGCTGTGGGGGTCGGTCACGAATCGTTCGGCGGTGAGTTCGGGGCGGTGGAGGTATCCGTCGGCGATGCCGTGGCCGGTGATGAGGATTTCGCCGGGCATGCCGAGGGGGACGAGGTCGAGGTTGGTGTCGACGACGCGGATCTGCCGGTTGGGCATGGGCCAGCCGATCGGCACGTACGCCCCGTCCCACCCTGCTGACGCATCAAACCACGAACACGCCACGGCGGCCTCCGCCGGACCGTAGGCGTTCACCAGGCGTACGCCGGTGGACATCCAGCGGTGCGCCATCGAGGGCGGCACCGCCTCCCCGGCGAGCGTCAGGCAGGCCATGCTCGGGCAGTCGGCCGGGTCGACCGACGCCAGGTTGGTGGGCGGGCAGAACGCGTGGGTCACCTGCTCCTTGGCGATCAGCTCGGTGAGCCGACGGCTGTCGAGCAGGTCGTCGCGGGAGCAGACGACGACCCGCGCGCCGGAGGTCAGGGCGGTGAAGATCTCACCCAGTGCCACATCGAAGACCGGTGAACAGCAGTGCAGCATTCGGCTGTCGGGGTTGATGTGGCATTCGTTGGTCATCCAGGTGAGGAAGTTGGTGAGTTTGTCGTGGCTGAGGGTGACGCCTTTGGGGGTGCCGGTGGAGCCGGAGGTGTAGATGACGAAGGCGGGGGTGTCGGGGGTGGTGTGTGGTGGGTTGGTGAGGGTGTGGGTGGCGATGGTGGGCCAGTGGTGGTCGAGGGCGATGACGGTGACGCCGTCGGGGGTGGGGATGTGGGGTGCGGTGTGGTGGGTGGTCAGGACGATGCGGGCTCCGTTGTCGGTGAGGAGGAGGCGCATTCGTTCGGGGGGCCAGGTGGTGTCCATGGGGGTGTAGGCGGCGCCGGCGCGGAGGATGCCGAGGGTGGCGATGATGGTCCAGAGGCTGCGGTCCAGGGCCAGTGATACGACGTCGCCGGGTTTGATGCCGGTGGTGTGGAGGTATGCGGCGAGGGCTGCGGAGCGGTGGTCGAGTTCGCGGTAGGTGAGGGTGGTGTCGTCGGCGATGGCGGCGATGGCGTCGGGGGTCTGCCGTGCCCAGCGCAGGACGAGGTCGTGGATCGGTTCGGTGGGGATGGCTTGCTGCGGGCCGTGTCCCCAGGCGAGGAGTTGTTCTCGTTCGGCGTCGCCGAGCAGCGGTAGTCGGGACAGGGTGGTCTGTGGTGCCTGGTGTCCTGCCGTGGTGAGGGCGGTGATCTGGTCGAGTAGGGATCGGATCCACTGTGGGCTGTATCCGTCGGCGGCGTAGTCGATGCGGATGGTGGTGGTGTCGGTGGCGATGGTGACGATCAGGTCGACGTCGACGGTGTCGGGTCTGGTTTCGGTCACCGGCCCGTCGACCAGGCCGACGCGTACCTTCCCGGCACTGCTGTCGGCTGTCGAGCTGTTGTTGTCACCGGCCGTGGCCCAGGTGACCCGGTCGACGAGTTCCCCGAAGCCGGGATCTCCTGTCACGTCGACGCGCAGCACACCGTTCTCGGGCCCGCCGATGGTGATCTCGTCCTGGCCGGTGTGTCGGGCGAGGACTCCCACCAGACCTGCCAGCAGCATCGTTGCGGACGCCGGTACGTCCTCCAGGACCCGCACCTCGGTGGCCGCCCGCGCCGGCCACACCACCGGCCGACGCAGATCCCCCACCAGATCCACACCCCCGCCCGCCCCGTCCCCGTCGAACCGCCCACCAACCACACCCTGAGCGCCAACGAACCCGACAGACATCAGCCGTACCTCCGATCAGGAACCCGGCTTCGCCCGTCTGGACGCGGTCGGGTCAGGGAACTGCGAGGGCGGTCGTCGCCCGGAATGGGTGGGTGAGACGGGTCAGTGGTGGGACACCATGGTCGGCCCGGCTTCGAGGAAGCGCGACATGTGCTCGTTCAGCTCCTCGGCTAGCCGGTACGGCAGGTAGTCGGTGCGGATCGTGACGCGCAGGAGGGCATGGTCGACCCGGGGCAGCACCTCGACCGTCAGGCCGTTGGACACCTCCCGGGCGTACGGGTCGACGACCTCCTCGGTGCGGCAGCCGGGCAGTTCCAGCGGCAGCATCACGTTGTCCTGGTACACGAAGGTCGGCAGGCTGGCGACCACCTCGCTGGGCAGACCCGCGGCGGGATCGTCGGCGGTCTCCGCGAAGGGGACATCCTGGGCGCGCATGAGGTCGGCGATCGTCTCGTGGACCCGCAGGACGAGCTTGTCGTCCTGCGGCCCGTCGAACCGCACCCGTACGCAGTTCAGGTTCAGCCGGGTGGTGAACGCCGAGTCGAGCACGCGGCTGCCCCGCTTCGCCACGACCATCAGCAGGCCGATGTCGTCCTGTTGGTGGACGGCGCGTAGGGCGGAGGCGAATGCCGCGACGAAGTAGCTGGAGCGGCTGAACCGGTGTTCCCGCGCCGCCTCGTCCCACCGCCGCAGCACCTCCCGGCCGACGGTGACCGTGTGCCCGGCCTTCGGCCCCCACGCCAACACCTGCTCCAGACCCACCGTCGGTCCGCCGCGGCCCTGTCGGGGCAGGTCACGTAGTTGGTTGCGCCAGTAGGTGCGTTGGGTGGGGAGGTCGGCGGCGTTGCGGAGGCGGGTGTGTTCGTCGTGGGTTTGGCGCAGGGTGGGGGCGGGGTGGTTCCAGGTGGGGGGTTGGCCGTGGTGTCGGGCGGTGTAGGCGTGGGTGAGGTCGCGGACGAGGAGTGAGTGGGACCAGCCGTCGAAGGCGATGTGGTGGATGCCGATGCCGAGGAGGGTGCGGTTGGTGGTGCGTTCGCGGATGAGGGCGGCGCGCCAGTTGCGGCCCTGGGTGTAGTCGAGTGGCTTTTGCACTGTTGCCACGAGTTGGTTCATTGCTTCGTGTTCGCTGGTGGCGTCGGCGAGTAGTTGTACCTGTGGTCTTCCGGGGTTCGGGGGGATGAGTGCGACGGGTGGGTCGACTCGGCGGTAGCGGGCGTGTAGGGCTTCGTGTCGTTGGTGTACGTCGCCGAGTGCGGCCATCAGCGCCCGCAGGTCCAGGTCACCCTCGATCCACCAGGTGACCGGGACGACCACCTCCAGCGGCGACATCAGGCACTTCGCCACCTGCTGCGCGAGCGGCACCAGCCCCGAGCGCGAGCGGGCCGGCACACCGGCGGGCGCACGGCGGGGCGCGGTGGTGAGCCAGTGGGCGAGTTCGTGTGGGGTGGGGGTGCGGTGGATCTGGGACACCGGTACGACGGTGTCGGTGGCTTCGTCGATGCGGGTGGCGACGGCGGCGGACTGTAGCGAGGTGCCGCCGAGATCGAAGAAGCTGTCCTGTGCGCCGACCCGGTCGATGCCGAGTACCTCGGCGAACACCCGGGCCACGAGGCGTTCCTCGCCGGTGGCGGGTTCGGCGTACTCGGTGTCGAGGTCGGGGCGGTGTGTTCCGGGTTCGGGGAGTGCGTTGCGGTTGATCTTTCCGGTGTTGCCGGTGGGGAATGTGTCGAGGGTGATGATGGTGGCGGGGACCATGTATGGGGGGAGGTGTTTGGTGGCGTGTTCGCGGAGGGTGTTGTTGGTGGGGGTGTGGTTGTCGCGGGGGGTGACGTAGCCGATGAGGCGGGTGGTGCCGTGGCTTTCGTGGCGGATGACGACGGCGGTGTTGACGTGGGGGTGTTGGGTGAGGATGCTTTCGATTTCGCCGAGTTCGATGCGGATGCCGTTGATTTTGACCTGGTGGTCGATGCGGCCGAGGATTTCGAGTGCGCCGGTGGCGTTCCAGCGTGCGAGGTCGCCGGTGCGGTAGGCGGGTTGGCCGCTGTGGGGGTCGGTCACGAATCGTTCGGCGGTGAGTTCGGGGCGGTGGAGGTATCCGTCGGCGATGCCGTGGCCGGTGATGAGGATTTCGCCGGGCATGCCGAGGGGGACGAGGTCGAGGTTGGTGTCGACGACGCGGATCTGCCGGTTGGGCATGGGCCAGCCGATCGGCACGTACGCCCCGTCCCACCCTGCTGACGCATCAAACCACGAACACGCCACGGCGATCTCCGCCGGACCGTAGGCGTTGAGCACCCGGACGCCCGCCGCCAGCCACCGCTGGGCCAGCGGCGGCGGAACGGCTTCGCCGCCGAAGATGATGCAGCGCAGCCCGGGACAGGCCGCCGGGTCGAGCGGGGCGATGTTCGTGGCCGGCCCGAACGTGTGCGTGACACCGTGCCGGTTGACGAGGTCGGTGAGCCTACGCGGTTCGAGCAGGTCGTCGCGGGAGCAGACGACGACACGGCCCCCTCCGATGAGCGTGGCGAAGACCTCCCCGAAGGCCGCGTCGAACACCGGCGCCGCCGAATGCAGCATGCGGCTGTCGGGGTTGATGTGGCATTCGTTGGTCATCCAGGTGAGGAAGTTGGTGAGTTTGTCGTGGCTGAGGGTGACGCCTTTGGGGGTGCCGGTGGAGCCGGAGGTGTAGATGACGAAGGCGGGGGTGTCGGGGGTGGTGTGTGGTGGGTTGGTGAGGGTGTGGGTGGCGATGGTGGGCCAGTGGTGGTCGAGGGCGATGACGGTGACGCCGTCGGGGGTGGGGATGTGGGGTGCGGTGTGGTGGGTGGTCAGGACGATGCGGGCTCCGTTGTCGGTGAGGAGGAGGCGCATTCGTTCGGGGGGCCAGGTGGTGTCCATGGGGGTGTAGGCGGCGCCGGCGCGGAGGATGCCGAGGGTGGCGATGATGGTCCAGAGGCTGCGGTCCAGGGCCAGTGATACGACGTCGCCGGGTTTGATGCCGGTGGTGTGGAGGTATGCGGCGAGGGCTGCGGAGCGGTGGTCGAGTTCGCGGTAGGTGAGGGTGGTGTCGTCGGCGATGGCGGCGATGGCGTCGGGGGTCTGCCGTGCCCAGCGCAGGACGAGGTCGTGGATCGGTTCGGTGGGGATGGCTTGCTGCGGGCCGTGTCCCCAGGCGAGGAGTTGTTCTCGTTCGGCGTCGCCGAGCAGCGGTAGTCGGGACAGGGTGGTCTGTGGTGCCTGGTGTCCTGCCGTGGTGAGGGCGGTGATCTGGTCGAGTAGGGATCGGATCCACTGTGGGCTGTATCCGTCGGCGGCGTAGTCGATGCGGATGGTGGTGGTGTCGGTGGCGATGGTGACGATCAGGTCGACGTCGACGGTGTCGGGTCTGGTTTCGGTCACCGGCCCGTCGACCAGGCCGACGCGTACCTTCCCGGCACTGCTGTCGGCTGTCGAGCTGTTGTTGTCACCGGCCGTGGCCCAGGTGACCCGGTCGACGAGTTCCCCGAAGCCGGGATCTCCTGTCACGTCGACGCGCAGCACACCGTTCTCGGGCCCGCCGATGGTGATCTCGTCCTGGCCGGTGTGTCGGGCGAGGACTCCCACCAGACCTGCCAGCAGCATCGTTGCGGACGCCGGTACGTCCTCCAGGACCCGCACCTCGGTGGCCGCCCGCGCCGGCCACACCACCGGCCGACGCAGATCCCCCACCAGATCCACACCCCCGCCCGCCCCGTCCCCGTCGAACCGCCCACCAACCACACCCTGAGCGCCAACGAACCCGACAGACATCAGCCGTACCTCCGATCGGAAGGGACGACCGGTAGACGCGTGGCCGGTGCGGCCGGTCGACCGGCGTACCCACAGGCGCCCCCCGATCCGTCGCGGTGCAGGGGAGTGACGACCCGGCGGCACCCGACCCTACGGATTCCGAAACGGAGACGTACACCCCTAGACGGATTCAGTGGCCACCCCTACCCGATCGGTGGCGAAAAGGGCTGTGTGGACTCGGCTGTCCGGCCCATCCCTATCCCGGCCGGGAGCTGACTATGCTTTGGCGATCATGAACCAGCCGGTGGTCGGCAGCCACCACCGGCTGCTGGTGTGCACCGCGCCGCGGCAGCTCTGACCACAAGCCAGTCCGCTACCTGGCCGGCTCAGCCCACTTCCCGCCGACCGACGCACACGGGCCACCCGACCTCGCGGCCGGCGGCCCCATCCGGACCGGAACGCGACGCCTCCATTCACGATCCCGCGGATCGTGGCCGCCGTGCGTCCGGACCCTATGCCACCCCGAGGCCCCTTGCGGGCCGGCATGACAGGAGATCCCATGGATGGACCCATCCAAGTACAGGTGTTCGCCCCTGACGGCGTGGTCCTCGCCCGGCCGCCGAGCCCGGTGGCGACCGCGGACAGCCGCTACCTGACCGGTGCGGGCGCCGGCCTGCAGAACGGCCTCGACCTGGTGACCGGCATGCATCTGACCCTGCCGTACCAGGCGGCGGTCATCTGCAGCAGCGGAGCCAGCACGGACAAGTCGCTACGCCTGCTCAGCCGCTGTGGCCTCAAGGTTCCCAGTGATCTACGCGAGTTCCGGTCCGGCGCGCAGGCCGTGCAGCTCGCCCGCGCCGCCGCCGACCGGGGGGAACTGCTCGAACTCCAGTTCCCCGAGTACGACCCGCACCTGCGGACCGCACCGGCCCGCAACACGCCGGAGCTGCTGGCAGAACTCAACAACAAGACCGTTCTGGAGACGCTGATCGGGTCGGACTACCTGCCCCGGCGGCAGGTCGCCACCCCCGCCGAGGTACGTCGGATCGTGCAGCGGGACCGCCGGCCGGTGGTGATCAAACCGGCCGGCGTCGAGGTGTACAGCGGCATCGCGATCTTCAGCAGGCGGTTGCAGGACCGGCTCAACCGGGCGCTGTTCCAACAACTGGAACAGATCAGCGACCGGTGGATCGTGGAGGAGGAGATCCCCTTCCGGTCGGTCTGGGGTGTCCAGTTCGCCGTCACGGCCAGCGGTTCGGTCGAGTATCTCGGTGCGTCGGCGCACCTGCCCCAACCCACCGCGACGTGGACCGGGTGCGTGATGGACGACGACCAACCGCCGGCGGAACTCGTCGAGGCGTTGACCGCGGGGGTACGCAGGGCCAGCGCCCTCGGTTACCGGGGGTACTGCTCGTTCGACGCCGGGACGAGCCGCACCGGCGAGCACCGGGTCATCGACCCGAACTTCCGGGTCAGCGGCGCCACCACCTCGTTGCTGCACCGCAGCTCCCTGCTGGGTCAGCACCCGTGCGCCATGACCACCTTCTTCTCCCTCCCCTCGGGGGTGGACGCCGAGCCGCTGCTCCTCCCGTTCATCGACCGGGGGGAACTCGTCGTGTTGATGCACTACGACCCGGCGATGACGGACAACGGCGACGTCCCGGCGACCATCATCGGCATGGTGGGTGCCCGGGACCGGCACAGGTGCGGTGTGCTGATCGCGCAGATCCAGCGGGCGCTGAGCTGACTGGCGGCCCCGGGTGGCGGTCCGGGGCCGATCCGCACGCGGCGGGGTCCGGGCCGACATGGGCGGGGTCCGGGCCGACCCTCACATCCGGGCGAGAGCGGCGCGGACGGCCGACTCCGGCACGTCGGTGACAAGATCGGCCCCGCCCGGACCGTCGAGGACGAACGACAGCCCGGCGGTGGCCTTCTTGTCCCGCCGCATGAGCGTCACCAGCCGGTCGTGGTCCGATCCCGCCGGCAGGGCGGTGTCGAGACCGTAGCCGGCCACCACCTCGTGGTGCTCGGCCACCCGGTCGGCGTCGACGCGACCCAGCACACCGGCCAGCCGACCCGCGAAGACCGTGCCGATCCCGACCGCCTCGCCGTGCCGCAGCCGGAAGTCCGTCGCCCGTTCCAACGCGTGCCCGAGCGTGTGGCCGTAGTTGAGGATGTGCCGCAGCCCCGAGTCGCGCTCGTCGGCGGCGACCACCCGGGCCTTGAGCGCCACACAGGCCGCGATCTGCGTGGCCACCGGCCTGCCGCGCAGGTCGCCCGCGCCGATGAAGTGGGCCCGAGCGATCTCGCCGTACCCGTTGCGCCACTCCCGACCGGGCAGCGTGTCCAGGTGCTCGGTGTCGCAGAGCACCGCTCGGGGCTGCCAGTACACCCCGACGAGGTTCTTGCCCTCCGGCAGGTTCACCGCCGTCTTCCCGCCGACGCTGGCGTCCACCTGGGCGAGCAGCGACGTCGGCAGGTGGATCACCGCGACCCCCCGGTGGTAGAGGCCGGCGGCCAGCCCGACCACGTCGGTGGTGGTGCCACCGCCGCAGGAGACCACCGCGTCGGACCGGGTCAGGCCGAAGTCGGCGAACTCCCGGCACAACTGCTCCACCGTGGAGAGGTTCTTGTCGTGTTCACCGTCGCGGGCCGGCACCACCCGGTGCGGCACCCCCGGGTCCGGCGTCCACCGCGGTGGCCGGGCCGACACCACCACGACCCGGCGCGCGCCGAGCCGCGCCACCTCGTCCGGCAGCCGGTGACGCACGCCGGGGCCGATCAGCACCGGGTACGCGCGCTCGCCGAGCGCCACCTCGATGCCGACGGGCTCGACGGCGGGACGTTCAGTGGGGGACGGATGCACGGGACTGCCTCCTCGGCGGTACGGACCTCGGCGCGGGCACCACCGGGCGGTCCCGCACCATCGACAGCCGCAACGCCAGCGCGGCCAGCGCGTCGACGTCCGGACCGATGCCCCACCTGTCGTGGGTGAGCTGGGCGTGCCGCGCCAGCAGGTAACCGCGGGGCGCCGCCCCCTGGCTGTCGTCGACCACCTCGGCCACCCGGGCCAGGTAGCGCCGCCACGCGTCACCCACCGCACTGGACAGCGGCAGGTCACCGGCCGACAGCACGATCTTCTCCGCCCCGGCCGCCGCCCGCGCGGCCAGGTCCCGCCGGTGTGCGCCGGTGAGCTGGTGACCACGGTCCTGCCAGTGCAGGAACAGGAACGCCAACCGGTCGGCCGCCGGCACCAGCCCGGCCAGGTGTCGCAGGTGCGCCACGGCCAGCGGCAACTGCGCGCCGCCCGGCAGGGGGGCGTCGCCGCCGAGCAGGATCAGGGCCAGGTCGCTGCCGGCGGACGCGAGCGGACCGCCCCGGGCGGCGTCGCGCACCGCGTACGGATCGCCGGTGAACGCGACCTGCGGATCGTACGCGCACAGCCCCGCCCGTACCGTGTCGAGCGCGGTCGGGGTGGCGTGGAAGCCCACGCTCAGTCGCGGCCCGGTGGGGGAGTCGACCCGGTCGAAGAACCACTGGACCGCCGGGTCGACGCGCCGGGCGGCGGTGACGAGCCCGACGAGCACCGACCCGACCAGCGCGGCCACGCGTTCGTCCGGTAACTCACCGTTCGGCACGGCGAGGCGGGCGAACATCCACGAGCGTTCCAACGACGGCACCTCGACTGACGGCGGGCGGGGGGCACGGGCACGACGGTCTGCGCAGGTCGACCACATCATGGGTCCGGGGCCTGCGCCGCCGGCCGATCAGCGGGCGGAACTGGGGACGGGTTAGGGGGTGACAGGGGTAGGTCCCCCGCCGGGGTGCTCGGAAGACTTGGGCCGTTACGGCGAGCGAGGTCTACGCCGCGAATGGAGAGTCTCGCCGACGGACGGATGGTGACATGCTTCGGAGCGACCTGATCCAGCCGTTGCCCGCCCTGCTCAGGGCCCATGCCGACCGGTTCGGGGACAAGGTCGCGTTCCGCGACGACCGGCGTGCCGTCCGCTACGGCGATCTGGAGGCACGGACCCGACGCCTGGCCGGGCACCTCGCCTCGGCCGGGGTGGAACGCGGCGACCGGGTGGCGTTCTGCCTGGGCAACCGGGTGGAGACGGTGGAGACCTGGCTGGCGGTCGCCCGCGCCGCCGCCGTCGGCGTACCGCTGAACCCGCGCAGCACCGACGCGGAGCTGGCTCATCTGCTCGACGACTCCGGCGCGGTGCTGGTGGTGACCGACCCGCAGCACCTCGACCAGCTGCGCCGGCTGCGCGCCGGCCGGCCGGGCCTGCGGCTGTGGGTGACCGGCGACGACCCGACGCCCGACGCCGTCGCCGCCTGGCGCGACCTGGCCGACACCGAGCCGGGCGTCGACGCCCGCGACGACCTGGGCCTCGACGAGACCGCCTGGATGCTCTACACCTCCGGCACCACCGGCCGCCCCAAGGGCGTGCTGTCCACCCAGCGCAGCTGCCTGTGGTCGGTGGCCTCCTGCTACGTGCCGATCCCCGGGCTCACCCCCGACGACCGGGTGGTGTGGCCGCTGCCGCTGTTCCACAGCCTGTCGCACATCGGCTGCGTGCTGAGCGTGACCGCCGTCGGCGCGTCCGCCCGGCTCGTCGACGGCTTCGCCGCAGACGACGTGCTGCGCGCCGTCGACACCGACGCCGCGACCGTGCTGGCCGGGGTGCCGGCCATGTACCACCATCTGGTCGCCGCCGCCCGCGACACCGGTTTCCGCGCCCCCGCCCTGCGGGTGTGCCTGGTCGGCGGGGCGATCACCACCGGCGCGCTGCGCCGGTCCTTCGAGGAGGTCTTCGCCGCTCCGCTGCTCGACGCCTACGGCAGCACCGAGACCTGCGGGTCGATCGCGATCACCCGCCCCGACCGGCCCACCGTCGAGGGCTCCTGTGGACAGCCCGTGCCCGGCGTCGAGGTGCGCCTGGTGAGCCCGCAGACGGGACTGGACGTCCCGACCGGCGGTGAGGGCGAGGTGTGGGTACGCGGACCGAGCGTCATGCGCGGCTACCACGGCCTGCCGGAGGTCACCGCCGCCGCGCTGCGCGACGGCTGGTACCGCACCGGCGACCTGGCCCGCCGCGACGCCGACGGCAACCTGTTCGTCACCGGCCGACACCAGGAACTGATCATCCGGGGCGGGGAGAAGGTCCACCCGTCCGAGGTGGAGGAGGCCCTGCGCCCGGTGCCCGGCATCGCCGACGTGGCCGTCACCGGCCTGCCCCACGAGGTGCTCGGCGAGGTGCCGGTGGCGTACGTCGTCCCCACGCCGGAGGGCCTCGACCCGCGTGAGGCGTACGCGGCGTGCCGGCAGCGGCTGTCCTACCACAAGGTGCCCGCCGCGCTGTACGAGATCGGGCAGGTGCCCCGCACCGCCTCCGGCAAGGTCATCCGCCGGCTGCTGCGGGAACTCCCGGCCCGGCTGCGCGCCGTCAACGGCGGCCACCACGAGACGCTGAGCCGGATCACCTGGCGACCGCTGGCCCCGACCAGCACCCCCGGCCCGGGCCGCCGGTGGGCGGTGCTGGGCGCGGACGGCGAACCGCTGGTCGACGCGCTGCGCGTGGTCGCACCGGACGACCGGTTCCGGTCGTACCCGGATCTCGACGCGCTGCGCGCGGACCCCGACGTGCCCGACGTGGTGGTGCTGCCAGCCGCCGACGCGCCGGATCCGGTCGACGGGCTGGGCGAACTGCTCGCCGACGACCGGTACGCCGCCAGCCGGCTGGTGCTGCTGACCACCGGGGCGGTGTGCGCGTCCACCCCGGACGGGGCCGACGACCCGGACCTCGTGCCGGCGGCCGTCGTCGCCTGGACGGTGGGTCGCTGCCTACAGGCCGCCCACCCGGGTCGGCTCCTGCTGGTCGACCGGGACGCCGACCCCACCTCGACCGTCCTGCTGCCCGCCGTGCTCGACGCCGACGTCGCGCAGGTGGCGCTACGTGCGGGCACCGCCCGGCACCCCGTCCTCGGCCCGGTCCCCGCCGACCCGCCCGCACGGGCGGCGACCGTCGTCGACCCCGCCGCGCCAGCGGTGGTCACGGGCCTCGACGGGCCCACCGGGGCGGCGCTGGCCCGGCACCTGACCGGCGCACTCGGCGCCCGGCGGCTGCGCCTGACCGGCAGCGCGCCGGCCGACCTGGTGGCGGAGCTCGCCGCCGCCGGCGTCGACGCCGGGACGCTGCCGGTGCCCGGCCCGGGGGCGCCGGCCGCCGCGACCCCGCCCACCGCGGCGACGGCCCGACCCGGCCCGGCCCCGGCCCCGCCCGCCGACGAGGTGGTCGGCGCGGTCTTCCTCTGCCCGTCCGACACCGACCTCGACGACGCCGGGCCGCTGCTGGCCCTCGCCGAGACGCTGGACGCCCGCACGCGCCACGCCGACGCGACCGCGTTCACCGTCGCCGTGCCGGCGACCCTCCTGCTGGGCGCCGCCGGCCGGGACCGGGCCGCCGTGGCCGTCGGCGCCCTGCACGCCCTCGTCGCCCGCCGCCGCGCGGCGGGACTGCCGGCCCGGCTGATCGGCACGGCGGGAGACCAGCCGGACGTCGACCTCACCGCGTTCGACGTGGCGCACGACGGCGGCGACCTCCTCCTGCTCGCCGTACCCGCCGATCCGGTCGCCGCCACCCATCCCGCGTGGCCCGCACCTCCCGTCGTGGAGCCCGACGCCGCCGACGCCGACGCGCTGCGCCGCCGGCTCGCCGGGCTGACCACCGTCGAGGCCGACCGGCTCGTGCTGGACCTGGTCCGCGCCGCCACCGCCGAGATCGCGGGCCTGGCCGGCGCGGCGGCGGTCCGTCCCGGTCGCGCATTCACCGAACTCGGCTTCACCTCCGTCGGCGCCGTCACGCTGCGCGACCGGCTGGCCCGGGCCACCGGGGTGCGACTGTCGGCCACGGCGGCCTTCGACCATCCCAGCCCCGCCGCCCTCGCCGGGCACCTGACCGCCCGGCTGCGGGGCGCCACCTCCGGCGCGGCCGACCCGGAACACCCCGGCGCGGGTGCGGACGCCGACGACCCGGTGGTCGTCGTGGCCATGGCCTGCCGGCTGCCCGGCGGGATCGGCTCGCCCGAACAGCTGTGGGACCTCGTCGCGCAGGGCGGCGAAGGGCTCACCGACTTCCCCGCCGACCGGGGTTGGGACCTCACCCGCCTGTTCTCGGACGACCCCGACCGGCCCGGCACCTCGTACGTGCGTGTCGGCGGGTTCCTGCCGGACGCGGCGGACTTCGACGCCACCCTGTTCGGGATCAGCCCCCGCGAGGCTCTGGCGATGGACCCGCAGCAGCGGCTGCTGCTGGAGACGTCGTGGGAACTGTGCGAACGCGCCGGCATCGACCCCACCTCGCTGCGCGGCACCGCCACCGGCGTGTTCACCGGCGTCATGCACCACGACTACGCCGCCAACCTGCGCCATGCCCCGCCCGGCACCGAGGGCTACCTCGGCGTCGGCACCGCCGGAAGCGTCGTCTCCGGCCGGGTGGCGTACGCCCTCGGGCTGGGGGGCCCGGCGGTCACCGTGGACACCGCCTGCTCCTCGTCGCTGGTCGCGCTGCACCTGGCCGCGCAGGCCCTGCGTGCCGGGGACTGCACGCTCGCGGTGGCCGGCGGCGTCGCCGTGATGGGCACCCCGCAGGCGTTCGTCGAGTTCAGCCGGCAGCGCGGACTGGCCCCCGACGGCCGCTGCAAGGCGTTCGCCGACGCCGCCGACGGCACCGGCTGGTCCGAGGGTGTCGCCGTGCTGCTGCTGGAGCGCCTCTCCGACGCCCGACGCAACGGCCACCCCGTGCTGGCCGTGCTGCGCGGCAGCGCCATCAACTCCGACGGGGCGTCCAACGGGCTCACCGCCCCCAACGGTCCCGCCCAGGAGCGGGTGATCCGCCGTGCCCTCGCCAACGCCGGGCTCAGCCCGGCGGACGTGGACGCCGTCGAGGCCCACGGCACCGGCACCCGCCTCGGTGACCCGATCGAGGCCCAGGCGCTGCTGGCCACGTACGGGCAGGGCCGGGGCGACGCCGCCCCGCTGGCCCTGGGCTCGTTGAAGTCCAACCTCGGCCACACCCAGGCCGCCGCCGGCGCGGCGGGGGTGATCAAGATGATCCTCGCGATGCGGCACGCGACCCTGCCCCGCACCCTGCACGTGGACGCCCCGACGTCCGAGGTGGACTGGACCGCCGGTGCCGTGCGCCTGCTCACCGAGGACCGTCCGTGGCCCCGGGTGGACCGGCCGCGCCGGGCCGGTGTCTCGTCGTTCGGCATCAGCGGCACCAACGCCCACCTCATCGTCGAGGCACCCCCCGCAGACCTCGCCCCGGCCGACCACGCCGCGGACAGCGGGACCGACACCCACCGCCGGACACCCGTGCCGTGGCCGATCTCGGCTGCCACCGCGGAGGCGCTGCGCGACCAGGCTGCCCGTCTGCTCACCTGGCTGGACGGTCCCGGTGCCGACGTCGACCCGGCCGACGTCGGCCACGCCCTGGCCACCACCCGCGCCGCCCTGGACCACCGGGCCGTCGTGCTGGCCGGCGACCCGACCGCCACCCGGGCCGGGCTGACCGCGCTGGCCCGCGGCGACACCGAGACCGTACCCACCGGCCGGCCGGTCGACGGCCATCTCGGTCTGCTCTTCGGCGGCCAGGGCGGCCAGCGTCCCGGTATGAGTCAGGGACTGCGCGAGGCGTACCCGGTCTTCGCCGACGCCTTCGACGCGGCCTGCGCCGAGCTGGACCGCTGCCTCTCCGGCGAGGCCCCGCACCCGGTGGCCGCCGTCGTGGCCGCACCCCAGGGCGACGAGCGCGCCGACCTGCTCGACCAGACCCTCTACACCCAGCCGGCCCTGTTCGCCGTCGAGGTCGCCCTCTACCGGCTGCTGGAATCCTGGGGCGTACGCCCCGACGCGGTGCTCGGCCACTCCGTCGGCGAGCTGACCGCCGCGCACGTCGCCGGGGTGCTGTCCCTGGCCGACGCGGCGGCGTTGGTGGCCGCCCGCGCCCGGCTGATGCAGCAGCTGCCCACCGGGGGCGCGATGGTCGCCGTCGAGGCCGCCGAGGCCGAGGTGGCCGCCCACCTCACCGACCGGGTGGGGCTGGCCGCCGTCAACGGCCCGACCAGCGTCGTCCTGTCCGGCGACACCGACGCGGTGCTGGCCGTCGCGGCCACCCTGCGCGCCGCCGGCCGGCGCACCAACCGGCTGCGCGTCTCCCACGCGTTCCACTCGCCGCACATGGAACCGATGCTGGCCGACTTCCGCGCCGTCGCCGCCGGCCTCACCTACCGCACCCCGCACCTGCCGGTGGTGTCCAACCTGACCGGCGAGCCCCTCGACCCGGCCCGGCTCTGCTCGCCCGACCACTGGGTCGACCACGTACGCGGCACCGTCCGCTTCCACGACGGCGTACGCGCCCTGCGCCGGCTGGGGGTGACCACGTTCCTGGAGGTCGGCCCCGCCGGGGTGCTCACCACGATGGCCCAGGGGTGCCTGACCGACGACACCGACGACACCGACGACGACCTGGCCGTCGTGCCCGCCATGCGGTCCGTCGACCGGGAGCCGGCGGACCTGCTCGCCGCCGTGGCCCGACTGCACGTGCGGGGCGTCCCCGTGGACACCGCCACCCTCACCGGTGCGGGCCCCCACCGGCGGGTCGACCTGCCCACGTACCCGTTCCAGCGTCGGCACTACTGGCTGCCGTACTCCGCGGTGGCCGGCGGCCCCGCCGACGTCGGGCTCGCCGACGCCGGGCACCCGCTGCTCGGCGCGGTGCTGCCGGTCGCGGGCACCGGGCAGCTCGTCTGCACCGGCCGGATCGCCGCGACCACCCATCCGTGGCTCGCGGCCTGCGACGGTCGGCCCGCCACGCTGCCCGCCACCGCCCTGCTCGACGTGCTCACCCACCTCGGCGGCCTGCTCGACGCGCCCACCGTGGAGCGGCTGCGCACCCCCGGGCCGACACCGCTGCCGGCCGGCCTCGCTGTCGACGTGCAGGTCACCGTCGACGGGCCCGACGACCGGCTGCGCCGGGTGGCCCGCTGCCACGTCCGGGTCGCCGAGGGTCACCCGTGGCAGGAGATCGCCGAGGCGGTTCTCGCCCCCGCCGACCCGGCCGCCGGACCGGCCACCACCGTCCCGGCGTGGCCCCCGGCCGGGGCGCGACCCGTGGACCTCACGGACCCCGGCAACCGTGCCCTGGCCGGCGACCCGGCCCGAGCCGCCTGGCTCACCGCGGACCGGCTCTTCGTCGACGTTCGCCTGCCCGACGACGCCCGGGACACCGACACCGAGCGGTACGGGGTGCACCCGCTGGTGCTCGACGCGGCCCTGCGCCTGCTCCCACTCGCCGACTTCGCCCCCGCCGACGCCACCGTGCCCACCGACTGGTCCGGGGTGCGCGTGCACGCCACCGGCGCGCACACCCTGCGGGTCTGCCTCGCCCCGGCCGGGGCGGACGCGGTCACCCTCAGCGCCGTCGACGACACCGGCGCACCGGTGCTCGACGTCGACCGGGTGGTGCTGCGCGCCGTCGCGTCGCCACCGGCCGCCCCGGTCACCGGGACCGGCCCCGCCGCCCTGTACGCCGTCGACCGGCTGCCCGCCCCCGGACCGGCGACCCCGGTACCCGCGTGGACGCTCGCCGACGGCACGCCCCCCGACGGGTCACTGCCCCCGGTGCTGGTCGTACGGGTCGGCGACGGCGATCCCGACCACCCCGTGCCCGACCGGGCGCACGCCGTCGGCCTCGACATCCTCGGCGTACTCCAGCGCTGGCTGGCCGACCCCCGCGCCGACACCACCCGCCTCGCCCTCGCCGTGCGCGACGGCGACGCGGTGCACGCCCCCGTCGTCGGGCTGGTCCGCGTCGCCCAGGCCGAACATCCCGGCCGGTTCCTGCTGCTGCACCTGGACGCCACCGACGACGCGACCGTCCGGGCGGCCCTCGCCGCCGGCCCCGACGAACCCGAGGTGGCCGTCCACGACGGCCGCACCCTGCTGCCCCGGCTACGCCCCGTCGAACACCGCCCCGCTGCGGCGCCCCCGACCGACATCGACCCCGCCGGGCCGCCCACGCCGGCCACCGAGCTGCCGTTGCCGGCGCTGGCCGGCGGGACGGTGCTCGTCACCGGCGGCACCGGCGGGGTCGGCCGGCACGTCGCCGCCCATCTCGCCACCGCCCACGGCGTCGCCGAACTGGTGCTGCTCAGCCGCACCGGGCGACGGGCCGACTGGATGGACGCGCTCACCGACACCGGCGTCGACATCCGGGTGGTGGCCGCCGACGTCGCCGACCGGGCCGCCCTCGCCGAGATCGTCGCCGGGCTCGCCGACCGGCTCGTCGCCGTGGTGCACGCCGCCGGTACGACCGACGACGCGCTGCTCACCGGCCTCGATGCGGCCCGCTGGGAACACACGCTGCGGGCCAAGGTGCACGGCGCCTGGCACCTGCACGAGCTGACCGCCGACCTCGACCTGGCCGCCTTCGTGCTGTTCTCCTCCGCCTCGGCCACCTTCGGCAGCCCCGGCCAGGGCAACTACGCGGCCGGCAACGCGTTCCTCGACGCGCTCGCCGCGCACCGTCGCGCCCACGGCCTGCCCGCCACCGCCCTGGCCTGGGGGCTGTGGGCCGCGGAGGACGGCATGGCCGGCCGGCTCACCCCCACCGACCTGGCCCGCCTCGCCCGCGGCGGCACCCGCCCCCTGGACCCGGCCGCCGGCCTCGCCCTGTTCGACGCCGCGCTGCACCTCGACCGGCCCACCCTGGCACCCATCGGACTGGACCTGGCCGCCGTACGCGCCTCCGGCGAGGTGCCCGCCGTGCTGCGGGCCATGCTGCCCCCACCGCCGCGCCGCGCCGTCAACGCCGATCCCGGACCCGCAACCGCAGCCGGCTTCGCCGACCAGCTCGCCGGCCTCGACGAAGCCGAACGGGTCAACCTGCTGCGGGAACTCGTGCGGACCCGCTGCGCCACCGTCGTCGGGCACACCGGCCCCGACCAGATCGAACCGCGCCGGCCCTTCCGGGACCTCGGCTTCGACTCGCTGATGGCCGTCGAGCTGAGCAACCGGCTCTCCGCCGCCACCGGCGTCCGCCTGGCCCCGCACGCCGTGTTCAACCACCCCACCCCCGACCTGCTCGCCGCGCACCTGCATGCCCGGCTGTTCGGCGCCGCCAGCACCGCCACCACCGACACCGGCATAGTCACCACCGACGAGCCGGTCGCCGTCGTCGCTATGGCCTGCCGGTTCCCCGGCGGCATCGGCTCACCCGAGGACCTGTGGCGGCTGCTCGACACCGGCGGGGACGTCATCGGTGACCTGCCCACCGACCGGGGCTGGCCCGACCTGTACGACCCGGTCCCCGGCACGCCCGGACGGACCTACGTGCGCGCCGGCGGATTCCTCACCGGCATCGCCGACTTCGACGCCGCCTTCTTCGGCATCAGCCCCCGCGAAGCCCTCGCCATGGACCCGCAGCACCGGCTGCTGCTGGAAACCAGCTGGGAGGCCCTGGAACGCGCCGGCCTCGACCCGGGCACGCTACGTGGCAGCCGCACCGGCGTCTTCGCCGGCACCCACGGGCAGGACTACGCCGACCAGGTCACCCCCGGCGGGACCGCCGACGACGGGGAGACCACCGCCGACGAGGGACACCTGCTCACCGGCACCGCCGCCAGCGTGCTGTCCGGCCGCGTCGCGTACGCGCTCGGGCTGGAGGGCCCGGCCGTCACCGTGGACACCGCCTGCTCGGCGTCGCTGGTGGCCCTGCACCTGGCCGTGCAGGCCCTGCGCGCCGGGGACTGCGACCTGGCCCTGGCCGGCGGCGTGTCGGTGATGTCCAGCCCCGCCGGTCTCACCGGGTTCAGCCGCCAGCGCGGACTCGCCGCCGACGGTCGGTCCAAGGCGTTCGCCGAGGAGGCCGACGGGTTCGGCATGTCCGAGGGCGTCGGCGTACTGGTCGTCGAACGTCTCTCCGACGCCCGACGCCGTGGCCACCCCGTGCTGGCGCTGGTGCGCGGCACCGCCGTCAACTCCGACGGCGCGTCCAACGGGCTGACCGCCCCCAACGGGCCGTCCCAGGAACGGGTCATCCGGGCCGCGTTGGCCGCCGCCGGCCTGACCCCCGCCGACGTGGACGCCGTCGAGGCCCACGGCACCGGCACCCCGCTCGGCGATCCCATCGAGGCCGAGGCGATCCTCGCCACCTACGGCCAGGACCGGGGCGACGCCGCGCCGCTGCTGCTCGGCTCCGTCAAGTCCAACCTCGGGCACACCCAGGCCGCCGCCGGCGTGGCCGGGGTGCTGAAGATGATCCTCGCGATGCGCCACGGCGTGCTGCCCCGAACCCTGCACGCCGCCACCCGCACCAGCCGCGTCGACTGGGACGCCGGTTCGGTCGACCTGCTCACCGAGGCCCGCCCGTGGCCCCGCGCCGACCGTCCCGCCCGTGCCGGCGTTTCCTCGTTCGGCATCAGCGGCACCAACGCCCACGTCGTCGTGGAGGCGGTCCCCGCCGCCGAACCCGCCGCACCGGCCGTCCCCGCGCCACCGCACCCGACCGCGTTGCCGTGGCTGCTGTCCGCCCGGACCCCCGACGCGCTGGCCGGGCAGGCCCGACGGCTGCGCGAGCACCTCACCGCGCACCCCGAACAGCCGCCCCTCGACGTGGCCTGGTCGCTGGCCGGCACCCGGGCCACGTTCGACGCCCGAGCCGTCGTCGTCGGCACCGACCACCGCCGGGTCGCCGCCGCCCTCGACGCCCTCGCCGACGGCCGCCCCCACCCCGATCTGGTACGCGGCGAGGCCGCCCCCGCCGGCCGACCGGTCTTCGTCTTCCCAGGCCAGGGCTCCCAGTGGCCCGGCATGACGCTGGACCTCATCGACCAGGCCCCCGTCTTCGCCGAACGGATGGCCGCCTGCGACGCCGCCCTGCGTCCCTACCTGGGCTGCTCGCTGCTGGACGTGCTGCGGCAGGCCCCCGGGGCGCCCGCCTTCGACCAGGTCGACGTCGTTCAACCCGCCCTGTTCGCGGTCATGGTGTCGCTGGCCGAGTTGTGGCGCTCGTACGGCATCCAACCCGCCGCCGTGGTCGGTCACTCGCAGGGCGAGATCGCCGCGGCCTGCGTCGCCGGGGTGCTGTCCCTGCCCGACGCCGCCCGGCTGGTGGCGCTGCGCTGCCGCGTGCTCAGAGCGCTGGTCGGGCACGGGACGATGGCTTCGGTGGCGCTGCCCGCCGACGTCGTCCGCGAACGGATCGCCCATCATGGCGACCGCGTCGCGGTGGCAGTCGTCAACGGCCCCACCTCAGTCGTCGTCAGCGGTGACGAGGCCGTCGTCGAGGACATCCTCGCCGAGCTGACCGCCGAGGGGATCCGGGCACGCCGGGTCCCCATCGACTACCCCTCCCACTCCGCCCACGTCGAACGCGTCCGCGACGAGCTGGCCGAGGCGGTGGCCGGGATCCGGCCCGGCCCGGCCGCCGTACCGCTGTACTCCACGACCGACCTGCGGTGGCTCGACGGAGAGGAGATGGGCCCCGACTACTGGTACCGCAACCTGCGCCAGCCGGTCGAGCTGGAACAGGCGATCCGCGCCCTGGCCGGCCAGGGCCACGACACGTTCGTCGAGTGCAGCCCCCACCCGGTGCTCACCGCCGGCATCGAGGAGACCCTGGCCGGGCAGGACCAACCGGCGCTGGTGGTCGGCTCCGTGCATCGGGGCCAGGGCGACCGGGCCCGGTTCCTGCTCTCCGCCGCGCAGCTGCACGTGCGGGGCGTACCCGTCGACTGGCAGCCGGCGCTGGCCGGCGGACGCCGGGTCGACCTGCCCACCTACGCGTTCGACCATCGCCGCTACTGGCCCCGCCGCATCGACGGACCCGGCGACGTCGGCGCGGCCGGCCTGGACACCTCCGGTCACCCGCTGCTCGGCGCGTCCGTGGTGCTGGCCGAGACGCGCGGGCACCTGTTCACCGGCCGACTCGCTCCCACCGCCACGGCGTGGCTGGTCGACCACCGGGTCGGCGACACCGTGCTGCTGCCCGGCACCGGCCTGGTCGAGCTGTGCCTGCGCGCCGGCGACGAGGTCGGCTGCCCCGTCCTCGACGAACTGGTCATCGAGGCCCCCTTCGCCCTGCCCGACGACGCCGCCACCCAGGTGCAGGTGGCCGTCGGCCCCGCCGCCGGGGACGGCCGCCGCTCCGCCACCGTGCACTCCCGCCCCGCCGACGGCCCACCCGGCGCACCCTGGACCCGACATGCCACCGCCACCCTGTCCGCCGAGCAGCCCGACCCACCGGCCGGCCCCGCCGCCTGGCCGCCGCGCGACGCCCGACCGGTGGACCTGACCGACTTCTACCCCCGCCTCGTCGCCGACGGCTACGGCTACGGGCCGGCGTTCCAGGGACTGCGTGCGGTGTGGACCACCCCCGACGAGGTGTACGCCGAGGTGGAACTGCCGGCCGGGCCCCGCGCCGACGCCGACCGGTACGGCCTGCACCCCGCCCTGCTCGACGCCGCCCTGCACGCCGCGCACTTCGGCGGCATCGGCGACGCCGGGCCGGACAAGCTGCTGCTGCCGTTCGCCTGGAACGGCGTGACCCTGCACGCCGCCGGGGCGACCACGCTGCGGGTCCGGCTGCGCCGCGTCGCGCCGCACACCATCGCGCTGACCGCCGCCGACGCCGGTGGGGCCGCGGTGGTGCAGGTCGCGTCACTGGCCATGCGCCCGATCTCCCGCACCGAACTCGGGGCCCGCGACGCCGCCGTCGACGACGCCCTGTTCCGCCTCGACTGGCAGCCGGTCGTCGGATCGAGTCCCGCCCCGGCCGTCCGGGTCGCCGCGCTCGGCCGGGCCGTCGGCGCGTTCACCCGGTACGCCGACCTCGCCGCGCTCGGCCGGGCCGTCGACGCCGGCGCACCCCGGCCCGACGCCGTCCTCGCCTCCCTGGCCGGCACCGAGCCCCGCGGCGGGTCGGGGGACCGGGCGCGGACGGTCGCCGCCGAGGCGCTCACCCTCGTGCAGGGCTGGCTCGCCGACCCCCGCTGGGCGGACACCCCGCTGGTCCTGCTCACCCGGGGCGCCGTCGGCGTGCACAGCGCCGCCGAGGTCGACGACCCGGACGCCGCCACCGCCTGGGGGTTGGTCCGCTCCGCACAGTCCGAGCATCCCGACCGTTTCGTCCTGCTCGACGCCGACACCCCGCCCGGCACCGACGAGCTGGCCGCCGTCCTCGCCACCGGCGAACCCCAGGTGGCGCTGCGCGGCGGCAGCCCGTACGCCCCCCGGCTGGCCCGACGTGCCGACGCGCCGACGCTCGCCCCGCCGGCCGGCGCGACCGCCTGGCGACTCGACGCCCCCGCCCGCGGCAGCCTCGACACGCTCGCCCTCACCGCCACCGACGCCGCCGACCGGCCGCTCGGCCCCCTGGAGGTACGGGTGCAGGTCCGTGCCGCCGGCCTCAACTTCCGCGACGTGCTCAACGCCCTCGGTCACTACCCGGGTGACCCCGGTCCGCCCGGCGGCGAGGCCGCCGGCGTGGTCACCGAGGTCGGTGACGCCGTGACCGACCTGCGCCCCGGCGACCGGGTGCTCGGTGTCTTCACCGGCTGCTTCGGCCCGGTCGCGGTCACCGACCGCCGGCTGCTGGTGCCGGTGCCCGACGGCTGGACGTTCGCCCAGGCCGCGACGGTGCCCGTGGTGTTCCTCACCGCCTACCACGGGCTGGTCGACCTGGCCGGGCTCCGGGCCGGCGAGGCGGTGCTGGTGCACGCCGCCGCCGGTGGCGTCGGCATGGCCGCCGTGCAGCTCGCCCGGCACCTCGGCGCCGAGGTGTACGCCACCGCCAGCCCCGCCAAGTGGCCCGCCCTGCGGGCGATGGGCCTACCCGAGGACCACCTCGCCTCGTCGCGCACCCTCGACTTCGAGACGCACATCCGCACCGCCACCGGCGGACGCGGCGTCGACGTGGTGCTCGACTCGCTGGCCCGCGAGTTCGTCGACGCGTCGCTGCGGCTGCTGCCGCGTGGCGGCCGGTTCATGGAGATGGGCAAGACCGACCTGCGTGACCCCGACCGGGTCGCCGCCGACCATCCCGGTGTCAGCTACCAGCCGTACGACCTGACCACCGTCGACCCCGCCGAGATCCAGCGGATGCTGGTCGACCTGATGGACCTGTTCGCGGCCGGGGCGCTCACCCCGCTGCCGGTACGTGCCTGGGACGTGCGCCAGGCACCCGAAGCCTTCCGCCACGTCAGTCAGGCCCGGCACGTCGGCAAGGTCGTGCTCACCATGCCGACCCGGTGGCACCCCGACGGCACCGTCCTGGTCACCGGCGGCACCGGCCTGCTCGGCGGGCTGGTCGCCCGTCGCCTGGTCACCGGGCACGGGGTGCGGCACCTGCTGCTCGCCAGCCGCGGCGGCCCGACCGCCCCGGGCGCGGTGACCCTGGCCCGGGAGCTGACCGACCTCGGCGCCACGGTCACCGTGACCACCGCCGACGTCGCCGACCGCGACCAGGTGGCCCGGCTGGTCGCCGCCGTGCCGGCCGAGCACCCCCTGACCGCCGTGGTGCACCTCGCCGGGGTGCTCGACGACGGGGTGGTCACCGCGCTCACCCCCGACCGGTTCGACACCGTCTTCGGCCCCAAGGTCGATGCCGCCCGACACCTCGACGAGGCGACCCGCCATCTCGACCTCGCCGGCTTCGTGCTGTTCTCCTCCGGGGCCGGCGTGTTCGGTGTCCCCGGGCAGGGCAACTACGCCGCCGCCAACGCATACCTCGACGCCCTGGCCAGGCGGCGGCGCGGCGCCGGACTGCCCGCCCAGTCGTACGCGTGGGGCCTGTGGCAGCAGGCCAGCGCGATGACCGCGGGGCTGGACCGGACCGACTCCCGGATCAGCGCCCGCGACGGTCAGCTCGCCATCCCCACCGACCTGGGCATGGCGCTGTTCGACGCGGCACTCGGCGCACCCGAGGAACACCTGGTGCCCACCCGAGTCGACGTTTCCGCGCTCGTCGGCCGGGCCACCGTGCCGGCCATGATGCGCGGCCTGGTCCGCCGGGAGCGCCCCCGGGCCCGCGCCGAGGCGACCACCGGTGGCCGGGACCTCGCCGGGCAGCTGCGTGCCCTCACCACCGCCGAACAGTCCGTTCTGCTGCTCGACCTGGTCCGGGCCGAGGCCGCCACCGTGCTCGGCCACGGCACCGCCGACGCGGTCCGGCCGACCCAGGCGTTCAACGAGATCGGCTTCGATTCGCTGACCGCCGTCGAGCTGCGCAACCGGCTCACCGAAGCCACCGGACACCGGCTGCCCCCCACCGTGATCTTCGACTACCCGGACCCGACCGCGCTGGCCGACTTCCTGCGCGTCCAGCTCGTCCCCGACGGCGGGCAGGCCGCCCCGGCCATCCTCGCCGAGCTGGAGAACCTGGAACGGTCACTGGCCGAGACGGTGGTCGAACCGGAACTGCACACCCAGGTCGCGGCGCGACTGGAGGTGCTGGTCGCCAAGTGGCGCACCATGCGCGGCGCGTCCGCCACCGACCACGACCTGGACCTCCAGCAGGCCAGCGACGACGAGATCTTCAGCCTGATCGACACGGAACTCGGGCTCTGATGCCAGCCCGACACGAACCGACGAGGAAGCGGCGATGACCGACGTGCTGATCGTGGGCTACGGCCCGGTGGGCCAGGTGGCGGCGATCCTGCTGGCCCGGCGCGGTTTCACCGTACGGGTGGTGGAGAAGTGGGCCACCCCGTACAACATGCCCCGCGCCGTGTCGTACGACGGCGAGGCCAGCCGGATCCTGGCCGCCTGCGATCTCGGGGACACCCTCGACCCGGTGTGCGAGCTGTCCGGCGAGTACACCTGGAAGAACGGCTTCGGCCGGACCCTGCTGCACGTCAAGGCCGCCGAGAACGGTCCCGCCGGCTGGCCCGACTCGATCTCCTTCTACCAGCCCGGCCTGGAGGCCCGCCTCGCCGCGCGGGGCGCCGCCCTGCCCGGCATCGAGGTGCTACGCGGGTGCGAGGTGACCGCCATGACCGACCGGGGCGACGGCGTCGACGTGACCGCCGTCGACACCGACGGCGGCGTCCACGCCTTCACCGCCGCCTGGGTGCTCGGCTGCGACGGCGCGAACAGCTTCGTCCGCCGCTGGATGAACGCCACCGTCACCGACCTCGGCTTCACCCACGACTGGCTGGTCTGCGACGTCGTGCTCAACGAGCCCCACGAGTTCAAGCCCAACAACCTGCAGATCTGCGACCCGGCCCGCCCCCGCACCGCCGTCTCCGCCGGCCCCGGCTACCGCCGCTGGGAGTTCATGCGGGTGCCGGGGGAGACGCTGGAGGAGTTCCGCAGCGAGGCCAGTGCGTGGCGGCTGCTCGGTCTGTTCGACATCACCCCCGACACCGCCCGCCTCGACCGGTACGGCGTCTACACCACCCAGGCATGTTCCGCCGACACCTGGCGCCGCGGCCGGGTGTTCCTCGCCGGGGACGCCGCCCACGTCATGCCGCCCTTCCTCGGCCAGGGCATGAGTTCCGGTTTCCGGGACGTGGTCAACCTGGCCTGGAAGCTGGACCTGGTGCACCGGGGCATCGCCGACGACACGCTGCTCGACACGTACGAGGTGGAGCGACGGGCACACGTGCAGCACGCCATCCGGATGTCCATCGACTCCGGCACGGTGATCTGTGAGACCGACCCGAAGAAGGCCGCCGGTCGGGACGCGGTGATGCTGGCCGCGCTGCGCCGCCGCACCCAGCAGCGACACGCCCGCTCGCTGCGCGAGGCCATCGTCGACGGTGTGCTGCACCGCGACGCCGACGGCTCGCCGGCCCCGCACGCCGGCCAGCCCGCTGCCCAGGGACGGGTGGCGACGGCCGGCCGCACCGGCCGGTTCGACGACGTGGTCGGCACCGGCTTCGTCCTGATCACCCGTGTCGACCTCCCTCTCGACCCGGACGCCGCGGCGTTCCTCGCCGCCCTGGGCACCCGCCGGGTCACCGTCCACCCGGCTGACCCCTCTTCCGCCGGTCAGACCAGCGGCGACGCCTCCTCCGCCAGCCTGACCAGCGGCGACGCGACCGCTGCCGGTCGGTCGGCCGACGACGTGACCACAGACGGCCCGGTCGACGGCGACGCGATCATCGACGTCGTCGACCTCGACGGCGTCCACCTCACCTGGCTGGCCGAAGCGGACGCCGACGCCGTGCTGGTTCGGCCCGACTTCTACGTCTTCGGCGTCGCCACCGGACCGGACGCCCTGGCCGCCCTGGTGGACGACCTGCGCCAGCAGGTCCGCGCCCGGGCCCTGCACCCCTGACCATCCCTGCTCAAGGAGACGACATGCTGGAGAACCTCCGCACCCTCGGCCGGGTCATCCGAACCCTGGCCACGAAGGACCCGGTGAACCGGGTCCGGCGCTTCTACGAGATCCAGTCACCAGGCGTGGAGTTCGCCGCCCGCACCACCCGCTACATGAACGTCGGCTACTGGGAGGACGGGGTGACCAGCATCGACGTGGCCGGCGAGGCACTGGCCACCAAGCTCGCCGACGCCGCTGGGTTCAAGCCCGACGACACCGTCCTCGACGTCGGCTTCGGCTACGGCGACCAGGACTTCACCTGGCTGCGGAACCGCAGGGTGGCCAAGGTGCACGGCATCAACGTCACGCCCCGGCACGTCGAGCACGCCCAGGACCGCGCCCGGCGCGAGGGCCTCGCCGAGCAGACCGAGTTCCGGCTCGGCACCGCTACCGACCTGCCCTACGCCGACGGCACCTTCGACCGGGTGGTGGCGCTGGAGTCGGCCTTCCACTTCTATCCGCGCAGCGCCTTCTTCGCCGAGGCGTTCCGGGTGCTCAAGCCCGGCGGCACCCTCACCACCGCCGACATCATCCCGCTCAGCTCCGACACCCCCCGGATGTCGATCAGCTCCGGTCCGCTGAGCTTCGTCAAGTTCAGCGTGCCCGACGAGAACTGGCACGACCGCACCGTCTACGCCGAGCAGTTGGCCGCCGCGGGCTTCGCCAACCCGGAGGTGCGGTCCATCAAGGACCACACGTGGGAGGGGTGGCGGCGGTTCCAGTCCGCCCGTCCGTCCGACCCGGCCTTCCGGGCGGCGGCCGAGCAGAGCGCCGTCAAGGGCATGGCCAACCACTGGCGCGACGAGGAACTGATCAAGAAGGAGTTGGCGTTGCTCGACTACGTCATCGCCGTGGCCCACAAGCCGTGACCTGCGAGGCCCCGCCGCCCCGGGTGTGTCCCGGGCGGCGGGGCCGCGACGTGCATGGGTCGGGTCAGCCCACCGTCGTGGACAGCGCCGCCGAGATGGTCCGCAGGATGGCCGGCTGGTGCTGGGCCAGGAAGAAGTGCCCGCCCCCGAAGACCTGAAGGTCGAACGGCCCGGTGGTGTGTTGCTGCCACGCCCTGGCCTCGTCGATCGTGGTCTTCGGGTCGTCGTCCCCGGTGAACACCGTCACCGGGCAGCTCAGCTTCGGCCCGGGCGTGTACGCGTACGTCTCCGCCGCCCGGTAGTCGTTGCGGATCGCCGGCAGCGCCGCCCGCAGCATCTCCGGGTCACCCAGCACCGCCGAGTTGGTGCCGCTGAGCTTGCGCACGTCCGCGAGCAGACCCTCGTCATCGAGCAGGTGCACCGTCTCGTGCCGGGGGCAGGACGGCGCCCGGCGCCCCGACGGGAACAGGTGCGCCACCGGTGTCCCACCGTCCGCCTCGATCAGCCGCGCCACCTCGAAACCGAGGGTCGCGCCCATGCTGTGTCCGAAGATAGCCAGCGGCCGGTCCCGCCACGGCCGCAGCACCTCGAACACCTGCCGCGCCAGCTCCCCGATGTCGTCCACGCACGGCTCCTGGCGACGGTCCTGCCGCCCGGGATACTGGATGGCGAGAACCTCCACGGCCGGCGACAGCGCCCGGGAGACGGGAAAGTAGAAACTGGCGGACCCGCCGGCGTGCGGCAGGCACACCAGCCGCGGGGCGCCGGTCCCACCCGGTGCCGGGTGGAAGCGGCGCACCCACAGGCCGTTGTCTGAATCGGTCATTCTCACGCGGTCCTTCCAGCGGAGGTGCCGGGACACCTGGCACAGGGGTGATCACAGGGACGCTAAACCGATCCACCGAGCCCGCACACCCCTAGCGGACGGGCGTACGGGTTAGGGGTTGTCGCAGGTCATCGCGACGCCATAACTTCCCCGACGAGGGGACCCGTGGCTCTCGGCTGAATTGTGCACAAGGACGTCACCGATCTGGCTTGAGGAATTCGCGCATTCGTACCGTCGCCTACGTCAGGTCTCCGCCGGCCACCGCGATGGGTCAGGTTGATGGACACCGAAGAGAAGCTCCGGGAGTATCTGAAGAGGGTCACCACCGACCTGCGGCGCACCCGGCAACGGCTCCGTGACGTCGAGGACGAGGCCCACCAGCCCATCGCCATCGTCGGGATGGCCTGCCGGTTCCCGGGCGGGATCACGTCGCCCGAGGCACTGTGGGACCTCGTCGCCGCCTCCGGCGACGCCATCGGCGGGTTCCCCACCGACCGCGGCTGGGACCTCACCGACCTGTACGACCCGACCCGGGAGCGCCCCGGCACCTCCTGCGTACGGGAGGGCGGGTTCGTCCACGACGCCGCCGACTTCGACCCCCGGTTCTTCGGCATCTCCCCCCGGGAGGCCCTCGCGATGGACCCGCAGCAGCGGCTGCTGCTGGAGGTGTCGTGGGAGGCGTTCGAGTCGGCGGGCGTGGACCCGACCGGCTTCCGGGGCGGCCCGGTGGGCGTCTTCGCCGGCCTCACCCATGGCGGCTACGCCACCGGCGCCACCGACGTGCCCGACGGTGCCGTCGACTACCTCGGACTCGGCAACGCCGGCAGCATCAGCTCCGGCCGGGTGGCGTACTCGTTCGGGTTCGAGGGGCCGGCGGTCACCGTGGACACGGCGTGCTCGTCGTCGCTGGTGGCGTTGCACCTGGCGGCGCAGTCGCTGCGGTCGGGGGAGTGTGACCTCGCCCTGGCCGGCGGTGTCTCGGTGCTGTCGACCCCGGCCATCTTCGTCGACTTCACCCGGCAGGGCAACCTGTCGATGTCGGCCCGCTGCCGGGCCTTCGCGGAAGCCGCCGACGGCACCGCCCTCGCCGAGGGCATCGGTGTCCTCCTGGTGGAGCGGTTGTCGGATGCGCGGCGGCTGGGTCATCGGGTGCTGGCGGTGGTGCGGGGCTCGGCGGTGAACCAGGACGGCGCGTCGAACGGGTTGACCGCGCCGAACGGGCCGTCCCAGCAGCGGGTGATCCGGCAGGCCCTCGCCAGTGCCCGGTTGTCCACGGCCGACGTGGATGTGCTGGAGGCGCACGGCACCGGAACGACGTTGGGTGACCCGATCGAGGCGCAGGCGCTGCTGGCGACGTACGGTCAGGGCCGGGACGGGCATGAGCCGTTGTTGTTGGGGTCGGTGAAGTCGAACATCGGCCACACGCAGTCCGCGGCCGGGGTCGCCGGGGTGATCAAGATGGTGCAGGCGATGCGGCATGGTGTGGTGCCGGCGACCCTGCACGTGGATGAGCCGTCGTCGAAGGTGGACTGGTCCGCCGGGGCGGTGACCTTGGTGACGCGGGCGCGGCAGTGGCCGGCGGTGGATCGGCCGCGTCGGGCGGCGGTGTCGTCGTTCGGCATCTCCGGCACGAACGCCCACATCATCATCGAGCAGCCACAACCACAGCCACAGCCGATCGCGGGGCAGCCGGAGGTGGGCACCGCGCAGGCGGCTGCCGCCGCCACCGGGCTGCCGGAGGCGGCCGACGGCGGGCAGCCGGCCAGCGTCTTCGCGTCGGTCGACGCCCCGGCGGTGGGGGCGGTGCCCGGCGGGTCGTCACGGACGGACGACCCCGACCTGCCGGTGCCGTGGCTCGTGTCGGGGCGGTCCGCGGAGGGCCTGGCCGGCCAGGCGGCCCGCCTGGCCGAGTTCGCCCGACGGGAGACCGGGACGTCGCCCGTGGAGATCGGCTGGTCGCTGGCCACCGCCCGTGCCGCCCTCGACCACCGGGCCGTGCTCATCGGCACCGACCGTGATGCGCTCGTCGCCACGGTGGACGCCCTCGCCGCCGGCCCCGTAGAGCAGACCTCCGCGCCGAGTCACCCCACCGCCGGTACGACCCTCGCGGTCGGGCAGGCAACCCCTGGTCGTCGGGCGTTGTTGTTTGCGGGCCAGGGGTCGCAGCGTCCGGGGATGGGTCGGGAGTTGTATGAGCGGTTCCCGGTGTTCGCGGACGTGTTCGATCGGGTGTGTGGGTTGTTCGACGGTCGGCTCGATCACCCGTTGCGGGAGGTGGTGTTCGCCGAGCCGGGCAGTGAGCTGGCAGGGCTGCTGGATGAGACGGCGTTCACGCAGGCGGGGTTGTTCGCGGTGGAGGTGGCGCTGTTCGAGTTGTTGTCGTCGTTCGGGGTGCGGGCTGATGTTGTGGCGGGGCATTCGGTTGGTGAGGTGACGGCTGCCCATGTGGCGGGGGTGTTGTCGCTGGAGGATGCGTGTGCGTTGGTGGTGGCGCGTGGGTCGTTGATGCAGGCGTTGCCGCCTGGTGGCGGGATGCTCGCGGTGGCTGCGAGCGAAGCGGAGATCCGTGAGATCGTCGACGTCGACGTCGACGCCGGTGGTGTGGGTGTGGATGTGGCGGCGGTGAACGGGCCTCGGTCGGTGGTGGTGTCGGGGCCGGTGGTGGAGCTCGACGACATCGCGCAGCGTTGTGTCGGGCGGGGTTGGCGGGCCAAGCGGTTGTCGGTGAGTCATGCGTTTCATTCGCGGTTGATGGAGCCGATGCTGGACGAGTTCCGGGCGGTGCTGGCTGATCTTGAGTGGAGTTCTCCGCAACTGCCGGTGGTGTCGAACGTGTCGGGCGGGATCGCGGATGCGGCCGAGATCACGGATCCGGAGTACTGGGTGCGGCACGTGCGTGAGGCGGTGCGGTTCGGTGACGGGGTCGCCGCTCTGTTGGAGGCCGGGGTCAGCACGTTTGTGGAGGTGGGTCCGGATGCGACGTTGACGGCGTTGGCTGCTGAGACTTCCGGTGACCGGCCGGTGCATCTGGTGGCGGCTCTGCGTCGGGACCAGTCGGAGACGGTGGGTGTGTTGACCGCGTTGGCGCGGTTGCATGTGACGGGTACGTCGGTGGACTGGGCGTCCTGGTTCACCCGGGCCGGTGCCCGGCCCCGTACGGTCGACCTGCCCACCTACGCCTTCCAACACCAGCGGTACTGGCTCGATGCCGGCTCGTCCGGTGCCGACGCCACCGGCCTCGGGGTTCGGGGCACCACACACGCCCTGCTCGACGCCGAACTGGTCACCGCCGCCGGAGACGTACGCATCCACGGCGGCCGGCTCTCCGTACGCACCCGACCCTGGCTCGCCGACCACATGGTGTGGGGGGCGGTCGTCGTACCGGGCGCGGCGCTGGTGGAGATGGCACTGCACGCCGGCGCACAGGCCGCCTGCGACAGCCTGGAGGAGCTGACCCTCGCCGCCCCGCTGGTCCTGCCTGAACAGGGTGCCCGCGCGGTGCAGCTCATCCTGGCCGCCCCCGACGAGCACGGACGTCGTCAGCTCAGCGTGCACTCCCGGCCCGCCGACGACCCGGACGGCGAGTGGACCCGGCACGCCGAAGGCGTCCTCGCCCCCGGTTCCGTCGACCCGGCGGAACCGTTGACCACCTGGCCGCCGACCGGTGCCACCGCCGTGCCCGTCGCACCGATCTACGAGCACCTGCACCAGCTCGGCGTCGACCACGGGCCCACCTTCCGAGGGCTGCGCGCCGCGTGGCGGACCGACGACGCCGTCTACGCGGAGGTCGCGCTGCCCGACGGCGTCACCCCCGGCGGGTTCGGCCTGCACCCGGCGCTGCTGGACGCGGCGCTGCACGTCGTCGGCCTCACCGACGACACCGACACCCCCACCCCCGGGGCCCGCCTCCCGTTCGCCTGGTCGGGCGTCACGCTCGCCGCCGTCGGCGCGACCCTGCTGCGGGTACGGGTCACCCGCGCCGGCCCGGCCGTGTCACTGACCCTCGCCGACGGGACCGGCGCGACCGTCGCCCGGATCGGATCGCTCGTCTCCCGGCCGGTCAGCGCCGAACAGCTCGACGCCACCGACCCGGCCGAGCTGCCCCTGTTCGACCTGCGCTGGTCCCCGTTGCCGCTGCCGTCCCGCCCGGCCGTCGGGATCGTTGCCCTCGACGCCGCCGGCCTCGCCGCCACGGCACTGACCGGCGGACTTGCCGCCCTCGCCCACGCCCTCGACGCCGGCCGGCACGACCCCCGGCTGGTGCTGCTCCCCGCCGGCGAAGCCCCACCCGGCGACCCCCTGGACGCGACCCGCGACCGGCTCGCCGGCACCCTGACCGCTGTCCGGGAATGGCTGGCCGACGACCGGTTCGCCGACCGCCGGCTGGTGGTGTTCACCCGCGGCGCGGTCGGCGCCGACGGTGCGGTGACCGACCTGGCCGGTGCCGCCGTCTGGGGCCTGGTCCGCTCGGCGCAACTGGAACACCCCGGCCGGTTCGTGCTGGTCGACCTCGACGATCAGGCCGACGCCGACCTGCTCGGCCGCGCCCTCGCCAGCGACGAACCCCAGCTCGCGCTCCGCGACGGTCGCCTCCTCGTGCCCCGGCTCGCGCCCGCCGAACCCGACCCGACGGGTGCCGTCGACCTGCTCCCCGACGGCACGGTGCTGGTCACCGGCGCCACCGGCACGCTCGGCGGGCACGTCGCCCGCCACCTGGTCGCCGCACACAAGGTCCGGCACCTCCTGCTCGTCGGCCGGCGAGGGCAGGACGCCCCCGGCGCGGCCGACCTCCTCGACGACCTCACCCGGCTCGGCGCGCAGGCCCGCTTCGTCGCCTGCGACGTGGCCGAACGCGACCAGGTCGCCGCGCTGCTCGACGCGGTTCCCGCCGACCATCCGCTCACCGGGGTGGTGCATGCCGCCGGCGTCCTCGACGACGCGACCGTCACCGCGTTGACCCCCGAGCGTACCGCCACCGTGCTACGCCCCAAGGCCGACGCCGCCTGGCACCTGCACGACCTCACCCGGCACCTGGACCTGCCGATGTTCGTGCTGTTCTCCTCGATCGCCGGCCCGCTCGGCGGGCCCGGACAGGGCAACTACGCGGCGGCCAACGCGTTCCTCGACGGCCTGGCCCACCAACGCCGCGCCGCCGGGCTCGCCGCCACCTCCCTGGCCTGGGGGGTGTGGGAGGCCGACAGCGGGATGACCCGCGACCTGGGTGCCGGCCGTCGGGAACGGATGGCCCGCCAGGGCATCGCCGCCCTCGGCACCGCTCAGGCGCTCGCCCTCTTCGACGCCAGCCGCCGCAGCCGGCAACCGCTGCTGCTGCCCGTCCGCCTCGACCTGGCCGCGTTGCGTACCCTCACCACCGTCGACCATCTCCCGGTGCCGCTGCGCGGCCTGGCGGGCAACCGCACGCGACGCACCACCGCCGGAGCCGCGGGCGACGGGTTCCGCGACCGGATCGCCGGGGCGTCCGACGAGGACCGCCGGCGGTTGGTCGAGGAACTGGTCACCGGCCAGGTCGCCGAGGTGCTCGGCTACGCCACCGCAGCCGCCGTCGGTGCCGGACAGTCCTTCACCGAGCTGGGCTTCGACTCGCTGACCGCCGTGGACCTGCGTAACCGGCTCACCACCCTGACCGGCCTGACGTTGCCGGCCACGCTGGTCTTCGACCATCCCACCCCGGAGACACTCACCGACCACCTGGTGTCCCGCCTCGGTCCCGGCCGGCCCGCACCCACCCTCCTCGACGAGCTGGACCGGCTGGAGGCGACGCTCGCCGCCACCCCGGCGGAGGCTCTCGCGGAGCTGACCGCCGACGAGGAGACCCGCTCGACGATCACCGCACGCCTGCGGGCCCTGCTGACCCGCTTCGACGGTGACGTCACCGCCACCGGCGTCGCCGAGACCATCGACGACGCCAGCGACGACGAACTCTTCGACTTCATCGACAGCACGTTCGGTCGCTCCTGACCGTCGTACCGCCCCGGCTTGCCGACCAACGCGACAGGTGAATACCCCGATGGCGAACGAAGCCAAGCTCCGTGAGTACCTCAAGCGCGTCACCGCCGACCTCCACGAGACCAGCGAACGGCTCAGGGCCGCCGACGCCAAGAACCACGAGCCCATCGCGATCGTGGGGATGAGCTGCCGCTATCCGGGCGGGGTCCGCTCACCCGAGCAGCTGTGGGAACTCGTCGCCACCGCCACCGACGGCGTCACCGGCTTTCCCACCGACCGGGGCTGGGACACCGACGGGGCGTACGACCCGACGGGGGAGCGGCGGGGCAGCACGTACGCCCGGGAGGGCGGCTTCCTGCACGACGCCGGGAACTTCGATCCGGACCTGTTCAAGGTCTCGCCGTACGAGGCCCTGGCCATGGACCCGCAGCAGCGGCTCATGCTGGAGGCCTCCTGGGAGGCGATCGAAGACGCCCGGATCGACCCGGCGACCCTGCGCGGGCAGAAGGTCGGCGTGTTCGCCGGCATGATGTACCACAACTTCGCCGCCGCGCTCGGCGAGATCCCGGCGACCCTCGACGGCTTCATCGGCGGCGGCACGGCCAGCAGCGTGCTCTCCGGGCGGGTGGCGTACACCTTCGGCTTCGAAGGCCCGGCACTGACCGTCGACACCGCCTGCTCGTCATCGCTCGTCGCGCTGCACCTCGCGGCGCAGGCGCTGCGTTCCGGCGAGTGCACTCTCGCCCTGGCCGGCGGCGTCACCGTGATGACCACCCTGGAGACGTTCATCGACTTCAGCCGCCAACGCGGACTCGCCCCGGACGGGCGGTGCAAGTCGTTCTCCGACAGTGCCGACGGCACCGGCTGGTCCGAGGGCGTCGGTGTCCTCCTGGTGGAGCGGTTGTCGGATGCGCGGCGGCTGGGTCATCGGGTGCTGGCGGTGGTGCGGGGCTCGGCGGTGAACCAGGACGGCGCGTCGAACGGGTTGACCGCGCCGAACGGGCCGGCGCAGCAGCGGGTGATCCGGGCGGCGCTGGCCAACGCCCGCCTGTCCGCCACCGACGTCGACGTGGTCGAGGCACACGGCACCGGCACCACCCTCGGCGATCCGATCGAGGCGCAGGCGCTGCTGGCGACGTACGGGCAGGGCCGGGACGGGCGCGAGCCGTTGTTGTTGGGGTCGGTGAAGTCGAACATCGGCCACACCCAGGCGGCGGCCGGGGTCGCCGGGGTGATCAAGATGGTGCAGGCGATGCGGCATGGTGTGGTGCCGGCGACCCTGCACGTGGATGAGCCGTCGTCGAAGGTGGACTGGTCCGCCGGAGCGGTGACCTTGGCGACGCGGGCGCGGCAGTGGCCGGCGGTGGATCGGCCGCGTCGGGCGGCGGTGTCGTCGTTCGGCATCTCCGGCACGAACGCCCACGTCATCATCGAGCAGGCCGACACCGCGCCGACGGACCCGCACACCGGGCAGCCGGACGGCACCGGGCAGCCGGCGGGGGAGGGCCCCGGCGGGCAGCCGGCCCCTGGCCCCCACCTGCCGGTGGTGCCCTGGTTGGTGTCGGCGCGGTCGTTGCCGGCCCTGGCCGGGCAGGCGGGACGCCTGGCCGAGTTCACGCGCGCGAGCGACGATCGGTCCCTGGTGGACGCCGGGTGGTCCCTCGCCACGTCGCGGGCCGTCCTGGAACACCGGGCCGTCCTGCTCGCGACGGACCGGGACAGCCTGTACGCCGGCCTGTCCGCGCTGGCCGCGGGCACGACCGCCGCCGGCCTCGTCACCGGCGAGGCCGGTCCCGGCCGGCGGGCGATGCTGTTCACCGGTCAGGGCGCGCAGCGGGCGGGCATGGGTCGAGAGTTGTACGACCGGTTCCCGGTGTACGCCGACGTGTTCGATCAGGTCTGCGCGTTGTTCGATGGTCGGCTCGACCACCCGCTACGGGAGGTGGTGTTCGCCGAGCCGGGCAGTGACCCGGCGAAACTGTTGGACCAGACGGTGTTCACCCAGGCCGCGCTGTTCGCGGTGGAGGTGGCGCTGTACGAACTGCTTTCCTCGTGGGGGGTACGGGCCGACTACCTGGCGGGGCACTCGATAGGTGAGGTGACCGCCGCGTACGTGGCCGGGATGCTGTCCCTGGAAGACGCCTGCACGCTGGTGGTGGCGCGGGGATCACTGATGCAGGCGCTGCCCTCCGGGGGCGGGATGCTCGCGGTGGGTGCGAGCGAAGCCGAGGTCAGGGAGCTGGCCGGCACCGGCGGCGACAGCGCGGCAGACACCGGCGGCGCAGCCGGCAGCAGGGTCGGTGATGGCGGTGCGGTGGACGTCGCGGCGGTGAACGGGCCACGGTCGGTGGTGCTGTCCGGGCCGGCCGTCGCGCTGGACGGGATCGCGCAGCTCTGCGTCGCACGAGGCTGGCGGGTCAGGCGCCTGCCGGTCAGTCACGGCTTCCACTCGCATCTGATGGAGCCGATGCTGGGCGAGTTCCGGGCGGTGCTCGGCAGCCTCGACTGGCGTGTGCCGAGGCTGCCGATGGTGTCGAACGTGACCGGCCGGATCGCGGATCCGGCGGAGATCCGTACACCGGACTACTGGGTGCGGCATGTGCGGGAGACGGTGCGGTTCGCCGACGGGATCGCCGCCCTGCACGAGGTCGGGGTCACCACCTTCCTGGAGGTCGGCCCCGACGCCACGCTCACGGCGATGGCAGCCGACGTCCCCACCGACCGGTCGACCCACCTCGTTGCGGCCCTGCGCCGCGACCAGGCGGAGACCACCACTCTGCTCACCGCTCTGGCTCGGCTGCACGTCACCGGCACGCCGGTGGACTGGGCGGCCTGGTTCACCCAGGCCGCGGGTCGACCCCGCACCATCGACCTGCCCACCTACGCCTTCCATCACCGGCGCTACTGGCTGGAGGCCCGTACCCGCGCCCACGGCACCGTCGGCACCGCACCCCACGACGACGACGCGTTGTGGCAGGTCATCGAAAGCCAGGATGTCGAAGCCCTCGCCACCACCCTCGCCGTCGACCCGCAGGCCCCGCTCGGCGCGGTGCTCCCCGCCCTGTCCGCGTGGCGACGCCGCCGGGACACCGAGTCGACCCTCGACTCGTGGCGGTACCGGATCGCCTGGCAGTCGCTGCCCGACAGCCATCGGCAGGAGGTCGGCGACCTTCTGCTCGTCGTGCCCGCCGACCTCCTCGCGCCCCCCGCTGCCGCAGCGCCCGCCGACCTCGTCGCGCCCGCCGACGTCACCGTGCCCGCCGATCCGGCCGGGCAGTGGGCGGCGGCCCTCGCCGCGCCCGGCGTCCGGGTGCTGCCGGTGCCCGCCGGCCGGGACCGGGCCGGCCTCGCCGACGACCTCACCGAGGCGTACGCCGATCCGAAGGGTAAGCCCGGCACGGTCCTGTCGCTGTTGGGCCTCGCCCCCGGAGCACACCCCGACGCCGCCTCCGTGCCGGCCGGCCTCGCCGCCAGCGTCACCCTCGCCCAGGCACTCGGCGACACCGGGATCGCCGCCCGACTCTGGATCGCCACCCGGGGCGCGGTCTCCGTCGACCCCCGCGACCAGCCGGTCGACCCCGACCAGGCGAGCCTGTGGGGCTTCGGCGGCGTGCTGCGCGCCGAACACCCCAACCGCTTCGGTGGCCTCGTCGACCTGCCGGCCACCGCCGACCCACGCGCCGTACGACTGCTGCGCCGGCTGCTCGGTGGCGAGCGCACCGAGGACCAGCTCGCCCTGCGCACCACCGGCGCGTACGCCCGGCGGCTGGTCCGCGCCGGCCAGCCGGCGGGCCCGGGCCGTACCTGGCAGCCACGCGGCACCACCCTCGTCACCGGCGGGACCGGTGCCCTCGGTGCTCACCTGGCCCGCGCCCTCGCCGGGGCCGGCGCCGAGCATCTCCTACTCGTCAGCCGACGCGGTCCGGACGCCCCCGGTGCCGACGCCCTCACCCGGGAACTGACCGCCCTCGGGGCCCGCGTCACCGTCGCCGCCTGCGACGCCGCCGACCCCGACGCCCTGCGTGACCTGCTGGCGACCGTGCCGGCCGACCTGCCGCTCACCACCGTCCTGCACACCGCGGCGGCGCTCGACGACGCGGTCGTCGACGCCCTCACCGTCGCGCAGATGTCCACCGCCCTGCGGGCGAAGGTCGACGCGGCGCGCAATCTCGACGCGTTGACCCGCGACCACGATCTGTCCGCGTTCGTTCTGTTCTCATCCCTGGCCGGCACCCTGGGCGGCCCCGGTCAGGCCAACTACGCCCCGGGCAACGCCTGGCTCGACGCCCTCGCCCACCGCCGCCGCGCCGAAGGGCTGCCCGCCACCTCGATCGGCTGGGGCCTGTGGGCCGACGGTGGAGTCAGCGCCGGCGACTTCGCCCACCGGATGGCCCGCACCGGCATCGGGGCGATGGACCCCGCGACGGCCGTCCGTGCCCTCACCCGGGCCCTGGACCACGACGAGACCCACCTCGTCGTCGCCGACGTCGACTGGAACCGGGTGGCCGCCCACGCCGCCGCCCCGCGCCCCGACCCGCTGCTGCGCGGCCTGCTGACCGCGCCGCAGGTCACCGACGCCGCCACCGCCGACCGGGCCACCGGCGGAGGTGCGTTGCGGCAGCGGCTCGCCGGGCTCCCCGAGGCCGAGCAGTCCGCCGCGCTCCGCGACCTGGTGCGCGCCGAGGTCGCCGCGGTGCTCGGCCACGACAGCGCCGACCAGGTGCCGGCCGAGCGGGCGTTCCGAGACCTCGGCTTCACCTCCCTCAGCGCCGTCGAACTGCGCAACCGGCTCGACGCCGCCACCGGGCTCACCCTGCCCGCCACGCTCGCGTTCGACCATCCCAACCCCGCCGCCCTGGCAGCACACCTCCGCACGGACCTGCTTGGCGGGTCGGCGCTGCCCGCGCCGAACACCCCGACGGTACGGCCCGCCGACGACGACCCGATCGTCATCGTCGGGATGGACTGCCGGTTCCCTGCCGGGGCCGCATCACCGGCGCAGTTCTGGCGGCTGCTCGCCGACGGCGTCGACGCGATGTCCGACTTCCCGGCCGACCGGCACTGGGACCTGGCCGCGCTGCATCACCCCGACCCGGAGCGCCCCGGTACGTCGTACGTGACACAGGGAGCGTTCCTCGACGACGCGGGGGCGTTCGACGCCGAGTTCTTCGGCATCTCCCCCCGCGAGGCGGTGGCCATGGACCCGCAGCAGCGCGTGCTGCTGGAAGCGTCCTGGGCGGCCATCGAGGACGCCCGGATCGACCCGCTCACGCTGCGCGGCAGCCGTGTCGGCGTCTTCGCCGGCACGAACGGGCAGGACTTCGACAACCTCATCCGGCACGGCGGGGAACACCTCGCCGGTTACGGCGCGACCGGCGCCTCCGCGAGTGTGCTGTCGGGGCGGGTGGCGTACTCGTTCGGGTTCGAGGGGCCGGCGGTCACCGTGGACACGGCGTGCTCGTCGTCGCTGGTCGCGTTGCACCTGGCGGCGCAGTCGCTGCGTGCGGGGGAGTGCGACCTGGCCCTCGCGGGCGGTGTGACGATCATGGCCACCCCCGGGGCGTTCGTCGAGTTCTCCCGGCAGCGCGGGCTGGCCGCCGACGGGCGCTGCCGGTCGTTCGCCGACTCCGCCGACGGCACCGGCTGGGGCGAGGGCGTCGGTGTGCTGCTGGTGCAACGTCTGTCGGACGCCCGGCGGGACAACCGCCGCATCCTGGCCGTGGTGCGGGGCAGCGCGGTCAACTCCGACGGTGCGTCGAACGGGTTGACCGCGCCGAACGGGCCGTCCCAGCAGCGGGTGATCCGGCAGGCCCTCGCCACCGCCGGGCTCACGACGGGAGACGTGGACGTCGTCGAGGCGCACGGGACCGGCACCACCCTCGGCGATCCGATCGAGGCGCAGGCGCTGTTGGCGACGTACGGGCAGGGCCGGGAGGACCGGGAACCGCTCCTGCTCGGCTCGGTCAAGTCCAACATCGGTCACACCCAGGCCGCCGCCGGCGTCGCCGGGGTGATCAAGATGATTCTCGCCATGCGGCACGGCCTCGTCCCCGCGACCCTGCACGTCGACGAGCCGTCGACCAGGGTGGACTGGTCCGCCGGTGCGGTCACGCTCGCCACGACACCCACCCCGTGGCCGGCGGTGGGTCGGCCGCGTCGGGCGGCGGTGTCGTCGTTCGGGATCTCCGGCACCAACGCCCACGTCATCATCGAACAGCCGGAAGCTGAGTCGGAGCCGTTCGTGGAGCGGCCGGAGGTGGGTCCAGGGGCTGCGGCCACGGCCGGGCTGCCGGTGCCGTGGTTGGTGTCGGCCCGGTCGCTGCCGGCTCTGGCGGGGCAGGCGGGACGGCTGGCCGAGTTCGCGCGCGGACACGAGGACCTGTCCTGCGTGGATGTTGCCTGGTCGCTGGCGACGTCGCGGGCGGCTCTGGAGCACCGGGCCGTCGTGCTCGGCTCCACCGGCGACGACCTGTGCGCGGGCCTGTCCGCTCTGGCCGAGGGTGGGTCTGCGCCGGGTCTGGTTGTCGGTGAGGCGACTCCCGGTCGTCGGGCGTTGTTGTTCACGGGTCAGGGGTCGCAGCGCCCGGGGATGGGTCGGGAGTTGTACGACCGGTTCCCGGTGTTCGCGGCTGCGTTCGACCAGGTGTGTGGGTTGTTCGAGGGTCGCCTTGATCATCCGTTGCGGGAGGTGGTGTTCGCCGAGCCGGGCAGTGATCTGGCGGGTTCGTTGGATCAGACGGTGTTCGCTCAGGCGGGGTTGTTCGCGGTGGAGGTGGCGCTGTGTGAGCTGCTTTCCTCGTGGGGTGTGCGGCCCGACTTCGTGGCGGGGCATTCGATCGGTGAGGTCACGGCGGCTCATGTGGCCGGTGTGTTGTCGCTGGAGGATGCGTGTGTGTTGGTGGCGGCGCGTGGGTCGTTGATGCAGGCGTTGCCGGCCGGTGGCGGGATGTTGGCGGTGGGCGCGCCTGAGGTTGAGGTCCGTGAGGTCCTCGACGCCGCCGGTGGTGTGGATGTGGCGGCGGTGAACGGGCCTCGGTCGGTGGTGGTGTCGGGGCCGGTGGTGGAGCTCGACGACATCGCGCAGCGTTGTGTCGGGCGGGGTTGGCGGGTAAAGCGGTTGTCGGTGAGTCATGCGTTTCATTCGCGGTTGATGGAGCCGATGCTGGACGGGTTCCGGGCGGTGCTGACGGGTCTGGACTGGCGGGAGCCGCGGGTGCCGGTGGTGTCGAACGTGACGGGTCGGGTCGCTGATCCGGTGGAGGTCACGGATCCGGAGTACTGGGTGCGGCATGTGCGTGAGGCGGTGCGGTTCGGTGACGGGATCGCCGCTCTGCTGGAGGCCGGGGTCACCACCTTCCTGGAGGTGGGTCCGGATGCGACGCTCACGGCGATGGCCGCCGACACTCGCACCGATCGACCGGCGCATCTGGTGGCGACTCTGCGTCGGAACCAGTCGGAGACGACGAGTCTGGTCACGGCGTTGGCGCGGTTGCATGTGACGGGTACGCCGGTGGACTGGGCGTCCTGGTTCACCCTGGCCGGTGCCCGGCCACGTACGGTCGACCTGCCCACCTACGCCTTCCAACGGCAGCGGTACTGGCCGGAGACGACGACAGGCAGGAACGGGAACGCCCGACCCGACGACGACCTGGACCAGCGGTTCTGGGCGGCGGTGGAGCAGGAGGACCTGGCCGGGCTGGGGGAGGACTTCTCCCTGGCGGCGGACCAGCCGCTGAGTGCGCTGCTGCCGACCCTGACCCGGTGGCGGCGGGCGGGACGGCGACGCGCCACCGCCGACTCCTGGCGCTACCGCGTCGAGTGGCGGCAGCCTCCCTCCGTACCCGAGCCGGGGCTGACCGGGACGTGGCTGGTCCTGGCGCTGCCCGACCAGGCCGACCACCCGCTCGTCGGTGCCCTGGCCGCGCACGGCGCGGACGTCGTGCCGATGGTGCTCGACCCGTCGGCGACCCACCGGGACGCCCTTGCCGCGCGACTGCGCGGCGCGGTGCCCCACCTCGGCGGGGTCACCGGTGTGGTGTCGCTGCTGTCGCTGTCCGGGGCGGGCGTCGGCGAGGCGCTGGCGACCGTGCAGGCGTTGGGCGACTGCGAGGTGAGCGGTCGAACCTGGTGGGTGACCCGGGGCGCGGTGTCGGTGGGGGCGTCCGACACCCCCGTGGATCCGGTCGCGGCGGCCACCTGGGGTCTGGGCCGGGTGGCGGCGCTGGAGGACCCTCGCCGGTGGGGCGGGCTGATCGACCTGCCGGAGACGACCGACGCGCGGGCGGTGCGGCGGCTGTGCGGGATGCTGGCGTCCGGGGTTGAGGATCAGGTGGCGGTGCGCTCGTCGGGGGTGTTCGTCCGGCGTCTGGTGCGGGCCGTGCAGGACGTGGCGCGGCGGGACTTCCGGCTGTCGGGGACGGTGTTGGTCACCGGCGGCACGGGTGCGCTCGGCTCGCGGGTCGCGCAGTGGGCGGTCGACGTCGGCGCGGGGCACGTCGTGCTGACCAGCCGGCAGGGCGAGCGGGCTCCCGGGGCGGTGGACCTCGCGGAGCGGCTACGCGCGTGCGGAGCGCGGGTGACCGTGGCGGCCTGCGACGTGGCCGACCGCGCGGCACTCGCCGCCCTGCTCGACGACCTCACCGCCCAGGGCGACCCCGTGCGCGCCGTCTTCCACGCCGCCGGAGCACCCCAGTTCACCCCGCTGCCCGACATCACCCCGGACGACCTGCGCGACGCCCTGCGCGCGAAGGTGGATGGTGCGGCGCATCTCGACGAGTTGCTGCCCGGTGACGGGTTGGACGCGTTCGTGGTGTTCTCGTCGATTGCCGGGGTGTGGGGGTCGGCCGGTCAGGCCGGTTATGCGGCGGCCAACGCGTACCTTGACGGGTTGGTCGCGCGGCGGCGGGCGCGGGGTGCGGTCGGCACGGCGGTGGCGTGGGGCCCGTGGGCCGGTGCCGGCATGGCTGTCCAGGGCGAGGCACAGGAACAGTTGGCCCGTCGGGGTCTGCCGGTGATGGCGCCTGAGTTGGCGGTGACGGCCCTGCAGGGTGCGCTCGACCGGGACGACAGCACCGTGGTGGTCGCCGACGTCACCTGGGACCGGTTCGCCGCCTCCTTCACCGCCCTGCGCCCCAGCCCCCTGCTCGACGAGATCCCCGAGGCGCGACCCGCACCGGCCAGCGCCCCCGCTGTCGACGGCGGGAAGACCGGCCGGCGGCTCGCCGGCATGACCCCCGCCGAACAGGACGCGCACCTGCTCGACCTCGTCCGCGCCCAGGCCGCCGCCGTGCTCGGCCACCCCACACCCGACGCCGTGCCGGCGGACCGGGCGTTCCAGCGGCAGGGCTTCGACTCGCTCACCGCCGTCGAGCTGCGCACCCGGCTGGCCGCCGAAACCGGGCTCACCCTGCCCAGCACGCTCGTCTTCGACCACCCCACGCCGCTGGCCCTGGCGGCCCATCTGCGCACCGAACTGACCGGCGCCCCGGCGGCGACACCGGCGCGGGAACCGGTCGCCGCCGTCGACACCGACCCGATCGTCATCGTCGGCATGGCCTGCCGCCTGCCCGGCGGCGTCGACACCACCGACCAGCTGTGGGACCTGCTCGTCACCGGCCGCGACGGTATCTCCGACTTCCCGCTCGACCGGGGCTGGGACAGCTTCCTCGACGGCCGGCTCTCCGACACGTCGTTCCCCCGCCAGGGTGGCTTCGTCTACGACGCCGGTGCGTTCGACGCCGAGTTCTTCGGCATCTCCCCCCGTGAGGCCCTGGCCATGGACCCGCAGCAGCGGCTGCTGCTCGAGGTGTCCTGGGAAGCGGTCGAGTCGGCCGGGATGGACCCGGCCCGACTCAAGGGCGGGCGGGTCGGCGTCTTCGCAGGCGCCAGCTTCCAGGGGTACGCCTCGACCGCGATGGGCCGCGACCAGGAGGTGGGCGGTCACCTGCTCACCGGCAACGCCACCAGTGTGCTGTCGGGGCGGGTGGCGTACTCGTTCGGGTTCGAGGGGCCGGCGGTCACCGTGGACACGGCGTGCTCGTCGTCGCTGGTCGCGTTGCACCTGGCGGCGCAGTCACTGCGCTCGGGGGAGTGCGATCTCGCCCTCGCCGGCGGCGTCACCGTGATGGCCTCCCCGGCCACCTTCATCGAGTTCAACCGCCAGGGTGGTCTCTCCGCCGACGGGCGCTGCCGGTCGTTCGCCGACTCCGCCGACGGCACCGGCTGGGGCGAGGGTGTCGGCATGCTCCTCGTCGAACGGCTCTCCGACGCCCGGCGTCACGGCCACCGGGTCCTTGCCGTGGTGCGGGGCTCGGCGGTCAACTCCGACGGCGCGTCGAACGGGCTGACCGCCCCGAACGGGCCGTCCCAGCAGCGGGTGATCCGGCAGGCCCTCGCCACCGCCGGGCTCACCGGCGCCGACGTGGACGCCGTCGAGGCGCACGGCACCGGCACGGCGTTGGGTGACCCGATCGAGGCGCAGGCGCTGCTCGCCACCTACGGGCAGGACCGGGAGGACCGGGAACCGCTCCTGCTCGGTTCGATCAAGTCCAACATCGGTCACACCCAGGCCGCCGCCGGCGTCGCCGGGGTGATCAAGATGATCCTCGCCATGCGGCACGGCCTCGTCCCCGCGACCCTGCACGTCGACGAGCCGTCGACCAAGGTGGACTGGACCTCCGGAGCGGTCACATTGGTGACCGACGCGCGGCCGTGGCCGGCGGTCGACCGGCCCCGCCGGGGTGCCGTCTCCTCCTTCGGGATCTCCGGCACCAACGCCCACGTGATCATCGAGCAGCCGGAACAGGTCGAGGTGGAGCCGGCGGCAGATGCCGCTCTACCCGTCGTGCCGTGGCTGCTGTCGGGGCGCTCGACGCAGGCCCTGGCCGGGCAGGCCACCCGACTCGCCGCGCACCTGCGACGGGACCAGGAGCGGTCCCCGGCCGACCTGGCCTGGTCGCTGGCCACCGGCCGGGCCGCGCTCGACCATCGCGCGATCGTGCTCGGCTCCACCGGCGACGACCTGTGCGCGGGTCTGTCGGCCTTGGCCGGGGGTACGACCGTGCCGGATCTTGTGGTCGGTGAGGTGACTGCCGGTCGTCGAGCGTTGTTGTTTGCGGGTCAGGGGTCGCAGCGTCCGGGGATGGGTCGGGAGTTGTATGAGCGGTTCCCGGTGTTCGCGGACGTGTTCGATCGGGTGTGTGGGTTGTTTGACGGTCGGCTCGGTCATCCGTTGCGGGAGGTGGTGTTCGCCGAGCCGGGCAGTGAGCTGGCAGGGCTGCTGGATGAGACGGTGTTCACGCAGGCGGGGTTGTTCGCGGTGGAGGTGGCGCTGTTCGAGTTGTTGTCGTCGTTCGGGGTGGCCGCTGACTGTGTGGCGGGGCATTCGGTTGGTGAGGTGACCGCCGCGTACGTGGCGGGGGTGTTGTCGCTGGAGGACGCCTGCGCGTTGGTGGCGGCACGTGGGTCTCTGATGCAGGCGCTGCCCGTCGGTGGCGGGATGCTGGCGGTGGGTGCGTCTGAGGCTGAGATCCGTGAGGTCATCGCCGGTGCCGGTGCCGGTGCCGGTGCCGGTGCCGGTGGGGGCGGTCCGCTCGGTGTGGATGTGGCGGCGGTGAACGGGCCTCGGTCGGTGGTGGTGTCGGGGCCGGTGGCCGAGCTGCATCGGGTCGCGGAGTCGTGCGCAGCACGAGGCTGGCGGGCCAGACACCTGTCGGTCAGTCATGCGTTTCATTCGCGGTTGATGGAGCCGATGCTGGACGGGTTCCGGGCGGTGCTGGCTGGTCTTGAGTGGAGTGCTCCGCATCTGCCGGTGGTGTCGAACGTGACGGGTCGGGTCGCTGATCCGGTGGAGGTCACGGATCCGGAGTACTGGGTGCGGCATGTGCGTGAGGCGGTGCGGTTCGGTGACGGGATCGCCGCTCTGTTGGAGGCCGGGGTCAGCACCTTCCTGGAGGTGGGTCCGGATGCGACGTTGACGGCGTTGGCTGCTGAGACTTCCGGTGACCGGCCGGTGCATCTGGTGGCGGCTCTGCGTCGGGACCAGTCGGAGACGGTGGGTGTGTTGACCGCTCTGGCGCGGTTGCATGTGACGGGTACGTCGGTGGACTGGGCGTCCTGGTTCACCCGGGCCGGTGCCCGGCCCCGTACGGTCGACCTGCCCACCTACGCCTTCCAACACCAGCGGTACTGGCTGCACGACACCCCACCGGCCGCACCGCACACCACCAACGACTCGGCAACCGACGAGCGGTTCTGGGCGGCGGTGGAGCAGGATGACCTGACCGGGCTGGGAGACGAACTGTCACTGGCGGCGGACCAGCCGCTGAGTGCGCTGCTGCCGACCCTGGCCCGGTGGCGGCAGGCCGGACGACGACGCGCCACCGCCGACTCCTGGCGCTACCGGATCGACTGGCGGGCCGTACCCGACACCGAGCCGGCGATGTCGGGCACCTGGCTGCTGCTGGTGCCGTACACCGGGATCGACGAACCGCTGCTCACGGCCGTGACCGACGGTCTGACGGCGGCCGGCGCGCAGGTCCGGTCGGTGCTGCTCGACGGCCCGGCCAACCGGGAGCTGGTGGCGAAGGCGCTGTGTGACGTCGGCGAGGTCGCCGGGGTGGTGTCGTTGCTGTCGTTGTCGGGTGCGGGTGTCGGCGAGGCGTTGGCGGCCGTGCAGGCACTCGGGGCATCCGACGTGGGGCGGGTGTGGTGGGTGACCCGGGGTGCGGTGTCGGTGGGTGTGTCCGATGCGCCGGTGGATGCGGTTGCGGCGGCCGTCTGGGGCCTGGGTCGGGTCGCCGGGTTGGAGGAGCCGCGTCGGTGGGGTGGCCTGGTGGATCTGCCGGAGTCGGTGGACGGTCGGGTGGCGCGGCGGCTGTGTGGGGTGTTGGCCTCGGGTGCCGAGGATCAGGTGGCGGTGCGGTCGTCGGGGGTGTTCGTTCGGCGTCTGGTGCGGGCGTCTGGTGATGTGGTGCGGCGGGACTTCCGGTTGTCGGGGACGGTGTTGGTGACCGGTGGTACGGGTGCGCTCGGTTCGCGGGTCGCGGAGTGGGCGGTCGGGGTTGGTGCGGGGCACGTGGTGTTGACCAGCCGGCGGGGGGAGCGGGCTGCGGGTGCGGTGGAGTTGGCGGAACGGTTGCGTGCGTCCGGTGCGCGGGTGACGGTGGCTGCCTGTGACGTGGCCGACCGGTCGGCACTCACCGCGCTGCTGGACGACCTCACCGCCCAGGGTGACCCGGTCCGAGCGGTCGTGCACGCGGCCGGCGCGGCACACTCCACCCCACTGGCCGAGCTGACCGCCGACGAACTGGATCATGTCCTGCGTGCGAAGGTGGATGGTGCGGCCCATCTCGACGAGTTGCTGCCCGGTGACGGGTTGGACGCGTTCGTGGTGTTCTCGTCGATTTCCGGGGTGTGGGGGTCGGCCGGTCAGGCCGGTTATGCGGCGGCCAACGCGTACCTTGACGGGTTGGTCGCGCGGCGGCGGGCCCGTGGTGCGGTCGGCACGGCGGTGGCCTGGGGCCCCTGGGCCGGTGCCGGCATGGCTCAGGGTGAGCAGCAGGAGCAGTTGGCCCGTCGGGGTCTGCCGGCGATGGCGCCTGAGTTGGCGGTGACGGCCCTGCAGGGTGCGCTCGACCGGGACGACAGCACCGTGGTGGTCGCCGACGTCACCTGGGACCGGTTCGCCGCCTCCTTCACCGCCCTGCGCCCCAGCCCCCTGCTCGACGAGATCTCCGAAGCCGGCACCGCCGAGCGGGCAGAGCCGTCGACCTCTGCCGAGGGCCCGTCGCAGGCGCTGCGGGACCGGCTCGCCGCCGCCGGTGAAGCCGAACGGGACCGCATCATCCTCGACCTGGTCCGCGGCACGGCCGCCACCGTGCTCGGCCACCGCACGCCGACCGGGATCCGGGCGAACCGGGGTTTCCTGGAACTCGGCTTCGACTCGCTCACCGCCGTCGAACTGCGCAACCGGCTGGCTACCGAAACCGGCCTCACCCTGCCGACGACCCTCGTCTTCGACCACCCGACACCCATGGCGCTCGCCGCGCACCTGCGTGCCGAACTGGTGCCCCACGGCGCGGCCACCCCGGTCGTCGCCGAGATCGACCGGCTCGACCAGTTCCTGCGCGCCGTTCCCGGCGATCGGCGCGGCGACCCGCAGATCACCCGCCGACTGGAGGACCTGCTCACCCGCTGGCGGGGAGGTGACCAGGCGACGTCGCCAGCCACCCCCGACGCGGAGCCGGCGGACTGGCCGGCCACCCCTGCCGGTGAACCGGCCGACGACCTGGCCGCCGCCAGTTCCGACGACATCTTCGACATCATCCAGCGGGAGTTCGGCAAGTCGTGACCACCACCCCGCCTAGGGGTGCGCCGCGCCCAGCTAGGGGTGTGCCGCCACCTGGCAGTCTTCATAGGGTCGGAGGCTGCCAGGTGGTCGTGGTCGGCCGCCGCGTCGGCACGCCGCCGGCCGGTGGGGTGCCCGCAGGTACGGGAGGTGCCGAGTGACCCCGGTCCGTCAGCTCGTCGCGATCAGCGACCTGCACGTCGTGTACGCGGAGAACCGCGCCGTCGTCGAGGCCCTGCGCCCCGACAACGACGACGACTGGCTGATCGTCGCCGGGGACGTCGGCGAGTACGCCGCCGACGTCGAGTGGGCTCTCCGACTGCTCCGTGAGCGGTTCGCCACCGTCATCTGGGCGCCGGGCAACCACGAACTGTGGACCCCCCGCGACGACGCCGTCGATCTGCGGGGCGAGGCGCGCTACCGGCACCTGGTCGAGTTGTGCCGCCGACTCGGCGTGATCACCCCAGAGGATCCGTACCCGGTGTGGGACCCGGACGGCGATCCCGTCCTCATCGCCCCACTCTTCGTCGGGTACGACTACACGTGGCGGCCCCCCGGGACGTACACCCAGGAGCAGGCCCTGGCCCTGGCGCACGAGACCGGGATCGTCTGCACCGACGAGATCCTGCTGCACCCCGACCCGTACCCGAGCCGAGAGGCCTGGTGTCGGGCTCGGGTCATCGAGACCGAGCGGCGGCTCGACGCGGAACGCGGCGGGCTGCCCACCGTCCTGGTCAACCACTACCCACTGGTCCGCGAACCGACCCGCATCCTGCGGTTCCCGGAGTTCGCCCAGTGGTGCGGCACCGACCTCACCGCCGACTGGCACCTGCGCTACGACACCCGCGTCGCCGTCTACGGCCACCTGCACATTCCCCGTACCACCTGGTACGACGGCGTCCGGTTCGAGGAGGTGTCGGTCGGTTACCCCCGTGAGTGGCGGCGCCGGGCCACCCCACCGGGGCGGCTGCGGACGATCCTGCCGGCCCCCGCCCGGCACCTCGGCTGACCGGCGTTCCCGGCCCGCCCGACCCACCGCACGCTGCGGATATCCGCCCTGCCGGGCGGGTGCGAATGAGGGGTCCGTAGGGGTTGGGCCGTCCCGCACCGCTCAGTACCGTCCAGTCACGGTGGCGGTCGGGTGCCGCGTTCCCCCGGTGGGAGAGGCGGTGCCGAGCGGGTGATCAGCGGTGAGGACAACACGGTGAAGCGGTGAGTGTGTTCGCCATCGGTCGTGCCGGTCAGTGACGCCGCGCCGGATCGATGGCCTCAGTCGGTGGAATCGATCGGCAGCAAGCTCCGGGCGGGTGGGTCATGGCGGACGAAGAGAAGCTCCTCGAACACCTCAAGTGGGTGACCACCGAACTCCGCCAGGCGCACCGACGCCTGCGGGAACTGGAGGACGCCGAACCGGAGCCGATCGCCATCGTCGGCATGGCCTGCCGGTTCCCCGGCGGTGTCAGCTCCCCCGAGGAACTGTGGGACCTCGTCGCCGCCGGCACCGACGCCACCGGCACCTTCCCCACCGACCGAGGGTGGGACCTGGCCCAACTGTACGACCCGGACCCGGACCACCCCGGCACCTCGTACAGCGACCGGGGCGGCTTCCTGCACGACGCCGGGCACTTCGATCCGACCCTGTTCGGCATCTCCCCTCGCGAGGCCCTCGCGATGGACCCGCAGCAGCGGCTGCTGCTGGAGACCACCTGGGAGGTCTTCGAACGCTCCGGCCTCGACGCGGGCGCGCTGCGCGGCAGCCGTACCGGCGTGTTCGTCGGCACCGCCGGACAGGACTACACCTCCGTCCTGCGCCGCCTCCCCGAGGGCGCCGAGGGGTACGTGCTGACCGGCACCGCCGCCAGCGTCATCTCCGGCCGACTCGCGTACACCTTCGGCCTGGAAGGCCCGGCCGTCACCATCGACACCGCCTGCTCGTCCTCGCTGGTCGCCCTGCACCTGGCCAGTCAGGCCCTGCGGGACGGCGAGTGCACGCTCGCCGTGGCCGGCGGGGTCAGCGTGATGGCCACCCCCGGCGGCTTCGTCGAGTTCTCCCGTCAGCGTGGCCTGGCCTCCGACGGGCGCTGCAAGGCGTTCTCCGCTGACGCGGACGGCACCGGCTGGGCCGAGGGCGTGGGCATGGTGCTCGTCGAACGGCTGTCGGACGCCCGCCGCAACGGCCACCGGATCCTTGCCGTGATCAAGGGCAGCGCCGTCAACTCCGACGGTGCCAGCAGCGGCCTCACCGCCCCGAACGGCCCCGCCCAGCAGCGCGTCATCCGGCAGGCCCTGGACAACGCCCGGCTCACCCCCGCCGACGTGGACGTCGTGGAGGCCCACGGCACCGGCACCACCCTCGGCGACCCGATCGAGGCGCAGGCGCTGCTGGCCACGTACGGCACGGACCGCCCGGCGGATCGGCCGCTCTGGCTCGGCTCGCTGAAGTCCAACATCGGCCACACCCAGGCGGCGGCCGGTGTCGCCGGGGTGATCAAGATGGTGCAGTCGATGCGGCACGCCACCATGCCGCGCACCCTGCACGTCACGCGGCCGTCCCCGCACATCGACTGGTCGTCCGGTGCGGTCACCCTGCTCACCGATGCGCGTCCGTGGCCGGCGGAACCCGGCCGCGTCCGTCGCGCTGCCGTCTCCTCCTTCGGGATGAGCGGCACCAACGCCCACCTCATCCTGGAACAGGCCCCCACACCCGAAACCGTCGTCGAGGACGCGCCGCCCACGCGTGCGCTCCCCGCCGTCCCGGTCCTGCTCTCCGCCGCGCACCCCACGGCGCTCGCCGCGCAGGCCGGTCGTTGGGTGGCCTGGCTGGACGCCGACGCCGACGTGCGCCCGATCGACGTGGCGTACTCGTCGGTCAGTTCGCGGTCCACGCTGGACTCTCGTGCCGTGGTCACCGTGAGCGGTCGCGACGACCTGCTGGCCGGGCTGCGGGCGCTGGCGGCGGGGGACGCCTCGCCGACGGTGGTCACGGGTCAGGCCGGCGACCGGGGCCCGCTCGCGGTCCTGTTCTCGGGTCAGGGTGCGCAGCGTGCCGGGATGGGTCGGGAGTTGTCCGGCGTGTTCCCGGTGTTCGCGTCCGCGTTGGATGAGGTGTGTGGACACCTGGACCCGATGCTGCCGCAGCCGCTCAGGTCGGTGTTGTTCGCTGAGGCGGGCTCGCCGGAGGCTGGTCTGTTGGATCAGACGGTGTTCACGCAGGCGGGGTTGTTCGCGGTTGAGGTGGCGTTGTTCCGGCTCGTGGAGTCGTTCGGTGTGGTGCCGGACTTCGTGGGTGGTCACTCCGTCGGTGAGATCACCGCCGCTCATGTGGCCGGGGTGCTGCCCCTGGCCGATGCGTGTGCGCTGGTCGCCGCGCGGGGTCGGTTGATGCAGGCGCTGCCGGCTGGTGGTGGGATGCTGGCCGTGGCTGCGTCGGAGGCTGATGTCGCGGCTTCGATCGCCGGTCTGGGCGAGGTGGGGATCGCCGCGGTCAACGGGCCGGCTTCGGTGGTGGTGTCCGGTGCCGCCGCCACCCTGGACGAGGTGGAGCGGGTCTGGCGGGAGCGGGGGGTGCGGACCCGGCGGTTGACGGTGAGTCATGCGTTCCACGGTCCGTTGATGGAGCCGATGCTGGCCGGGTTCCGGGCGGTTCTGGAGACGTTGTCCTTCGCGGCGCCGCTGCTGCCGGTTGTGTCGAATGTGACTGGGGCGCTCGCCGACGGTGACGAGATCCGTACGGTCGACTACTGGGTGCGGCATGTGCGGGAGGCCGTCCGGTACGCCGACGGGGTCGCCGCGTTGCGGGCGGCCGGGGTCGACACGTTCGTGGAGGTCGGTCCGCAGAGTGTGCTGACCGCGTTGACCGCTGACATCCTGCCCGACGACGATGTGCTGTCCGTTGCCGCCCAGCGCAAGGACCGCCCCGAGGTCACCGCCCTGCTCGCCGCCCTGGCCGAGCTGCACGTCACCGGTGTGCCGGTGGATTGGGCGGCTGTGTTCGCGGGTGCGGGTGCGGGTGGGGTGGATCTGCCGACGTATGCGTTTCAGCGGGAGCGGTTCTGGCCGGAGGTGGGTTCGTGGCGGGTTGGTGATGTTTCGGGGGCGGGGCTCGGGGTGGCGGGGCATCCGTTGTTGGGTGCTGCGGTTCGCCTTGCTGGTGATGACGAGACGTTGTTGACCGGTCGGTTGTCGGTGTCGACGCATCCGTGGTTGGCCGGGCATGTGGTGTCGGGTGCGGTGGTGGTGCCGGGTACGGCGCTGGTGGAGTTGGTGGTGCGGGCTGGTGACGAGGTGGGTGCGTCGCGGGTTCGGGAGCTCACGATCGCCGCGCCGCTGACCCTGTCGCACGCCGAAGCCGTCCGGGTGCAGGTACGCGTCGGCGCGACCGACTCCTCCGGTGCCCGCCAGGTGACCGTCTACTCCCAGCCCGACGACGACCCGGAGGCCGACTGGATCCACCACGCCGAGGGCATCCTGGAGCCCGTCCTCGCCGAGCGGTCAACCATTGGCACCTGGCCCCCGGTCGACATGTCCGAGGTGGACCTCACCGGCTGGTATGACGCTCTGGCCGAGCATGGCCTGTCGTACGGGTCGGTGTTTCGGGGGTTGCGTCGGGTGTGGGTTGGTGGCGGTGAGGTGTTTGCCGAGGTGGTGTTGCCCGAGGGGGCTGATGCGGCGGGGTTCGGGGTGCATCCGGCGTTGTTGGATGCGGCGTTGCATCCGATCGGGTTGTTGGTGGAGGGTTCGGGTCCGCGGGTGCCGTTTGCGTTCGAGGGTGTGCAGGTGCATGCCTCGGGTGCGCGGGTGTTGCGGGTGCGGTTGACGCGTTCGGGCATGTCGGTGTGTCTGGTGGCGTTTGATGAGTCGGGTGCGCCGGTGGTGTCGGTGGATTCGCTCGTGTTGCGTGAGTTGACCGGGGTGGCTGTTGCGGGTGCGGTGGACCGGTCGTTGTTCGAGGTGTCGTGGCCGGTCGAGCAGGTTGTTCCGGTCGCCGAGCTGGTGGACTGGGCGCAGCTTGAGCTGCCCCGCACGCCCGATGTGGTGCCGGGCGTGGCGGTCTTCTCGGATGTGGCGGCGTTGGTGGCTTCGGTGGGGGCGGGTGGCAGTCCGCCGCAGGCTGTCCTGTTGTCGGTCACCGGTCCCGACGCCCTCACCACCTCCACCGATGCCGACACCACGCTTCCTGGTGTGGTGCGGGCGGTGACGGCGGCTGTTCTCGCGGTGGTGCGGGAGTGGTTGGTGGCGGAGGTGTGTGCCGGTTCGCGGCTGGTGGTGGTGACCCGGGGTGCGGTGGTGGCCGGGGATGGGGATCGGGTGGCCGATCTGGTGGGTGCGGCGGTGTGGGGTCTGCTGCGTTCGGCGCAGTCGGAGCATCCGGATCGGATTGTGCTGGCCGATGTGGACCGTGTGCTGGACGTCGAGGTGTTGGCGTTGCTGGCGGGGGTCGCTGTCGACCCGACCTCTACCGGCGGGCAGGTGGCCGTCCGGGGGGACGAGGTGCGCGTACCCCGGCTGACCCGCCTCGACGGAGACGATCTGGCACCCCCGGCGTCGGGCCTCTGGCACCTCGCGCCGGTCGCTCCCGGCACGCTCGACGGCGTCGCTTTGGTGCCCGCACCCGAGTTGAGGCCGGGCCCGGGGCAGGTCAGGATCGCCGTACGGGCCACCGGCGTGAACTTCCGCGACGTGCTGATCGCCCTCGGCATGTACCCGGACCCGACGGCCCGAATGGGCAGCGAGGGCGCGGGCGTCGTGCTGGAGGTCGGCCCTGGTGTCGACGACCTCGTCCCCGGTGACCGGGTGATGGGCATGTTCGAACCCGGCTTCGGCCCACAGGCTCTCGCCGAGCGGGAACGGGTGGCGAGGATCCCCGCCGGCTGGTCGTTCACCCAGGCGGCCTCCGTCCCCCTGGTCTTCCTGACCGCCTACTACGCCCTGCACGATCTGGCGGGGTTGCGGTCGGGTGAGTCGGTGCTGGTCCATTCGGGTGCGGGTGGGGTCGGCATGGCGGCGATCCAGTTGGCGCAGCATTTCGGGGCGACGGTGTTCGCCACGGCGTCTGCGGGTAAGTGGGACACCCTGCGGGAGTTGGGGGTGGCGGAGGAGCGGATCGCGTCGTCGCGGACGACCGACTTCGAGCAGGCTTTCGCCACCGTTTCCGGTGGTGCGGGTGTGGATGTGGTCCTCGACGCCCTGGCGGGTGAGTTCGTGGACGCGTCGTTGCGGTTGTTGCCGCGTGGTGGTCGGTTCGTGGAGATGGGCAAGACCGACGTCCGTGACGCCGATGCGGTGGCGGCTGCGCATCCGGGTGTGGTGTATCGGGCGTTCGATCTGAACGAGGCGGGTGGTGCCCGCATCGGGCAGATGTTGTCGGAACTGCTTGACCTGTTCGAGCAGGGTGTGTTGAGGCCGTTGCCGGTGCGGGTGTGGGATGTGCGGCAGGCGCGGCAGGCGTTGCGGCACATCAGTCAGGCCCGGCATGTCGGTAAGGTGGTCCTGACCGTGCCGTCGCCGGTGGATCCGGAGGGTACGACGTTGGTCACCGGGGCCAGCGGCACTCTCGCCGGTGTGGTGGCCCGGCACCTGGTCGCCACCGGGCAGGCCCGGCACCTGTTGTTGGCGTCGCGGCGTCTGCCGGTCGAGGGCAGTGACTACGCGGCTCTGGTCGCGGACCTGACCGAGGCCGGGGCGACGGTGAGCGCCGTGTCGGTGGACGTCGCGGATCCGGAGCAGGTGGGTGGTCTGGTCGCCGGGGTCGACCCGGCGCGTCCGTTGACGGCCGTGGTGCACTGCGCCGGTGTCATCGCCGACGCCACGATCACGTCCCTGACCGATGATGCTCTGGCCACTGTGATGCGGCCGAAGGTCGACGCGGCGTGGGCGCTGCATCAGGCGACTGCGCATCTGGACCTGTCGGCGTTCGTGTTGTTCTCGTCGATCGCGGCGACGCTCGGTTCACCCGGGCAGGGCAACTACGCCGCCGCCAACAGTTTCCTCGACGCCCTCGCCGGTCACCGGCGGGACCAGGGCCTGCCGGCGGTCAGCCTCGCCTGGGGACTCTGGGCCACCACCAGCACCATGACCGCTCACCTCGACGGCGACGACGAGCGGCGGCTACGCCGGCTCGGCATGGCCGGCCTGACCGCGGCCGAGGGCGCCGCCCTGTTCGACGCCGCCACCACCCGGACGCTGTCCACCGTCGCCGCGGCCCGACTGCGGATCAGCGGCGACGCCGCGCAGGTCCCGCCGATCCTCCGGCTGCTCGCCCGCACCGGCGGCACCCGCCGGCAGGCCGGCGGCCCTGCCACCGCCACCGGCCCCGCCTTCTCGCACCGGCTCGCCGGCCTGGCGCAGGAGGACGCCCGCCGGTTGTTGGTGGATCTGGTGTGTGCGGAGGCGGCGGCGGTGCTGGGGCACGCGTCGGCGCAGGCGGTGCCGGGTGGTCGGGCGTTCAAGGAACTCGGGTTCGACTCGTTGACCTCGGTGGAGTTGCGTAACCGGTTGGCTGCCGCCACCGGGCTGCGGCTGCCCGCCACCCTCGTCTTCGACCACCCCACCCCCACTCGCCTCGCCGCCCAGCTGCACGAGCAACTGGGCCAGCCCACGTCACCCGGCCGGAACCCCGCCCACCCGACCGCCCCTGCCACGACGGACGAGCCGATCGCGATCATCGGGATGGCGTGTCGGTTCCCTGGTGGTGTGTCTGGGCCGGATCAGTTGTGGGAGTTGGTGTCCTCCGGTGGGGATGCGATCGGTGGGTTCCCGGCTGATCGGGGTTGGGATCTCGAGGCGCTCTACGACCCGGAGGCCGATCGGGCGGGTACGTCGACGACGCGGCAGGGTGGGTTCCTGTATGACGCGGCGGAGTTCGATCCGGGTTTCTTCGGGATCAGTCCGCGTGAGGCCCTGGCGATGGATCCGCAGCAGCGGTTGCTGTTGGAAACCTCGTGGGAGGCCTTCGAATCCGCCGGCCTCGACCCCGCCACCGTGCACGGCACCGTCACCGGCGTCTTCATCGGCGCCGCCTCCTCCGGCTACGCCGCCAACGGCAGCGATGGTCTCGACGGCCTGGAAGGGCACCTGCTCACCGGCACCGCCGGCAGCGTCGCCTCCGGCCGCGTCGCCTACACCTACGGCCTGGAAGGGCCGGCCGTCACCGTCGACACCGCCTGCTCGTCGTCGTTGGTCGCCCTGCACCTGGCCACCCAGGCGCTGCGTTCCGGCGAGTGCGAGATGGCCCTCGTCGGCGGCGCCGCGCTGATGGCCCAACCCGGCATGTTCTCCGAGTTCTCCCGCCAGGGCGGCCTCGCCCCCGACGGCCGGTGCAAGGCGTTCGCCGCGGGCGCCGACGGCACCGGCTGGGGCGAGGGCGTCGGCATGCTCCTCGTCGAACGCCTCAGCGACGCCCGGCGACGCGGTCACCGGGTGCTCGCCGTCGTCCGGGGCACCGCCGTCAACTCCGACGGCGCCTCCAACGGTCTCACCGCACCCAACGGGCCGGCGCAGCAGCGGGTCATCCGGCAGGCTCTCGCCAACGCCCGACTCACCCCCGCCCAGGTCGACGTCGTGGAAGCGCACGGCACCGGCACCACCCTCGGCGACCCGATCGAGGCGCAGGCCCTGCTGGCCACCTACGGGCAGGACCGGCCCGCCGACCGACCGTTGCTGCTCGGGTCGATCAAGTCGAACATCGGTCACACCCAGGCCGCCGCCGGCGTCGCCGGGGTGATCAAGATGGTCCTCGCCATGCGGCACGGCCTGATCCCGCCCACCCTGCACGTCGACGAGCCGTCCCCGCACATCGACTGGACCACCGGCGCGGTGGCCCTGACCACCGACGCCACCCGCTGGCCGGACGTCGACCGACCCCGCCGTGCCGCCGTGTCCTCCTTCGGCATCAGTGGCACCAACGCCCACGCCATCATCGAGCAGGCCCCCGCCGACACCCCGGCCACCCCTTCCGCCCCCACCGGGCCGGTGCCCGGCCTGGTCGCCGCCGACGCCGTACCGCTGCTCGTCTCGGGCCGCACCGCCCGTGCGTTGCGCGACCAGGCGGCCCGGATCCACGCCCACCTCGCCGAGCGGCCCGAGGTCGACCTGGTCGACGTCGGCTACGCGCTCGCCACCGGCCGCGCCCACCACCCCTACCGGCAGGCCGCCGTGGTCGCCGACCGCGACGACGCGCTGGCCGGGCTGGCCGCGCTCGCCCAGGCCGACCACCACGCCAGCACCGGCGACGGTACGCCGAAGGTGGTCTTCGTCTTCCCCGGTCAGGGCACCCAGTGGGCCGGCATGGCCCTCGACCTGCTCGACACCTCGCCGGTCTTCCGGGCCCGGATGGGTGAGTGCGCGGCCGAGCTGGCCGGGCTGGTCGACTGGACCCCCGAGGACGTTCTGCGTGGCGCACCCGACGCCCCGCCCATGGAACGGGTCGACGTCGTGCAGCCGCTGCTGTTCTGCGTCATGATCTCCCTCGCCGAGGTGTGGCGGGCCTGCGGCGTCCGGCCCGACGCGGTCATCGGCCACTCCCAGGGCGAGATCGCCGCCGCCTGCGTGGCCGGCGCGCTCACCCTGCCCGACGCGCTGCGTCTCGTCGTCGCCCGCAGCCGGGGCCTGTTGGCCATCTCCGGGCTCGGTGGCATGGTTTCCGTGCCCCTGTCCGCCGACGACACCGCCCAGCTCATCGCCCCCTGGGCCGGTGCCCTCACCGTCGCCGCCCTCAACGGCGCCGCCGTCACCGTCGTCTCCGGCGACGCGACCGCCGTCACCGAACTGCTCGACACCTGCGCCGAACGCGACATCCGGGCCCGACGCATCGCCGTCGACTACGCCTCCCACTGCGAACACGTGGAAGCCGTCCGCGACGACCTGGCCGCCGCCCTCGGCACCATCGAGGCCCGCCCCACCACGGTCGCCTTCCACTCCACGGTCACCGGCGACCTCGTCGACAGCACCGAACTGGACGCCGACTACTGGTACCGGAACCTGCGCGAACCGGTGCGACTCGCCCCCGTCGTGGACGCCCTGATCGACGCGGGATTCCGCACGTTCGTCGAGGTCAGCCCGCACCCCGTGCTCAAGGTCGTGGTGCAGGACGCCCTCGACCGGGCCGCCACCGCACAGCCCGGCGTCGTGGTCGGCTCGCTGCGCCGCGACGAACACGGCCCCCGCCAGTTCCTCGCCGCGCTCGGTGGTCTGCACGTCACCGGTGTGCCGGTGGATTGGGCGGCTGTGTTCGCGGGTGCGGGTGCGGGTGGGGTGGATCTGCCGACGTATGCGTTTCAGCGGGAGCGGTTCTGGCCGGAGGTGGGTTCGTGGCGGGTTGGTGATGTTTCGGGGGCGGGGCTCGGGGTGGCGGGGCATCCGTTGTTGGGTGCTGCGGTTCGCCTTGCTGGTGATGACGAGACGTTGTTGACCGGTCGGTTGTCGGTGTCGACGCATCCGTGGTTGGCCGGGCATGTGGTGTCGGGTGCGGTGGTGGTGCCGGGTACGGCGCTGGTGGAGTTGGTGGTGCGGGCTGGTGACGAGGTGGGTGCGTCGCGGGTTCGGGAGCTCACGATCGCCGCGCCGCTGACCCTGTCGCACGCCGAAGCCGTCCGGGTGCAGGTACGCGTCGGCGCGGCCGACGTGGACGGCGCGCGTGGCGTCACCGTGCACGCGCAACCCGAGGACGACCCGGCCGCCGACTGGACCCGGCACGCCGAGGGTGTTCTGGAACCCGCGTCGGCCGAGGAGCCGACCGTCGGCACGTGGCCGCCGGTCGGGGCGTCCGAGATGGACATGACCGGCTGGTACGACACCCTCGCCGGGCACGGCCTGTCGTACGGGCCGGTGTTCCGGGGACTACGTCGGGTGTGGACGGGTGACGGCGAGGTGTACGCCGAGGTCGCCCTGCCCGACGAGGCCGCGGACAGCGCCGGCCGGTTCGAGGTGCACCCCGCGCTGCTCGACGCCGCCCTGCATCCGATCGGGCTGCTGCTGGCCGACGCGCAGACCGCCCCCCGGATCCCGTTCGCGTTCGAGGGCGTCCAGGTGCACGCGGCCGGCGCCCCGACCCTCCGGGTCCGGCTGACCCGGTCGGGTACGGCGGTCCGCCTCGTCGCCGCAGACGCCTCCGGTGCGCCCGTGGTGTCGGTGGACTCCCTCACCCTTCGGGAGATGGCCACCGGACCGACGTCGAGCGCCGCCGACCGGTCACTGTTCGAGGTCACCTGGCAGGCCGAGGACGTCACCCCCACCGGGGACGTCTCCGGTTGGGCGGTGCTCGGCGACCTGGCCGACCTGCCCGGGACGCCGGCGTACCCCGACCTGGCCGTGCTGCTCAGCGCCATCGAGGCGGGACAACCCGCACCCCGTACCGTGCTGCTCCCGCTGGCCGGCGGCGCGGCAGACGACGAGCCGCACCGCCGGGTCCACTCGACCACCGCGGAGGTACTGGCGATCGTCCGGGCGTGGCTGACCGCCGATGCCCTCGCCGACACCCGGCTCGTCGTGGCCACCCGCAACGCCGTCGCGGCGCAGCCGGGCGATGCGACCGGTGACCTCGCGGGCGCGGCGGTATGGGGCCTGCTGCGCTCGGCCCAGTCGGAGCATCCGGACCGGATCGTGCTGGCCGACCTGGACCGTGCGCCGGACGCCGAGGTGTTGGCGTTGCTGGCGGGGGTCGCCGCCGACCCGACCCCCACCGGCGGACAGGTCGCGCTGCGCGCCGGCAGCGTGTTCACGCCCCGGGTGACCCGGCCGGCAGGCGACCGCCTCATCCCGTCGACCGACCTGTGGCATGTGGCGGCGGTGCGTCCCGGCACGATCGACGGCATCGACGTGCTGCCGGGCGTGGCACTGCCACTGGCCGCCGGTCAGGTACGGGTGGCCGTTCGGGCTGCCGGGGTGAACTTCCGTGACGTGTTGATCGCGCTCGGTATGTATCCGGATCCCACTGCGGTGATGGGTAGTGAGGGTGCCGGCGTGGTGCTGGAGGTCGGTCCCGGTGTGGACGACCTGGTGCCCGGTGATCGGGTGTTCGGGTTGTTCGAGCCGGGCTTCGGCCCGCAGGTCGTCGCTCAGCGGGAGCGGATCGCGCGAGTGCCGCGTGGTTGGTCCTACCGGGATGCCGCGTCGGTGCCGGTGGTGTTCCTGACCGCCTACTACGCCCTGCACGATCTGGCGGGGTTGCGGTCGGGTGAGTCGGTGCTGGTGCACTCGGGTGCGGGTGGGGTGGGTATGGCGGCGGTTCAGCTTGCCCATCATTTCGGGGCGACGGTGTTCGCCACGGCGAGTCCCGGTAAGTGGGGCGTGTTGCGGGAGTTGGGGGTGGCTGACGAGCGGATCGCGTCGTCGCGGACCACGGACTTCGAGCAGGCTTTCGCCACCGCTTCGGGTGGTGCGGGTGTCGACGTGGTGTTGGATGCCCTGGCGGGTGAGTTCGTGGACGCGTCGTTGCGGTTGTTGCCGCGTGGTGGTCGGTTCGTGGAGATGGGCAAGACCGACGTCCGTGACCCGGAACTCGTCGCCGCACAGCACCCTGGCGTGACGTACCAGGCGTTCGAACTCAACGCCGCCGGCGGCACCCGCATCGGACAGATGCTGTCGGAACTGCTTGACCTGTTCGAGCAGGGTGTGTTGAGGCCGTTGCCGGTGCGGGTGTGGGATGTGCGGCAGGCGCGGCGGGCGTTGCGGCACATCAGTCAGGCCCGGCATGTCGGTAAGGTGGTTCTGACCGTGCCGTCGCCGGTGGATCCGGAGGGTACGACGTTGGTCACGGGTGCGTCCGGCGCCCTCGCCGGTGTGGTGGCCCGGCACCTGGTCGCCACCGGGCAGGCCCGGCACCTGCTGCTCGCCTCCCGCCGCCTGCCCACCGAGGGCAGTGATTACGCGGCTCTGGTCGCGGACCTGACCGAGGCCGGGGCGACGGTGAGCGCCGTGTCGGTGGACGTCGCGGATCCGGAGCAGGTGGGTGGTCTGGTCGCCGGGGTCGACCCGGCGCGTCCGTTGACGGCTGTGGTGCACACCGCCGGGGTCATCGCCGACGCCACGATCACGTCCCTGACCGATGATGCTCTGGCCACTGTGATGCGGCCGAAGGTCGACGCCGCGTGGGCGCTGCATCAGGCGACTGCGCATCTGGACCTGTCGGCGTTCGTGTTGTTCTCGTCGATCGCGGCGACGCTCGGTTCACCCGGGCAGGGCAACTACGCCGCCGCCAACAGTTTCCTCGACGCCCTCGCCGGTCACCGGCGGGACCAGGGCCTGCCGGCGGT